>NZ_JBHYXC010000008.1:30867-203180 GCF_042751495.1 Streptomyces sp. NPDC059373 | reverse complement strand
GGCTTATGACTTTGTGGGCTTTGTACACCCCGATTACCACACCAGCACAAACTCTCGCGGTCACTGGTGTACGACGGCTTGGGGCCGGGGGGCCGGACGGTGGTCCGCCCCCGACAGCCTACTTCCCTCACAGGGGGTGAGGGTACTGACCGCTCGCCTTACTGATCGCGGAAGCGGACGATCTTGACGAACTCCTCCGCGTCCAGCGCCGCGCCGCCGACCAGGGCGCCGTCGACATCCGGCTGCGCCATGATCGCGGCGACGTTGCCGGCCTTGACCGAGCCGCCGTACTGGATACGGACCGCGTCCGCCAGCTCCTGGCTGTAGAGCTCGGCCAGCCGGCCGCGGATCGCCCCGCAGACCTCCTGGGCGTCCTCGGGGGTGGCGACCTCGCCGGTGCCGATGGCCCACACGGGCTCGTACGCGATGACGATGCTCTCGGCCTGCTCGGCCGGGATGTCCTTGAGCGCGCCGTCGACCTGGGCGAGGGTGTGTGCGACCTGGTTGCCCGCCTTGCGGACCTCCAGGCCCTCGCCGACGCACAGGATCGGGGTGAGGCCGTGCCGGTACGCGGCCTTGACCTTGGCGTTGATCAGCGGCTCGTCCTCGTGGTGGTACTGGCGGCGCTCGGAGTGCCCGATGGCCACGTACGTGCACTTCAGCTTGGCGAGCATGGAGCCGGAGATCTCGCCGGTGTACGCGCCGGCGTCGTGCGCCGAGAGGTCCTGGGCGCCGTACTTGATCTTCAGCTTGTCGCCGTCGACCAGGGTCTGGACGGACCGCAGGTCGGTGTAGGGCGGCAGGACGGCGACCTCGACGGCGTCGTAGTCCTTGTCGGTGAGCGCGAAGGCGAGCTTCTGGGTGTGGGCGATGGCCTCGAGGTGGTTGAGGTTCATCTTCCAGTTGCCCGCCATGAGCGGCGTACGGGTGGTCATTGAGGTCAGTCCTCCAGTGCGGCGAGGCCGGGGAGCGTCTTGCCCTCGAGGTATTCGAGGCTGGCGCCGCCGCCGGTCGAGATGTGGCCGAATGCGTTCTCGTCGAAGCCGAGGATGCGTACGGCCGCGGCCGAGTCGCCGCCGCCGACCACGGTGAACGCTGGGGTGTCGATCAGCGCCTGGGCGACCGCACGGGTGCCCTCGGCGAAGTCGGGGTGCTCGAAGACGCCCATCGGGCCGTTCCAGAACACGGTGGCCGCGTCGGCGAGCTTCGAGGCGAACAGCTTGCGGGACTCCGGACCGATGTCCAGGCCCATCAGGTCACCGGGGATCGCCTCGGCGGAAACCGTCACCGGGTGGGTCGCGACCGGGTTCTTCAGGTCGGGGAAGCCGTCGGTGGCCACGACGTCGACCGGGAGCACGAACTCCACGCCCTGGGCCTTGGCGCGCTGGAGGTACTCCTTGACCGCCGGGATCTGGTCCTCCTGCAGCAGACTGCCGCCGACCTCGTGGCCCTGGGCTTTGAGGAAGGTGAACATCATGCCGCCGCCGATCAGGATCCGGTCGGCCTTGCCCAGCAGGTGGTCGATCACCCCGAGCTTGTCGGAGACCTTCGAGCCGCCGAGCACCACCACGTACGGACGCGCCACGTCCTCGGTGAGCTTCTTCAGCACCCCGACCTCGGTGGCGATCAGCCCGCCCGCGGCGTGCGGGAGACGTGCCGGCAGGTCGTACACCGAGGCGTGCTTGCGGTGCACCGCGCCGAAGCCGTCACCGACGTACGCGTCCGCGAGCGCGGCCAGCTGGTCGGCGAAGGCGCCGCGCTCGGCGTCGTCCTTGGCGGTCTCGCCCGCGTTGAAGCGCAGGTTCTCCAGGAGTACGACCTCGCCCTCGGCCAGCGCGGACACGGCGGCCTGGGCGCTCTCACCGACGGTGTCGGTGGCGAACACGACGTCCTTGTCGAGCAGTTCGCCCAGCCGCTTGGCGACCGGCGCGAGCGAGAACTGGGGGTCGGGCGCACCCTTGGGGCGGCCCAGGTGCGAGGCGACGATCACCTTGGCGCCGGCGGTGGCGAGCTTGGCGATGGTCGGCACGGCGGCGCGGATGCGGCCGTCGTCGGTGATCGTGTCACCGGAAAGAGGGACGTTGAGGTCGGCGCGGACGAACACCCGCTTGCCCGCGACGCCTTCGTCGAGGAGGTCTTCGATCGTCTTCATCCATGGCTCCTAGGTCATGGGACAGGGCCCGGACGACTCTGGTGTCGTCCGGACCCTGTCCTCATCGCATCGTGCTGCGCGTTGCTTAGAGCTGGCCGCCGATGAAGGTGGTCAGGTCGACGAGGCGGTTGGAGTAACCCCACTCGTTGTCGTACCAGCCGATGACCTTGACGCTCTTCCCCTGGACCATGGTCAGGAGGGAGTCGAAGGTGCAGGACGCCGGCTGGTTGACGATGTCCGAGGACACGATCGGGTCCTCGGTGTACTCCAGCAGACCCTTGAGCTGGCCCTCAGCCGCCTTCTGGAACGCGGCGTTGACCTCGTCCTTGGTGACCTCGCGCTCCAGCTCGACGACCAGGTCGGTGACCGAGCCGGTCGGGACCGGGACGCGCATCGCGATGCCGTCGAGCTTGCCCGCCAGCTCCGGGATCACCAGCGCGGTGGCCTTCGCGGCACCGGTGGTGGTCGGGATGATGTTCTCGGCGGCGGCACGCGCACGGCGCAGGTCGCTGTGCGGGAAGTCCAGGATGCGCTGGTCGTTGGTGTAGGCGTGGACCGTGGTCATCAGGCCCTTGACGATGCCGAAGTTCTCCAGCAGCACCTTCGCCATCGGCGCCACACAGTTGGTGGTGCACGAGGCGTTGGAGATGATGTGGTGGCTGGCGGCGTCGTACTTGTCGTTGTTGACGCCCATCACGATCGTGATGTCCTCGCCCTTGGCGGGCGCGGAGATGATGACCTTCTTGGCACCACCCGTGATGTGCTTGCCGGCGGCCTCGCCACTGGTGAAGATGCCGGTCGACTCGATGACGATGTCGACGCCCAGCTCACCCCACGGGATGTCGGACGGGTTGCGCTCCGACAGCACCTTGATGGTGTGGCCGTCCACGGTGATGGTGTCGGCGGTGTGGCTCACCTCGGCCTTGAGGCGGCCCAGGATGGTGTCGTACTTGAGCAGGTGCGCGGTGGTCGCCGTGTCACCCAGGTCGTTGACAGCCACGATCTCAATGTCCGCACCCTGCTCCAGGGCGGCACGGAAGAAGTTGCGACCGATGCGACCAAAGCCGTTGATGCCTACGCGGATCGTCACGAACCGATCTCCTCGCTGATTCGCCGGATTCCATTCCGGCTGCGACGTATGGGATGTCCCCGACCAAGGACGACCCTACCTCGCCCGGGAGCCCCGGGTGACATCAGGCGGGCCGGTGAAACGGTGGCCTGTCCCCCTACTGGGCGGTAGGGGGACAGGCAGCTTCTCAGGGGCACCTCGGGCGGGCCTCGGGCCGCCTTCAGATGCGCCTCAGGTGCGCCTGAGGTGCACCTCAGGTGCGCAGTGCCGCCAGTGCCTTGGCGATCAACGCGGCGCGGTCCGAGCTGCCGGGGACGTGTTCCAGTCCGAATCCGAGCAGCACGGTGTCGTGCGTCGTGACCGCCGCGTAGGTCGTGAACAGCGCGCCCGCGCGGCCCCAGTCGCCGTCGGTGGCCGGGCTTCCGGCCGGCGGGCCGGGCACCGTCCAGTCACCGAGGGAGGTTTCGAAGCCTTCGGCCTGCTGCTCGGTTCCGCCCACCGCGAGCCGCGCGTCGTCCGCAAAGACGCCGTGGCCGCCGCTGCCGGGGTCGGTGATGTAGCTGAGCGACAGCTCGACCTTGGTGCCCGCGTAGGCGCTCAGGTCGAACGCGGCCTGCTGCCAGCCCTCGGAGGAGCCGGTGAAGCTGTTCCAGGCCCCGGTGGTGCCGGTGGCCGTGCAGCCGTCGGCCCCCGGCGTCAGGTAGTGGGTCAGGAAGGGGTGCTCGCCGATGAAGAAGCCCGCCTCGCACTCCGTGGGTACGGCGGTGCTGGTGGCGCCGCCGGCCTCGGGCAGGGTGGTCCAGTCGTCGGCGCCGGCGGTGTGCGCTTCGAGCACCGCGTGGTCGTAACCGGGCTCGGTGTCCCAGCTGAGCGCGAGCCGCAGTTCGGGGTGGTCCGCCGCGCTCACCGCGGTGAGGTCGACGGTGCGGGACAGGCGCTTCCAGTCGTTGTCCGTGTGCGTTGCGGCGGCCATCCACTGGCCTTCGTACGGCGTGTACGGATTGACCACGCCGGCGTAGCTGCCCGCCTGGGCGCTCTCGAACTGCGGGTAGTCCGCGGCGGGGAGGGTGTCGGAGGTGACGGTGTAGGCGCCGGCGGCGTCCAGCGGGTTGTCCGAGGCGGCGCCGAGCGGGGCGGTGAGGCCGGCGAGCGCTCCGCTGCCGGTGAGGCCGGTGGCGCCGGACGTCGACGTACGGGAGTACGCGCCGAGGTAGTACTGGCTGAAGTCGTTGGTCGAGGCGCGGCCGACGACGGCGGAGCCGCCCGCCCGCTCCCCGGCCTCGATCAGCTTGCCGCCCTCGTTGAGGAAGTCGCGGATCGCGAGCTGGGTGTCGCCGCCCGGCACCTTGGCGCCGGTGTAGTGGACGACGGTCCGGAAGTGGCTGAGTACGCCGAGCGGGGACGGGGCACCCTGGGCGGCGACGTCCCAGACGACGGCGCTGCGGCCGTTGGCCTTGAGGGCGTCGACGTATTCCTGGGCGTGTACGGCCCCGGCGCCCTCTTCGGCGATCACCAGGGTGTTCGCCTTGGCGCGGGCGGCCACGGTGTAGGTGAAGGGGTCGCTGGAGGTGGGTTTGCCGCTCTTCGTACGGCCGGTGAACCACACCTTGACCGTGGCGCCGGTGCGGGCGCCCTCGACGTCGGCCCGGTATTCGTCGAAGCGGAGGTTGTCCTGGCCGCCGTAGGTCTCGCCGCCCTTCCAGGCCTTGAGGCGGGCGGTGTGGGTGCGGCCGCCGTCGACGCTGTAGTTGAGCGTCTTGCCGGTGACGGACTTGCGTACGGTCACCGAGACTTCCTGGTCGGCGCCGCGCGCGTAGGAGGTGGTGAAGGCGGCCGGGGTGAAGTCGGGGGCCTCGGTGCCGGTCACGGAGACGGGCTGGTCGGGGTGGGCGGCGGTTTCGGCGACGGCGAGGGCGAAGGGGATGTTCTTGGCGAACTCGTCCTGGATCAGGGTCTCGTCGTCGGGGTAGTTGAAGACGGACTCGCAGTCCTCCGGGTTCCACGCGTCGGAGGGGTCGATGTTCGAAGCCGTCTGGCAGGTGCTCATCTCCGGGGTGAACATCATCATCCCGTTGACGTTGGCGGCATGGCCGTCGGCCTCGCCGTTGGTGGTGTAGAGCTCCGAGGAGACCTGCGGGTAATAGCCCGGGATCGCGGAGTTGCCGGGGGTGCCGGCGAGCGCCTTGTAGAGCACGTCGTCCGGGGTCGGTGTGGCGACCTGCCAGCCCACGCCGTACAGCAACAGCTCGGCCGCCGAGTGGTAGTTGACGCCGTAGTCGAAGCCGATGCGCTTCTCGAAGCGGTCGAGCGCCTTGGTCTCGGGCTCGGATCCGGGGCTCGCGCCGCGGTAGGTCTCGCTCGCGGGGCTGGGCGACGAGCCCTCGTCGTCGTAGCCCCACTTATAGGCGAAGTTGCGGTTGAGGTCGACGCCGTCGCCGCTGGTGATGACGCCGTCGCCGTTGACGTCGCGGAGGTTCTTGCGCCAGAGCCGGTCGCCGTCGGGGTTGTGGGTCCAGTCGTAGCCGTCGGGGTTGGCGGAGATCACGAACCACAGCTCGGTGGAGTCCACGATCTTCGTGATCCGCTGGTCCTTGCCGTAGTTGTCCAGGTAGTAGTGGAGCAGCCGCCGGGTCATCTCGGGCGTGATCCACTCGCGGGCGTGCTGGTTGGACAGGTACAGGACCGACGGCTTCGCGCCGTCCTTGGTCTTCCTGGCGCCCTTGGTGAGCTTGACGGCGAGGATGTCCTGGCCGGTCAGCGTCTTGCCGATGGAGACGACCTTGGTGAGATCCGGGTGGGCCTGCCCGGTCTTGACGATCTCCTCCTCGATGCCGCCCGCGCCGCTGTACGGACGGAAGACGCCGTCGCCGGCGGCCTGGATGCGGGCCTCGGCCTTCGCGGAGACGGTGTGCTCGGCGAGGTCCACGCCCTTCTTCTCCAGGTCACGCGCCTGGGCGTCGGTGAGGTAGAGCTCGACGCGCGCGGTGCCCTTCGCGGGCGGCTGGTTGGCCAGCTCGTCGCCGTCCTGACCGGCCGCCAGGAGCAGCGGTATCTGCTCGCGGGTGACGTCGGCGTCGAAGACCTTGATGGCGTCCGCGCCGGAGTCGGACGCGGTCGCGGCCCCTGCCTGGTTGAGCGGCGCCGCGATGACCCCTCCCAGTAACAGCGCGCCGGCGACGAGTATCGATCTTGTCCTGCGTCCCATGAGCCCCCCTTGCGATGGCGTGCACCTTCCGTGCACGGTCAGTCGCCAGGCTTCTGGGTCTACATGGTCATGTCAATACCGCGATTTTACGGAACAGCGGGCCGCCGGCGCCCCGACCGGGCGCCGACGGAGGGAGCTGCGGCTGCGCTCAGCCGACCAGGTTGTCCGCCATGTCGTCGGTCAGGTTGGACTCCGTGCTGGGGATGCCGAGGTCCTGGGCGCGCTTGTCGGCCATGGCGAGGAGGCGGCGAATGCGGCCGGCGACGGCGTCCTTGGTCAGTGGGGGCTCGGCCAGAGAGCCGAGCTCCTCCAGCGAGGCCTGCTTGTGGTCCATACGGAGCCGGCCGGCGGCGGCCAGGTGCTCGGGCACCTCGTCGCCGAGGATCTCCAGCGCCCGCTGGACCCGCGCGCCGGCGGCGACCGCGGCCCGGGCGGAGCGGCGCAGGTTCGCGTCGTCGAAGTTGGCGAGGCGGTTCGCCGTCGCGCGGACCTCCCGGCGCATGCGGCGCTCCTCCCAGGCGAGCACCGACTCGTGCGCGCCGAGCCGGGTGAGGAGCGCGCCGATCGCGTCGCCGTCCCGGACCACGACCCGGTCGACGTTACGGACCTCGCGCGCCTTGGCCGCGATCTGGAGCCGGCGGGCGGCGCCCACGAGCGCCAGGGCGGCCTCCGGCCCGGGGCAGGTGACCTCCAGGGAGGAGGACCGGCCGGGCTCCGTGAGCGAGCCGTGGGCGAGAAACGCACCGCGCCATGCCGCCTCGGCGTCGCACGTGGCGCCGGAGACGACCTGCGGCGGAAGGCCCCGGATCGGGCGCCCGCGACCGTCGACAAGCCCCGTCTGGCGGGCGAGCTGATCGCCGCCGGCGACGACCCGGACAACGTAACGGCTGCCGCGCCGAAGGCCGCCGGGGGCCATGACCACCAGGTCGGAGGCGTGCCCGAAGATCTCCAGGATGTCCTTGCGGAGCCGCCGCGCCGCGATCCCCGTGTCGAGTTCCGCCTCGATCACGATGCGGCCGGACACCAGATGCAGTCCGCCCGCGAAACGCAGGATCGCCGAAACCTCCGCCTTGCGGCAGCAGGTCCGGGTGACGGGAAGCCGGGAAATCTCGTCCTTCACCGCTGCCGTCATCGCCATGGGCCGATCCTTCCATGCATACGAAAAATCCGGTCGTACGCGGCAGCCAGGAGTTCCGGGTCGTGTCGCGGCCCGTCGGGGGCGGCGACCCGGGCCAGCTCCACCGTGCCGGACAACCGCTGGACGGCCTCGGCGAGGCTGTCGCGGTCGGGCACGGCGGCCTCGTCGGCCAGCACCACGTCGATGGTGAGTTTAGGGGCGTGTCGGGCCAAAACCTCCACGTGACGCTGCGGAGAAAATCCCTCGGTCTCGCCGGGCTGCGGCGCGAGGTTCAGCGCGAGCACCTTGCGGGCCCGGGTCTCCATCAGCGCGCAGACCAGGTCCGGCACCAGCAGATGCGGCATGACGGACGAGAACCACGACCCCGGCCCCAGCACCACCCAGTCGGCGTCGAGCACGGCCTGCACGGCCTCCGGCACAGCCGGCGGATCGGCCGGTACGAGCTGGACTTCCTGCACGTCACCGGGGGTGAGGGCGACATTGGCCTGGCCCCGGATCATGGTGATGTCGTCCGGCTTCCCGGGGTCGTGGCCGCGTACCGAAGCGGTCAGCTCCAGTGGCACCGAGGACATCGGCAGCACCCGTCCGTGGGCGCCGAGCAGCCGCCCGACCCACTCCAGGGCGGCGACCGGATCGCCGAGCTGTTCCCACAGCGCGACGATCAGCAGATTGCCCACCGCATGGCCGTGGAGATCACCCTCGCTGGTGAACCGGTGCTGGATGACGCTGGCCCAGGTCTGGCCCCACTCGTCGTCCCCGCACAGCGCGGCAAGCGCTTTCCGGAGGTCGCCCGGCGGCAGGACGCCCAACTCCTCCCGGAGCCGGCCACTGGACCCGCCGTCGTCGGCGACGGTGACGACGGCGGTCAGATCCTGGGAGATACGGCGGAGCGCGGAGAGCGAGGCGGCCAGTCCATGGCCGCCGCCCAGCGCCACCACCTTGGGTGTCGCCCCTGACCCCGAGCGACGTGCGGAACGGCGCAGGAACCGTGCCGTCTTGATCACTCGCGCCCCATGTCGCGGTGGACGATCACGGTCTCCACGCCGTCGGCGGACAGCCGGGCGGCCAGCCGCTCGGACATGGCCACACTGCGGTGCTTGCCGCCGGTGCAGCCGACCGCGATGGTGACGTAACGCTTGCCCTCGCGCCGGTAGCCGGCGTTGATGATGTGCAGCAGCTCGGCGTAGCGGTCCAGGAACTCCTTGGCGCCGGGCTGGTTGAAGACGTACGTCGCGACCTCGTCGTTGAGGCCGGTGAACGGGCGCAGCTCGGGCACCCAGTGCGGGTTGGGCAGGAAGCGGCAGTCCGCGACCAGGTCGGCGTCGACCGGCAGGCCGTACTTGAAGCCGAAGGACATGACCGTGGCGCGCAGCTCGGGCTCCTCCTCGCCGGCGAACTGGGCGTCCATCTTGGCGCGCAGCTCGTGGACGTTGAGGGCGGAGGTGTCGATGACCAGGTCGGCGTCGCCGCGCAGCTCGCTGAGCAGCTCGCGTTCCTTCTCGATGCCGTCGACGATCCGGCCGTCGCCCTGCAGCGGGTGCGGGCGGCGTACGGACTCGAAGCGGCGTACCAGCGTGTCGTCGGAGGCCTCCAGGAACAGCACACGGCGCTTGACGCCCTTGGCGTCGAGGTCGGCGAGCGATTCGCGGAGGTTGTCGAAGAAGCGCCGGCCGCGGACGTCCACGACGACCGCGATGCGGGCGACGTTGCCCTGGGAGCGGGCGCCGAGGTCGACCATGGTGGGGATGAGGGCGGGTGGCAGGTTGTCCACCACGAACCAGCCGAGGTCCTCCAGGCATTTGGCCGCGTGGCTGCGGCCGGCGCCGGACATCCCAGAAATGATCACGAGCTCGGGGATGGCTTCCGCCGCCTCGCTCGCTCCACCGGTTGTCACCTGTTCTCCGCCTCCGTCGTTCTCGTTCATGTGCCTTTCCCCCGTTCCGGCGGGGCGGCCGCCGTTCCGGCCGTCCCCTCATCTTCAATGATCTCTCCTGTGGCGGTGTTCACCGCAGGGCCGGCGGGTGCCGCCCCGGCCAGCGCCGCGAGCACCGTCTCCGCGGTACGCCGCCCGACGCCCGGCACCTCGCAGAGCTGGTCGACGGTCGCCGTACGCAGCCGCTTGAGCGAGCCGAAGTGCTTGAGCAGGGCCTGCCTGCGGGTCTCCCCCAGGCCGGGTACCGAGTCCAGGGCGCCGGTCTTCATCGACTTGGAGCGCTTGCTGCGCTGGTAGGCGATGGCGAAGCGGTGTGCCTCGTCGCGTACCCGCTGGAGCAGGTAGAGGCCTTCGCTGGTGCGGGGCAGGATGACCGGGTCGTCGTCGCCGGGCAGCCAGACCTCCTCCAGGCGCTTGGCGAGGCCGCAGACCGCGACGTCCTCGATGCCCAGCTCGTCCAGGGCCCGCTTGGCGGCGGCGACCTGCGGCTGCCCGCCGTCGACCACGACGAGCTGCGGCGGGTAGGCGAACTTGCGGGGCTTGCCGGTGTCGGGGTCGATGGGGCCGCTGACAGGGGCCGTGACGTCCTCGCCGTCACCGTCCACCCACTCCCCGGTCTTCTGCATCTCCTGCACATAGCGGCGGAAACGCCGGGAGACGACCTCGTGCATGGACCGGACGTCATCCTGACCTGCGAAGCCCTTGATCTGGAAGCGACGGTACTCGCTCTTGCGGGCGAGCCCGTCCTCGAAGACCACCATCGACGCGACCACGTCATCGCCCTGGAGGTGGGAGATGTCGAAGCACTCGATGCGCAGCGGCGCCGTGTCCAGGTCCAGGGCCTCGGCGATCTCCTCCAGGGCGCGGGAGCGGGTGGTGAGGTCGGAGGCGCGCTTGGTCTTGTGCAGCGCGAGCGCCTGCTGGGCGTTGCGCTGCACGGTGGCCATCAGGTCCTTCTTGTCGCCGCGCTGCGGTATCCGCAGGCTGACCTGCGATCCGCGCCGGTCGCTGAGCCATTCCTGCACCGGCTCGTACGGCTCCGGCAGGGCCGGGACCAGCACCTCGCGCGGCACGGCGTCGCCCTTCTCCTCGCCGTACAGCTGCTGGAGGGCGTGCTCGACCAGTCCGGCGGTGCCGACCTCCTCGACCTTGTCGGTGACCCAGCCGCGCTGGCCGCGCACCCGGCCGCCGCGGACGTGGAAGATCTGGACGGCGGCTTCGAGTTCGTCCTCGGCGACGGCGATCAGGTCGGCGTCGGTGGCGTCGGCGAGGACGACGGCCTGCTTCTCCATCGCGCGCTTGAGCGCCTCGATGTCGTCGCGGAGCCGGGCCGCCTTCTCGTACTCCATCTCGGCGGCCGCGTCCTTCATCTGCTGTTCCAGGCGGCGCAGATACGTGCCGGTGCGGCCGGCCATGAAGTCGCAGAACTCGTCGGCCAGTTCGCGGTGCTCCTCGGGGGTGACCCGGCCGACGCAGGGCGCGGAGCACTTGCCGATGTAGCCGAGCAGGCAGGGCCGGCCGATCTGCGCCGAGCGCTTGAACACCCCGGCGGAGCAGGTCCGTACGGGGAAGACGCGCAGCAGCAGGTCGACGGTCTCGCGGATGGCCCACGCATGGGCGTACGGACCGAAGTAGCGCACGCCCTTGCGCTTGGGGCCGCGCATCACCTGGACGCGCGGGAACTCCTCGCCCAGGGTGACCGCGAGCGACGGATAGCTCTTGTCGTCGCGGTACTTGACGTTGAAGCGCGGGTCGAACTCCTTGATCCAGGAGTACTCCAGCTGGAGCGCCTCGACCTCGGTGCCGACCACCGTCCACTCGACGGAGGAGGCGGTGGTGACCATGGTGCGGGTGCGCTGATGGAGATTCGCGAGGTCCTGGAAGTATGAGGAAAGGCGGGAGCGCAGGCTCTTCGCCTTCCCGACGTAGATCACCCGGCCGTACTCGTCCCGGAACCTGTAGACGCCGGGGCTGTCCGGAATCTGACCCGGCTTGGGGCGGTAGCTGGATGGATCGGCCATGCTCCCACCCTACTGACTGGGGATGACAATCCTGTGCCGTCCGCAGGGCTATCCGACGACCAGCTTGCCGTCCTTGACGGTGACCTGGGCGGCGGGCAGCGCGGTGGTGGCGGGGCCGTTCTCGACGGCGCCGGTCTCGGCGTTGAACTTGCTGCCGTGGCACGGGCAGGAGACGGTCGTGCCGCTGACCGCGTCGCAGACGCAGCCCTGGTGGGTGCAGACGGCGCTGAAGGCCTTGTAGGTGCCCTTGGTGGGCTGCGAGACGACGACCTTGGCGTCCTTGTAGAGCTTGGCGCCGCCGACGGGGACCTCGGAGGTCGCGCCGAGCTCGGTGGAGGTGGTGGTGGCAGCACTGCTGCTGGCGGTGCTGCCGGTGCTGGTCGCGGCGTCCGAGCTGCCGCCGCAGGCGGTCAGGCCTACGCCTGCCACGCCGGCGAGGGCGGCTCCGCGCAGGACGGTACGGCGGCAGGGGGGAAGTTCGGTCATGAAGTGCTCCAGAACTCGGCACGTAGGGGGATGTCTCAAGATCCGAAGATCTTGAAAGCTGAACCTTACGTGCCGAGTCTCTGAATCTCCTCTGAGCCGGATCTCAGGCCTTGGAGGCCGCCGCCGCCCGCTTGCGCGGGGCCGGCTTCTTGCGCGCGGCAGGCAGCGGCGGGGCGTCCGAGACGCGGTCCGCGCCCAGGATGTCTCGCAGGAACTTGCCGGTGTGGCTGGCGCCCACCCCCGCGATCTGCTCGGGAGTGCCCTCGGCGACCACGAGGCCGCCGCCGCTGCCGCCCTCGGGACCCATGTCGACCACCCAGTCGGCGGTCTTGACGACGTCGAGGTTGTGCTCGATGACGATCACCGTGTTGCCCTTGTCGACCAGCCCGGACAGCACCTTGATCAGCTTGCTGATGTCCTCGAAGTGCAGACCGGTGGTCGGCTCGTCCAGGACGTAGACGGTGCGCCCGGTGGATCGCTTCTGCAGCTCGGACGCCAGCTTCACGCGCTGCGCCTCACCACCCGACAGCGTCGGCGCCGACTGGCCCAGCCGGACGTATCCCAGCCCCACCTCGTTCAGCGTCCGCAGGTGGCGAGCGATGGTCGGGACGGCCTCGAAGAACTCCAGACCCTCCTCGATCGGCATGTCCAGGACCTCGGCGATGGACTTGCCCTTGTAGTGGACCTCCAGGGTCTCCCGGTTGTAGCGGGCGCCGTGGCAGACCTCGCACGGCACGTACACATCCGGCAGGAAGTTCATCTCGATCTTGATCGTGCCGTCGCCCGAGCAGTTCTCGCAGCGGCCGCCCTTGACGTTGAAGGAGAAACGCCCCGGCAGGTAGCCGCGGACCTTCGCCTCCATGGTCTCCGCGAAGAGCCTGCGTACGTGGTCGAAGACGCCGGTGTACGTCGCCGGGTTGGAGCGCGGCGTACGGCCGATGGGCGACTGGTCGACGTGGACGACCTTGTCGACCAGGTCGTCGCCGTCCACCCGGGTGTGGCGGCCGGGGACGCTGCGGGCGCCGTTCAGCTCGCGGGCCAGGTGGGTGTAGAGGATGTCGTTGACCAGCGTGGACTTGCCGGAGCCGGAGACACCGGTGACGGCGGTGAAGACGCCCAGCGGGAAGGACACGTCGATGTCCTGCAGATTGTGCTCACGGGCGCCGTGGACGGTCAGCCGGCGCGCGCGGTCGATGGGCCGCCGGATGTCCGGGGTCGGGATCTGGCGCTTGCCGGACAGATACTGACCGGTCAGCGACTCCTTGTTGCGGAGCAGGTCCTTCAGGGAGCCGCTGTGCACGACCTTGCCGCCGTGCTCGCCTGCGCCGGGGCCGATGTCGACGACCCAGTCGGCGACCTTGATGGTGTCCTCGTCGTGCTCGACGACGATCAGCGTGTTGCCGAGGTCGCGGAGCCGGACGAGGGTCTCGATGAGCCGGTGGTTGTCCCGCTGGTGCAGGCCGATCGACGGCTCGTCGAGCACGTAGAGCACGCCCACCAGCCCGGAGCCGATCTGCGTGGCGAGCCGGATGCGCTGCGCCTCGCCGCCGGAGAGGGTGCCGGAGGCGCGGTTGAGCGAGAGGTAGTCCAGGCCGACGTCGACCAGGAACTTCAGCCGCTCATTGACCTCCTTGAGGACCCGCTCGGCGATGGTCTTCTCGCGGTCACTGAGCTTCATGCCGCGCAGGAACTCCGCGCAGTCGCTGATCGACATCGCCGCGACATCGGCGATCGACTTCTCCTGCACAGTGACCGCGAGCACGATCGGCTTGAGCCGGGTGCCCTGACACGCCGGGCACGGCACCTCGCGCATATAGCCCTCGAAGCGCTCACGGCTGGCGTCGGACTCCGACTCCGAGTGCCGCCGCTTGACGAAGGGCACCGCACCCTCGAAGGACGTGGTGTACGAGCGCTCGCGTCCGTACCGGTTCTTGTAACGCACCTGGATCTGGGTCCGGTGGCCCTGGAGCAGGGCCTTCTTGGCGCGCTGCGGCAGCCCGGCCCAGGGGATGTCGGTGCGGAAGCCCAGCTCGTCGGCGAGGGCGCCGACGAGGCGCTGGAAGTAGTCCCGGGTGTGGCCCAGTGACCAGGGGGCGATGGCGCCCTCGTCGAGGGACTTGTCCTCGTCGGGGATGATCAGCTCCGGGTCGACCTCCATGCGGGTGCCGATGCCGGTGCACTCCGGGCAGGCGCCGAAGGGCGAGTTGAAGGAGAAGGAGCGCGGCTCCAGTTCCTCGAAGGACAGATCGTCGTACGGGCAGTAGAGGTGCTCGGAGAACATCCGCTCGCGCTGCGGGTCGTCCTCGGGCAGGTCGACGAAGTCCAGGATGACCATGCCGCCGGACAGGCCCAGCGCGGTCTCGACGGAGTCGGTGAGACGCCGCTTGGCGCTGTCCTTCACCGTGAGGCGGTCGATGACCACCTCGATGGTGTGCTTCTCCTGCTTCTTCAGCTTGGGCGGGTCGGTCAGCTGGACCGTGGCCCCGTCCACCCGGGCCCGGCTGTAGCCCTTGGTCTGCAGGTCGGCGAAGAGGTCGACGAACTCCCCCTTGCGCTCACGCACCAGCGGGGACAGCACCTGGAAGCGGCTGCCCTCCTCCAGCTCCAGCACCCGGTCCACGATCGCCTGCGGCGACTGCCGGGTGATCGGGCGGCCGCACTCGGGGCAGTGCGGCTTGCCGATACGGGCGAAGAGCAGGCGGAGGTAGTCGTAGACCTCGGTGATGGTGCCGACGGTCGAGCGCGGGTTGCGCGAGGTCGACTTCTGGTCGATCGAGACGGCCGGCGACAGACCCTCGATGAAGTCGACGTCGGGCTTGTCCATCTGCCCGAGGAACTGCCGGGCGTACGAGGAGAGCGACTCCACGTACCGGCGCTGCCCCTCGGCGAAGATCGTGTCGAACGCGAGGGACGACTTGCCCGACCCGGACAGCCCGGTGAAGACGATGAGGGAGTCCCGTGGGAGGTCGAGCGAGACGTTCTTCAGGTTGTGCTCGCGAGCGCCACGGACGGTGAGTCGATCGGCCACGCCAGTGCGCACCTTTCATAGGACAGGACAGGGGAGCACCCCCAGACAGCGTAACGGGGTGCCATTGCGGTTTCTTCCGGTTTCTGCTTCCGGCTGAGTCACACCAAGGCTATAGCACGTACATTCGATTTGCGGGCGGTGTCCGCCGTCTTCACCCGATCGAGTGCGGCGCGATAGCGTCGTGTACGAGGCGTCGATCACGTCCGACCTGGGAGGCCCCCGTGTCTGTCCAACGACCCGACCCCGAGCGCGATGCGGCCGCCGTACGAGAGGCCACCGCACGGCTGATCGACGCGGCCTCGGCGCTGACCCCCACCGCCGTCGCCGAGCCCTCGCTGCTGCCGGGCTGGACCCGCGGCCATGTCCTCGCCCACGTCGCCCGCAACGCGGACTCCCTGGTGAATCTGCTCACCTGGGCCCGCACCGGCGAGGAGACCCCGCAGTACGCCACCACGGAGGCACGCGACAAGGAGATCGAGGACAGCGCGGCACGGCCGTTGTCCGAGCACCTCGACGAGCTGCGGATCTCCGCCGACCGGCTCGCGTACGCGATCGAGGAGACCCCGCCGCAGGCCTGGGGCGCCCAGGTCGCGATGCGCTCCGGAAGGGTCATCGCCGCCGCCGAGATCCCCTACCGCCGGCTGATCGAGGTCCAGCTGCATCACGTGGACCTCGGTATCGGCTACACCTGCGCCGACCTCCCCGAGGACTTCGCGGTCCGCGAGCTGGCCGGCGTCATCGACGGCCTCTCCGGCCACGAGGGGATCGCCGCCGTACGCATCCACGACACCGACAGCGGCGAGAAGTGGACCATCGGCGCCGCCAACGAGCCCGACCTCACCGTCAGCGGCCCCCGCACCGCCCTGCTCGCCTGGGTCACCGGCCGCAGCAAGGGCGAAGGGCTCACCAGCCTGCCCGAACTGCCCCTGCCCGTACTGCCGCCACTAGGCTGACCGCCATGGCATACACGGGAGAGGTCGAGGTGGGCGGCACGCCCGACGTGCACGAACTCAAGGACCTCATCATCACCAAGGCCGCGGTCGGCCCCATGAACAACAACGCGTACGTGCTGCGCTGCCGGGAGACCGACGAGCAGCTGCTCGTCGACGCGGCAAACGAGCCGGAGACCCTGCTCGAGGTGATCGGCGCCGACGGCCTCACCTCGGTCGTCACCACCCACCAGCACGGCGATCACTGGCAGGCCCTCCAGGCCGTGGTCGACGCCACCGGCGCCCGTACGTACGCCGGACGCTACGACGCCGACGGCATCCCCGTCCCCACCGACGTACTCGTGGACGACGGCGACGTCATCCGGGTCGGCCGCGTCGAGCTCACCGCCCGGCACATCGTCGGACACACCCCGGGCTCCATCGTCCTGGTCTACGACGACCCGCACGGCCACCCGCACGTCTTCACCGGCGACTGCCTCTTCCCGGGCGGCGTGGGCAACACCCAGGGCGACGCGGAGCGCTTCGCCTCGCTCTTCCGCGACGTCAAGGCCAAGCTCTTCGACGTTCTCCCGGACGAGACCTGGGTCTACCCCGGGCACGGCAACGACACGACGCTCGGCGCGGAGCGCCCGCACCTGCGGGAGTGGGTGGAGCGCGGCTGGTGAGGCCCTACGCCTCGTGCTCGTAGAACCAGTAGAAGCTGACGGCGGTCAGGGATGCGCCCAAGGCGAGGCCGACCAGTGACGCCTTGAGCAGGGAGTAGCCGCTGAGGCTGAGCAGGTAGCCCATGGCGCAGCCGAAGACAGCCCCGTAGAGCGCCGCGCGGAGTTCGCGGGCGAGGGCGGGGCCGACGCGGCCGGCGAGGTAGCAGACGAGGGCGAGGGCGACCATGCCCACCACCGCGATGAGCGTGGTCCGGGTGGTGGAGCCGCCGTTGTTGTTGGAGATCCAGGCCGCGTAGCCACCGAAGACCACGCCGAGGGCGACGGGGGTCCCCCAGGACGAGCGGTTGCTCCGACGGTGCCTGGTGGGTGCGGTGGCCGGTGTGGGTGCGGTCTGTGTGGTCATGACCGGGCTCCTCTCGCTGGGCCGTGCCCTGTCATCAGGTCACACCTGCGGGGGCGTCCTGGCAACCGGTGGAGCGGCTCAGACCTCCACGAGGGCCTTCTTCTTCGATGCCCGCAGGCTGGTCACCGTCGTGACGGCCAGGACGAGCACGATGACGCCCAGCGAGAAGGGGATACCGATCTCCGGGACGTGGACGCCCGACTCGTGCAGGGCGTGGAGCACCAGCTTCACGCCGATGAAGCCGAGGATGACGGACAGCCCGTAGGAGAGGTGGACCAGCTTCTTCAGCAGCCCGCCGATGAGGAAGTACAGCTGGCGCAGGCCCATCAGGGCGAAGGCGTTGGCGGTGAAGACGATGTACGGGTCCTGGGTGAGGCCGAAGATCGCGGGGATGGAGTCCAGGGCGAACAGCACGTCGGTCGTGCCGATGGCGAGCATCACGACCAGCATCGGCGTCATGATCCGCTTGCCGTTCTCCCGGATGAAGAGCTTGGTCCCGTGGTAGCGGTCGGCGACCCCGAGGCGGCGTTCGGCGGCCTTGAGGAGCTTGTTCTCCTCGTACTCCTCGTCCTCCTCGTCGGCCCGGGCTTCCTTGATCAGCTTCCAGGCGGTGTAGATCAGGAAGGCGCCGAAGATGTAGAAGACCCAGGCGAAGCTCGAGATGATCGCGGCGCCGGCGGCGATGAAGACCGCGCGCAGCAGGAGCGCTATGAGTACGCCGACGAGCAGGACCCGCTGCTGGTACCGGGACGGGACGGCGAACTTGCCCATGATCAGCACGAAGACGAAGAGGTTGTCGACGCTCAGCGACTTCTCGGTGATGAAACCGGCGAAGAACTCACCGGCCGGCTGCCCGCCCCCGTACAGCAGCAGGCTGAGGCCGAAGAGGCCGGCCAGGGCGATCCAGACGACGGTCCAGATGCCCGCTTCCTTGACGGAGACGTCGTGCGGCTTGCGTCCGATGAGGAAGTCGATGGCGATGAGGGCACACAGACCAGCGATGGTCACGGCCCAGAGGGTCAAGGAGACGTCCACGCATTCCTCCGCGTTCTCTACGAGTAAAGAACGGTACAGGAATCACCAAGGAACAGCAAAGTAAAGGTCAAGTCCGCAGGTCAGGCTGCCATCTGCTGGCCGTCAGCTGCCAAATGCCTGCCGGGCGGTCGCGAGCTGCCGCAGCACCAGCGGCACCACCTGGCTGCCGGCCGGCGGGAGCAGTGGCTCGTAGGTCCAGGAGTGGCCGACCCAGGGATCGGAGAGGTGGTCCTCGGGCAGCGGGGTGAGGCGCAGCAGGGCGCGCCAGAGCGGGTCGAGGACCGGGCCGAACTCGCGGGCGTCCTCGCGGTCGGCGACCAGGAGCAGGTGGACACCGACGGAGGGGCCCTCGTCGGCGAGGTAGCGCAGCTGGTTGACGGCGCGGTCGTCGAAGCCGTACGGGAAGTCGTTGACGATGATCAGCTGCTCGGCCCGGTCCAGGTCGGGCGGGAGCGAGTCGGGGGCGCCGGCCCGCAGCGCCATCTGGACCAGGTCGACGCGCTCGGTCATGCGGGCGAGCAGCGCGGTCACCCCGGCGGCGCCCGTGGCGGGCGGCTCGCGCAGGGCGCCGGAGTCGGCGAGCGGGGCGAGGGCGGTCGAGGCCGAGCCGGAGGGGTCGATGACCTGGAGGGCGTAGGCGCCGACGGGGTGCGCGGCCAGGAGGCGGGCGGCGAGCGCCATGGCGACCTCCAGGGCGCGGGGGCGGTCCTGGGCACTGTCGACCCACAGGCCGCGCTCCAGCGGCAGCCGTACGAGCATGGGGATGCGCAGCGTCGGGTCCTCCGGCAGGTGGAGGTCGCCCACGCGGACCGCCATCGGCGGCTCGGCGGGCACCGCGTAGCCGTGCCAGACGGGGCTGTCCCAGCCGGCGTAGGCGGGCGGCAGGGCGGGCTCGACCACCTCGGCCTCGGCGGCGAGCTGCGCGAGGTCGCGGTCGAGGACGGCGCGGGCCTGGTCGACCAGGTCGGCCTGCCGGGCCATGGCCTGGTCGCGGGCGGCGTCGGCGGCGGGCCCGACGCGGGTGCGGGGGTCGGACAGGGCGCGGTCCAGTTCCTGCTCGAGCCGGACCTCGGCGAAGTCGGCGGCGCTGCGGTAGGCGGCGATGGTGCGGGCCAGGTCCTCGAACATGCCCCGGACCTGGTTGTAGAGCCGCTCCTCCATGGTCCAGCCGGTGGCGTCGCCGGCGACGGGCTGCGGCGGCATGTCCGGCGTGGCGGCGGCTTGTTGGCGACGGCTCGGGTGCCGGTAGTCCACCGGGGCGACCGGCTCCGGTGCCGGGTCTGCCGCCGGCGCCGGCTTGGGCTGCTTCAGCCCCAGGTCCCGCAGCAGCTCGGGCAGGCCGCCCGCGTAGCCCTGGCCGACGGCGCGGACCTTCCAGGCGCCCTGCCTGCGGTAGAGCTCGAGGGCGACCAGAGCGGACTCCTCGCCGAGCCCGGTGATGGTGAAGCTCGCCAGCTCGGTGCCGCCGTCCGCGATGGCCACGTACGGGGCCGGCTGCCCTCCGAAGCGGGCGCCCGGGGGCAGCGCAAGGACCACGCTCACGGACCCGACGGCCTTGGGCACCGCGTCCAGCTCCACGGGGAAGCGGTGGGCGGCGGCGGGCAGCGGGGAGAGCCGCAGCTCCTCCCCCGACTCCCCTGCCGTGCTGCCGGCCAGCAGGGGGCCGTCGGCCGACACCGTGATCTCCAGCCGGGTCTGCGGCAGCGGAGCGTTCTGTCCCCGGACCAGCTCGGCGGTCATGGCTGCCCCTAGAGCGACGGCAGGATGGCGGGCATCAGGTCCTGGAAGGTGCGGCCGTTGGTCGGGGTGCCGATCGCGGTCATCGACCAGCCGGCGCCCGCGCGTTGCACCTTCGCCATGATCTGCGCGGTGTACGCGCCGCCGCCGGTGAGGGTGTAGCGGGCCAGCTCCTGGCCGTTGGTCTCGTCGACCAGGCGGCAGAACGCGTTCTGCACCTCCGCGAAGGTCTGCCCGGTGAAGGAGTTGACCGTGAAGACGATCTGGTCGACGTGCACGGGCACCCGTGCCAGGTCGACCAGGATCGACTCGTCGTCGCCGCCCTGGCCGGCGCCGCCGACCAGGTTGTCGCCGGTGTGCTTGACCGAGCCGTCGTCGCTGGTCAGGTGGCGGAAGAAGACCACGTCGACCGGCTGCTTGTCGGCGAAGAGCACGGCCGACGCGTCGAGGTCGACCTCCCGGGTGCGCGACCCGAACAGCCCGCGGCGCGGCGCGGCCTGCCAGCCCAGGCCCATCCGCACCGCCGTCAGCGTCCCCCCGTCGGACTTCTGCAGGCTGATCTGCTGGCCCTTGGCCATGTTGACCGTCACGCCCTGTCCCCTCTCACCGTCTGCACTGCGCGGTTGTCCTGTCCCGCACCCTATGGGTAGACGCGAAAAGACGGCCCCGTGGTTCAGGGCATCATGTGGTCAACACCGGGCCCTCACGCCATCCCTGCCTCCCTCATCTGGCGCAGCTCCTTCTTCAGGTCGCCCAGCTCGTCCCGCAGCCTCGCGGCCACCTCGAACTGCAGCTCGGACGCCGCGGCGTGCATCTGGTCGGTCAGCTCTCCGATGAGGTCGGCCAGTTCCTCGGCCGGCAGGGTCCTGGCGCCGCGCTTGCCGCCCGCCTTGCCGGACAGACCGGGCACCGGCGCCTTGCCGCGCGAACGCTGCCGGCCGCTGCCCAGCAGCTCCTCGGTGTCGGCGTCCTCGCGCGCGAAGGAGTCCAGGATCCCGGCGATCTTCTTCCGCAGCGGCTGCGGGTCGATGCCCCGCTCGGTGTTGTACGCGACCTGCTTCTCACGCCGCCGGTTGGTCTCGTCGATGGCCTTGGCCATCGAGGGGGTGATCTTGTCGGCGTACATGTGCACCTGGCCCGACACGTTTCGCGCGGCGCGGCCGATGGTCTGGATCAGCGAGGTGCCGGAGCGCAGGAAGCCCTCCTTGTCGGCGTCCAGGATCGCCACCAGTGACACCTCGGGCAGGTCGAGTCCCTCGCGGAGCAGGTTGATGCCGACCAGCACGTCGTACTCGCCGGCCCGCAGCTCCCGCAGCAGCTCGACCCGGCGCAGGGTGTCGATGTCGCTGTGCAGATACCGCACCTGGACGCCCAGTTCGAGCATGTAGTCGGTGAGGTCCTCGGCCATCTTCTTGGTGAGGGTGGTGACCAGGACCCGCTCGTTCTTCTCGGCCCGCACGCGGATCTCGTGCACCAGGTCGTCGATCTGGCCCTCGGTGGGCTTGACGATGACCTCGGGGTCGATCAGGCCGGTCGGGCGGATGATCTGCTCGACGACGCCGTCACCGCGCGACAGCTCGTACGGGCCCGGGGTGGCCGACAGGTAGACGGTCTGGCCGACCCGCCCCAGGAACTCCTCCCACTTCAGCGGCCGGTTGTCTAGCGCGGACGGCAGCCGGAAGCCGTGGTCGACCAGGGTGCGCTTGCGGGAGGCGTCGCCCTCGTACATCGCGCCGATCTGGGGCACGGTGACGTGCGACTCGTCGATGACCAGGAGGAAGTCCTCCGGGAAGTAGTCGATGAGGGTGTCCGGCGCCGAGCCGGCCTCGCGGCCGTCGATGTGCCGCGAGTAGTTCTCGATACCGGAGCAGGTGCCGATCTGCCGCATCATCTCGATGTCGTACGTGGTGCGCATGCGCAGCCGCTGGGCCTCCAGGAGCTTGCCCTGCTTCTCCAGGACCGCGAGCTGGCCCTCGAGCTCCTTCTCGATCCCGGCGATGGCGCGCTCCATACGCTCCGGGCCCGCCACGTAGTGAGTGGCCGGAAAGACGTACATCTGCTCGTCGTCGGTGATGACCTCGCCGGTGAGGGGGTGGAGGGTGGACAGCGCCTCGATCTCGTCGCCGAACATCTCGATGCGGACGGCGAGCTCCTCGTAGACCGGGAAGATCTCGATGGTGTCGCCCCGCACCCGGAAGGTGCCGCGGCTGAAGGCCACGTCATTGCGGGCGTACTGGATCTCCACGAACTTACGGAGGAGCTGGTCGCGGTCGATCACGTCCCCGACCTTGAGCCGCACCATGCGGTCGATGTACTCCTGCGGCGTACCGAGACCGTAGATGCAGGAGACGGACGCCACGACGATCACATCGCGGCGGGTGAGGAGGGAGTTCGTGCTGGAGTGGCGGAGCCGCTCGACCTCCTCGTTGATGGAGGAGTCCTTCTCGATGTAGGTGTCCGTCTGCGGGACGTAGGCTTCCGGCTGGTAGTAGTCGTAGTACGAGACGAAGTACTCGACCGCGTTGTTCGGCAGGAGCTCGCGGAACTCGTTGGCGAGCTGGGCGGCGAGGGTCTTGTTGGGGGCCATGACCAGCGTCGGCCGCTGCAGCCGCTCGATCATCCACGCCGTGGTCGCCGACTTGCCCGTGCCGGTCGCGCCCAGCAGGACGACGTCCTTCTCTCCGGCGCGGATGCGCCGCTCCAGGTCGTCGATGGCTGTGGGCTGGTCACCGCTGGGCTTGAAGGGGCTGACGACCTCGAAGGGCGCCACACTGCGTTCGATGTCTGATACGGGCCGCATGCCATCCACCGTACGGCCACCCACTGACAACGGGCCGGAGAAGGCACCAACGGCCCGGGGACCGATGGCTCACGGCCCTAGGGAAGGAGGCGGGGCGGCTTCTTCGCGGCGACGTCCTCGACCCAGCCCACCAGGAGGACCGCGACGGCGATCAGCACCCAGGCGACCCCGAACTGGAACCACATGCTGTCCAGGGGCAGGGACAGCTCGAAGGCGCGGACCTGCCACATGGCGTCGATCAGCGGGACGCTGAGGATGAGGGCGATCTCGTGCCACAGGTAGATCGTGACGGCCCGGGAGTTGAAGATCGTCACGGTACGGTCGAGCGGCCGGCAGCGCCGGATCCAGTCCATGCGGGGCCGGAAGCGCAGTAGCAGCAGGACGAAGCCGACCGACCACAGGGCCTGGGCGAGCGGGATCTCGTTGAGGTCGTAGGTGCCGTCGGAGGGGTGGGCGAAGGCCCACCAGCCGCCGACGCCCATCGTGGCGGCGGCGAGGAGCAGGACGAGGGCGGCCGGCACGCGGTCGATCAGGCCGTCGCGGTGGGCGAAGCCGAGCAGCCAGCAGGCCACGAAGGTGGCGAGGTCGAGCAGTACGGTGCCCAGCTCGCCGTCGGGCGGGGTCCATACCGTCGTCATGATCACGATGGGCAGCAGCGACGCGCAGAGGACCGCGACCCGGGAGACCCGGAAGGCCCGCAGCAGCAGCGGCGACAGCAGGACGAACCACAGGTACGTCCGCAGGTACCAGAGGATGTCCGTGGCCTGCTCGGCCCACGCCGAACCCGGCGGATCGCCGACGGGGACGACCCAGAGCAGCATCCGGGCCCACCAGCGGCCGATGTGGTGCTCGTTCGGGGCCCAGCCGTGGATCATCATCGCCAGCACGACGACCAGGCCGAAGAGCCACATCGGCGGCAGCAGCCTGCGCAGCCGCCCGCGGACCACCGACAGCGCCGGGCGGTCCAGGGAGTTGGCCATCAGCGAGCCGGCGAGGGCGAACATCACACCCATCGAGGGAAAGGCCAGGCTGAGCCAGGCCCACCCGAAGGTGTGATAGGTGACCACGCGGACCATGGCGAGCATCCGCAGCACGTCGAGGTACCGGTCACGTCCACCGCCCGCGGGGGCGGCCGCGTCACGCGTCCGCCGGTGCCCGCCGGACCGCGGCGGCCGCAGGGTCTCCGTGGTGGCGGTCACCGGGCAGCTCCTGCCGGGGCCTGCGGCGTGCCCCGCGGGGTGCCGACCTCACCGGTGCGCTTGAGTTTCTGCCAGCGCAGCCGGCCGCCGGTGAGCGCGGTGACGCAGGAGTGGATGAGGACGAGGTACATCATCTGGCGGTAGACGATCTGTTGGAGCGGCATCATCAGCAGGTAGCGGTACTTCTCGCGGTCGAGGCGGAACGCGTAGGCCGCGCACACCAGTTGGAGCACCAGGACGGCTGCCCAGGCGAGCAGCGACTTCACCGGGTCGACGAAGATGACGCCGTAGAGCGTGAAGAGGTCGATGAGCGGCGCGAAGGCCGGTGTGATGATCTGGAAGATCACGACGAGCGGCATGCCGATCCGGCCGAAGCGCCCCGAGGGGCCGCGGTCGACCAGCGACCGGCGGTGCTTCCACAGGGCCTGCATGGTGCCGTAGCTCCAGCGGTAGCGCTGCCGCCACAGCTGGCCGAGCGAGCCGGGGGCCTCGGTCCAGGCGCGGGCGTGCTCCTGGTAGACGACCCGCCGGCCGGCCCGGTGCAGGGCGATGGTGACGTCGGTGTCCTCGGCGAGGGTGTCCTCGCTCATCCCGCCGGCCTGCAGCAGCGCCTCGCGGCGGAAGCCGCCGACGGCGCCGGGGATGGTGGGCATGCAGTCGAGCAGGTCGTACATGCGCCGGTCGAGGCTGAAGCCCATGACGTACTCGATGTGCTGCCAGGCGCCGATGACCGTGTTGCGGTTGCCGACCTTGGCGTTGCCGGCCACCGCGCCGACGCTCGGGTCGGCGAAGGGCTGGACGAGGTGTCGTACGGTGTCGGGCTCGAAGACGGTGTCGCCGTCCATCATGACGATGAGGTCGTAACGGGCGTGTGCGACACCGCTGTTGAGGGCGGCGGGCTTGCCCGCGTTCTCCTGCCGTACGACCCGCGTGTTGGGCAGGCCCAGCGCCTCGACGATCTCGGCGGTGCCGTCGGTCGAGCCGTCGTCGACGACGATGATCTCGATGGGGTGGGTGCTGGCGGCGAGCGAGCGCACCGTGTTGGCGATGCACTCCTTCTCGTTGTAGGCGGGCACGATGACGCTGACCGGTTCGGTGACCGTGTCCCCCCACGAGAAGCTCCCCCTGTTGCGGATCCTGTGGTGCCGGCGGGCGAGGAACACCATCATCGCGAAACGGCCCATGACCGCGACGCCGACGACCAGCAGGAGCCAGGCCAGACCCGGCATGACCCATTCGGCCAGGGCGACGGACCAGACGAAGGCCCGGCCCTCCCAGAGCTGACTGCCGGTGGCCTTCTGGTTGGTGGTCTTGACGCCGAGGCTCTCGGTGAGGGTGGTGAAGGTGTAGCCCTTCGCCTTCATCTTCTTGATGTACGTGCCCAGGGCCTGGACGGTCTGCGAGCGGTCGCCGCCCGCGTCGTGGAAGAGGACGGCGGCGCCCTTGCCGTTCTTGGGGGTGGCGTTGCTGATGATCTTGGCGACGCCGGGCTTCGTCCAGTCCTCGCTGTCGGTGTCGACGAAGGCGCTGATGTAGCCCTTGGAGCCGACGTACTGGTAGACGGGCCAGTTGACGTTGTCGATCGCGTCCGTCTCGGAGGAGTACGGGGCGCGGAAGAGCGAGGTCGTGATGCCGGCCGCGCCGGACAGGGCGAGCTGGGTCTGCGACAGCTCGCGGTCGATCCTGGCCTGGCTCTGGTACGACAGGTCCACGTGGGAGAAGGTGTGGACGCCGATCTCGCTGCCGGAGGCGACGATGTCGCGGATCAGGGCGGGGTAGCGGGCCGCCATCTGTCCCACGACGAAGAAGGTGGCGGGCACGTCGTTGTCGCGCAGCACCTTCAGGACCTTGGCGGTCCACTGCGCGCTGGGCCCGTCGTCGAAGGTGAGGGCGATGGTCTTCTTCGGTATGGAGTGGCTGGTGGGCCTGCCCTTGGCGTCGAAACTCAGCAGCGGGCCGCCGTTGATGACCTTGTCCGGGACCTTGCTGGAGCTGCCGGACTCGTGCACCCGGGCGTCGTTGCCGATCTCGGAGTGCAGATAGCCGTCAAGGAGCATGACGCACACCAGCACGCCCAGGCTCAGCAGGGCCATGACCACCCTCGGTCTGGGTACGGCGTGCCGGCCGGCCGAAGCCACCCTGGTGATCGCTCCGGGTGCGCCGTGTCTTCTGCTGGGGTTCCTCGTCGTCGACATCGCGGGTCAGCCGCTCCAGGCGTTGCCGCTGTTGCCGCCACGGCCCCCGGAGCCGCCGCTGCCGCCCTGGCTGCCGCTGCCGCGGGAGGTCGCCGAGGGGCTCGGGGTGGCGGTGGCCGAGGCCGAGGCGGACGCCGAGGGCGTGGGCGTGGCCGAGGCCGAAGTGCTCGCGCTCGCCGAGGACTTCGCCGAGGACGAACTCGCCTTCGGGGTGGCCGAGGCGGAGGCGCTGCCCGAGGCCGACGCCGAGACGTCGGCCGCCTGCACCGTGCTCGCCGACGACGTCGCCGACGAGGCCGGCGTGGACCTGCGCGCCGGGGCGGTCCTGGTGGCGGACGCCGGCGAAGTCGCCGTCGCCGACGCGGAATTCTTCACCTTTTCCGCTTTCGCCTCGGACTTGGCGGACGTCCCGGGAATGAGGGTGTCCGGCGCGAAAGGAGTGCCGCCCGCGAAGGCCACGCCCAGCACCGCCGCATAACCGATGCAGCCGATTCCGGTGATCACTCCGGCCCGCCGGATAATCCGGGCCCGGCGGCCCGACGCATCGACGAACACCGGCCCCTCTTCGGCGTTCTGCCGCCTACGAGCACCCGCTCGCCCCGACTTGGAATTCATGGACGGAATGCTAGCAGCATAATCCGACGGTAAATTCTCAAATTCTTTCATGAGGTTTTTAATGAGGAATTTTCGAGTTATTCTGAGGGATCCTCACGGAGTAGGTTGGTAGGGTCTCCGGTATGAAAAAGCTGATCGGCGGAATCGCCGTCGTCGTCGTACTGGCGGGCGCCGCTCTGCTGGTATGGAACGGCACTTCGCGTACGTCGCCGAACGGCTCGCCCGGCGCCGCGCAGCAGGTCACCTTCGCCCCGTACGTCGCCGTGGCGGCCTCCTCGGTCTACGACATGGCCGCGACCGCCGACAAGACCGGCGTCGACGACTTCACCCTCGGCTTCGTCGTCTCCGGCGACGGCTGCACCCCCCGCTGGGACGGCACCGACGCCCTCGCCAACTCCGAACTGGCCACCCGGATCGCGAAACTGCGCTCGGCCGGCGGCGACGTCACCGTGTCGTTCGGCGGTGCCGACGGCAGCGAACTGGCCCTGAAATGCGACAGCGTCAGCGCGCTGGCCGACGCCTACACCGAGGTCATCGACCGCTACGACCTCACCCGGGTCGACTTCGACATCGAGGGCACCGCCCTGAAGGACACCGCCGCCAACTCCCGCCGGGCCAAGGCGATCCGCCAACTCCAGAAGGCGGCGACGGCCAAGGGCCACCCCCTGGAGGTCTCCTTCACCCTGCCCGCCATGCCGGAGGAGGGCCTCACCGGCGACGCCGCCTCGTTCCTGACGAACGCCGAGAGCGGCGGCGTGGACATCGGGAGCGTCAACATCATGGCGATGGACTACGGATCCGCCTACACCGGCGACATGGGCGACTACGCCGTCAAGGCAGCCACCGCCGCCCACACGCAGCTGCGGAGCATCCTCGGCCTGTCCGGCACCGACGCGTGGCAGACCCTCGCCGTGACACCGATGATCGGCGTCAACGACATCGCCGCCGAGAACTTCACGGTCTCCGACGCCAGGCAGCTGGCCGCCTTCGCGGCGGACAAACACCTCGGCCGGCTGTCCATGTGGTCCGCGGGCCGTGACACCTCGTCGCTGGACTTCACCAACGCGCTCGCGAGCGCGGCCGAAACGTCTCACTGAGCCCCTCGTCGCTATCCGCGGCCTGCGTGGCCTCAGCGGCACCAGGCGGGTCGAGGGCTATCACGACCCCGGCCAGGAAGAGGAAGACCACCGGGCCGATCAGCAGCGGCGCCAGCACCGCCGCCGGCGCCGAGCCGCCCACCGCGCCGGCCGCGCCGTGCGCGTGGAGTTCCACGGTCAGCGCGCTCATCCCGGTGTAATGCATGGCGCTCACCGCGACGCCCATGATCAGGCTCGCGCCCAGGCCCGCGTACGCACGCTTGACCGAGACCGCGCACCAGAGCGCGGCGGTGGCGGCCAGGACGGCGATGCCGACGGACGCGGCCACGGTGGTCGGGTCGTACCGCAGGTCGCCGTGCAGGCGCATGCCCGCCATGCCGAGGTAGTGCATGGCCGCGACGCCGAGTCCCGTGATGACGCCCCCGGCGAGCAGGGCGGAGACGGTGCGGCCCCGGTATCCGACGATGAAGACGCCGATGCCGACGACGAGGACCGCCACCAGGAGGCTGGCGAGGGTGACGTACGTGTCGTAGTTGACCCTCGCCTCCCGGACGGTGAAGCCCATCATCGCGATGAAGTGCATGGTCCATATCCCCGAGCCGATGGCGGTCGCCCCCAGCGCGAGCCAGCCGGCCCGCCGGGAGCGCTCCATCGTCAACGCCCTTACGGTGCAACGCAGCCCGAGGGCGCTGCCTAAGCAGGCCATGAGATACGCCGCCACCGGAGTGACCCATCCATACGTGAAGTCGTCGATCGTTCCGTACATCGCGCAGCGCCCCCGCCCTCGATGTGGCATCTCGCCCTTCAAGGGGCAAACGCTAGGGCTCGCCCAAGAACGTTTCAGTTACTCCGCTGAAGTTCATCGCTCCGTCACCCTCCCGTGACCTACCTCACGTTCCCGGGCTCCCCGGCAGCACGGTGATCCGCTCCAGCGGGCCGTACGGGCCTGCGGCCAGTGCCGCCCGCACCGCCGCCGCGACCTCGCCCGGATGCCGGGCCAGGGCGGCCGGCGCGATCCGTACCACCCGCAGCCCCAGCCTCTCCAGCCGGCCGCGCCCGGGACCGGCCGCCGGGCCGAGGTCCAGGGCGACACCGTCCCGCGCCCAGTAGGCGTCGGGCGAGGCCAGGAAGGAGCCGTCGAGCCGCAGCTGCGGCCGCCACAGCGGCTGGCGCAGGCCGGTCCGTATGACCAGCGTGCGGGCCAGACCGACGGCCGACCTGATCCCGGTGTCCAGCTCGGCGAGAAGCCTGCCGACGGCCGGCTTGCGGGCCAGCGCCGCATCGCCCAGCTCGGCGGCCAGCACGTCCGGCCGCACCCCGGCGAAGGTCACCAGCTCCCGCAGCACGTCCCCGGCCCACTCCGGATCGCACGACTCCCGTACGCCGTCGGCGGCCGCCCGTACCAGGGGCGCCACCGGCACCCCGTCGACGGTCACGGCGGACGGCAGCCGGCGCGCGTGGTGCACCCGCACCCAGGTGTGCGTCCTGATCCTGCGCCCGTCCGGCACCAGCACGTCGACCACCGGCACCCCGGACGGCAGCGGCGCCGCCTCGATCCGGTGCAGCGCGAGGCCCGCGGTGCCCGTCACCAGCGCCTCCGCCTCCGGATGCCCCGCGAAGCCCAGCGCCGCCCGGCAGCGCTGGGCGACGCTCAGCACCCCCGCGTGCAGCACCACCACCCGCGGCAGCGGCCGCTGCCACCGCCCACCGGGCCGCACCCGCTCCCGTACGAAGGCCTGCGGGACCCCGATCGCCGCCAGCTGCGCCACGGTGACCACCCGGTCCTGCTCGCGGGCGAGTCTGCGCAGGGCGGGGGTGTAGTCGATTCGCGTCATGCCGGCAACCGTCCCCCACCGTGGCCCCTCAACTACCGGCTGTGACAGACCTGTCGAGAATCACCACCCGGGCGGGTGGCGCGACGGGGGCCGCGTTGTCAGTGCCCCCGCATAGGCTTCCGGTATGACGTACTTGGAGACTGACTCGCCCGTCGTGGCCTGGACGGTGCTGGACACACCGATCGGGCCGCTCATGCTCGCCGCCTCGGAGCAGGGTCTGGTCCAGGTCGTCTTCCACGCCGACGAGGCCACGGCGGCCGCCGCTCTCGACCGCCTCGGCCGCCGCCTGAGCGTGACCTCGCAGGCCCCGGCCCGGGCCCACCTCGCCGAGGCGATACGCCAGGTCGAGGCGTACTTCGCGGGCTCGCTGCGGGAGTTCACCCTCGACCTGGACTGGTCCCTCACCACCGGCTTCAACCGCCGGGTGCAGCGCGAGCTCGCCACCGGTGTGCCGTACGGCTCGGTCGTCGGGTACCAGGACCTCGCCAACCGCGTCCACGAGCCGGGCGCCGCGCGGGCGGTCGGTGTCGCCATGGGTGCCAACCCGCTGCCCGTCGTGGTGCCCTGCCACCGGGTCGTCGAGAGCAGCGGTGGCATCGGCGGCTTCGGGGGCGGGCTGGAGACCAAGCGACGGCTGCTGGCGCTGGAAGGTGTGCTGCCCGAGCCGCTGTTCTGACGGTTCGTGGGTTCAGACACCGCAGCCCGGGTCCGGGGCGTCCACCGACAGCGGCGCGCCCTCCGGGAGGATGTACGTGACGTACAGGACGACCGGCACGGTGCCGAGGTTGCGGCCGACGTGGACATGGCTCGCACCATCCGCCTCCACGAAGGACTGCCCGGCGGTCGCGGTCTCGACGGAGCAGTCGGCCATGGTGCGCGTCAGCGTCCCGGACTGGACGACGGCGATCAGTTTGCCCAGGTGGTAGTGCCAGCCGGTGGTGCCGCCGGGCTGAATGGTGATCGTACGGACCACGACATCCGTCCGGCCCGTCGTCTTGATCTTCAGGCCTTCCGCGGACGTGCCCTGGGCCAGGATCGTCGCGCTCACCCCGCTGCCCGGCGTCGCCAGCGCCGCCGAGGGCACCACCGCCAGTGCGATCACGCCTGCCCCGACAACGCACGCCTTGCGAATCCGCCCCATGAGCATGCCGGCCCCTCTCCTGACACCCGTACGATGGCGGCGCCACGCTACCGGGGGACGAGGACGCATAACAGTGGACGACACGCCATACACGATCACGGCCGGCTCGCCCGGCTCACCCGTGATCCTCCATGTTCCGCACGGCTCACGCGCGATTCCGCCCGCTGTTCGGACCGGCATTCTGCTGGACGACGACGCGCTCACGGCCGAGCTCGACCACATGACCGACGCCCACACCGCGGTCATCGCCGAGCGGGCCGCCGCCCAAGCGGCCGTCCCGCCCTGGCGGTTCGCCAATGAACTGTCCCGGCTGGTGATCGACCCCGAGCGGTTCCCCGACGAACGCGAGGAGATGCGCGCGGTCGGCATGGGCGCGGTCTACACCCGCACCTCCGACGGACTACGGCTGCGCGAGGACGACCCGGCGGCGGAACAGGCCCTGCTCGACGCCTACTTCAGGCCGTACGCCGCCGCGATGACGGACTGCGTCCAGGACCGCCTCGACGCGGTGGGGCGGGCGGTCGTCATCGACGTCCACTCCTACCCCGCCGCCCCGCTCCCGTACGAGCTGCACGCCGACGGGCCCCGGCCGGCGGTCTGCCTGGGCACCGACGCCTTCCACACCCCGGGCTGGCTGCTCGACGCCGCGCGGGAGGCTTTCGCGGGCTGTGGCGCGGTCGGGCTCGACTCGCCGTTCTCGGGGGCGTACGTACCGCTGCGGCACTACGGCGCCGTGCGGGAGGTGTCCGCGCTGATGATCGAGATCCGCCGGGACGTGGCGGCGGGTGTTGACCGGCTGGTACGGGCCCTTGCGGGCCTCGTCGATCAGTCCGGCATCCGGAAGCGCGCCGCCTGAATGTAGTCCGGCTGCGGGTCCAGCGCCGCCGCCAGCCGGAAGTGCCGCAGCGCCTCGTCCGAGCGGCCGGCCCGCTCCAGGGTCCGGCCCAGGGCGAAGTGCGCGAAAGCGTTGTCCGGCTCCCGTTCCAGCACCACCTGGAACTCCAGCTCCGCCGGGCGCAGCTGCGCCGCCAGGAAGAACGCCCGGGCCCGCAACAGCCGCGCCGCCGTGTTCTCCGGGTGCGCCGCGATCACCGAGTCCAGCAGTTTCACCGCTCCGCGGGGGTCGCGGGCAGCCAGCAGCTGCTCGGCGGCGCGGTAGTCGATGACATGCGTCTCGGGTGAGTGTTCGGGCACGGCCATCTCCTTCCCGGAGGTGAGAACTACCCCAACATATGCCCTGCCATCCCCATTCCCAGTGGTCTGCTGGAGAGTGGTTCTCCCCCACCCCGCCCCTTCCCGAAACCAGGGGGCAAGCCCCCTGGACCCCCTTGTCCTCAAACGCCGGACGGCTGGATTCAGCCGCGCAGGGCCTCCCAGACCTTGCGGACCTGGGGTTCGAGCGCGTCGAGGGGGCCGTCGTTGTCGATGACGAAGTCGGCGATGGCGAGGCGGTCCGGGCGGGAGGCCTGGGCGGCCATGCGGGCGCGGGCTTCGTCTTCGGACATGCCGCGGAGGCGGACGAGGCGGTCGAGCTGGGTCTCGGGGGAGGCGTCGACGACGACGACGGAGTCGTAGAGCGGGGCGAGGCCGTTTTCGGCGAGGAGGGGCACGTCCTGGATGACGAGGGCGTCCGGGCCCGCGGCGGCTTCGAGGTGGGCGGAGCGGTCGCGGACGAGGGGGTGGACGATGGCGTTGAGGGCGCGGAGGCGGTCGGGGTCGGCGAAGACGATGGAGCCGAGCGCGGGGCGGTCCAAGGTGCCGTCGGGGAGGAGGATCTCAGGGCCGAACTCGGCGACGACGGCCGCGAGGCCCGCCGTGCCGGGCTCGACGACCTCCCTGGCGATGCGGTCGGCGTCGATGATGACGGCACCGTACGAGGAGAGCAGCGCGGAGACCGTGCTCTTGCCGGAGCCGATGCCTCCGGTCAGACCGGCTCGGGTCATGCGCCGTCGTCCTCGCGGTCGGCGAGGAAGCGCTCGAACTCGGCCGCGAGATCATCGGCGGAGGGCAGATCCACCGGCTCGGCGATCAGGTTCTCGCGGCTCGTGGAACCGGCGAGAGCGTCGTACTGGTTCTCCAGGCCCCGGACGACGGAGACGAGTTCGGCGTCGCCCTCCTCGACCTGACGGTCGATTTCCAGCCGCACCGTGTGGGCCTCGGTACGCAGCGCGTGCGAGACCTCCGGAAGCACCAGGCCAGTGGCGGCGGTCAGCGCCTCCAGCACGGCCAGGGCCGAGTCGGGGTAGGCCGAACGCGCCAGGTAGTGCGGGACGTGCGCGGCGACGCCGAGGACGTCGCGCCCGGACTCGGCGAGGCGGAGCTCGATCAGCGATTCGGCGCTGCCCGGGACCTGCGCCTCGTCGAACCAGGAGCGGTGCCCGGGGACGAGGTCGAGCCGGTTGCCGTGCGGGGTGAGGCCGACGGGACGGGTGTGGGGGACGCCCATGGGGATGCCGTGGAAGTTGATGGCGAGCCGGACGCCCAGCCGCTCGACGATCTGGCGGACCCCGGCGGCGAAGCGCTCCCACTCCACGTCCGGCTCATGGCCGGCGAGCAGCAGGAAGGGCGCGCCGGTGCTGTCCTGCACCAGGTAGAGCGTGATGTCGGGGTCCTCGTACGAGGACCAGTGGTCGCGCTCGAAGGTCATCAGGGGGCGGCGGGCGCGGTAGTCGACCAGCCGGTCGGCGTCGAAGCGGGCGACGATCTCGTGCTCCTGGCGGTCGAGCAGCTGCTCGACGATCTGGGAGCCGGTCTCACCGGCGTCGATGTAGCCGTCCAGGTGGTACAGCAGCACGGGTCCGGCGTCCCCGAAGGCCGCGTCGACAGCCTCGGCCCCTCCGGGTACGAACTCGTACAGCCCTTGCGGATCCAGCACCGCACACCCTCTCTTTTCTCAGGCCCGCCGCGATCGTGCGCGGGCCCTCGCTCGACATCTGGAACGATCGGCGGGGCCCGCGCATTCCCGGCAATCGATCAGGCCAGAACGCGCTTGTGCAGCGCGGTCACCGCCTTACGGGCTGATGTGAAGGCGCCATGCTGCCAGGCATCGGCGTAGCTGAGCCAGTCACCGGCGAAGTAGACGTGTCCGGAACCCTCGTTGAGGGACGTGTAGCGCACGTCGTCCGGGCCGCCGGGCGTGTCGTGCCAGGCGGCCTCCTGGTAGGGGAACTGCCGCCAGTGCTGGGAGAAGGACGAGGCCAGCTCGGTGCGGTACTTGTCGCCGTAGATCTTCACCCCTGTGGCTATCGCGCGGGTCTCGCGCTCCTTGGGGGTGAGCTTGGCGTACGCGTCGGCGCCGTCGTCGTAGTTGTAGTAGCCGATCATGACGCCGCGTTCGCCGTGGTAGCCGTACGACGGGTGCCAGATGTGGACGACGTCCTGGTCGGTCTCGGTGATGCCGCCGTAGATGTTGTGGTCCAGCTCCCACCAGCGGGACCGGTACTCCAGGCCGATCTTGCCGGCCGACTGCGGGGTGATCGCCTCCAGGGCGGTCTGCACGCCGGAGCCGAGGTTGTGCGGGATCTTGGCGAGGAGGTTCGGCGGCAGCGCGCCGATGCAGTAGTCGGCGTCGATGGTCTGCGTGCGCCCGCCGTGGGTGTACGTGACCGTGACGCCATCCGCCTTGTCGGTGACCTTGGTGACGGCGCAGCCGGTACGGACCTTGCGCTCGCCGATCGCCCGCACCAGGGCCTTGGGGATCTGGTCCATGCCGCCGACCGGCTGGAACATCAGCATGGCCTGGTCGTATTCGAACTCGAAGGAGAAGTAGCGGCCGACGCCGGTCGCGAAGATCTGGGAGGCGGTCGGCACGTCGCCGTAGCGGACGCCGGGGGTGCCGGCGGCGGCCGGGACGACGGAGTAGCCGCGGCGCGCGCTGTCGGTGTAGTCGAGGGTGTCGCCCAGGTCGCCGAAGTCCTTGAGGAACTCGGTGAGGGCTTCCTTGTCGTCGCTGGTCAGCTCCTTGTCCAGGGCTCCCTTGTTCGTCGCCTTGGCGAGCAGCTCGGATATGTAGCCGTACATGTCGGCCTTGGCGGTGCGGTAGCGCATGGGCCTGGTCATGCCGGCGGACTCGTTGTAGATGTACGCGTCCGCGTTGACGTTGGTGAACACCTCGATGGGCACACCGAGTTCACGGCAGTAGTCGAGGGTGACCATCCACTGCGGGATGCGGGCGGGCCCGGCGTTCATGTAGTGGCCCTCGCTGAACCTCGCGGTCTGGCGGTAGCCGTTGAGGTCGACGGTGGTGTCCCCGCCCCGGACGGTGAAGTTGCGGCCGCCCGCCCGGCCCTTGGCCTCCAGGACCGTACAGTCGTAGCCGGCTTTGCCCAGCTCGTACGCGGCTGTCAGCCCGGCGATGCCGCCGCCGAGGATGACGATCCTGGCCGCGGCCTTCCCGGTGAGCGTGAAGTCGCCCTGCGTCGGCGCGACGTACTTGGCGTCCCGGGTGGCGGCTTGGGCGGTGGGCGCGAGGCCCAGCGCGCCCATGGTGGCGAACATGGCGCCGGCGCCGGAGGTGGCGCCGACCGTGCGCAGGAAATCACGACGGTTGAACTGAGACATCCGTGACATGAATGAACTCCCCTTTCGCTCGTGGCGCAGGGGACTCTGGCAGTGGGATGTTACGAACCGTCAGGGGCCGGTGTATCACGCACGTTTCGATGGGTGCCGCAGGCGACTTTTCTCGCAGCTTCGCCCCGGACCCGCATGGCAGGCGCGGACATACGCGAGAGGCCCGCACCCTCGTGGGTGCGGGCCTCTCGTCGGCTACTGCCTAGCGGCTGGCGATCAGCTCTGGCCGCCGGCCAGCTTCTCGCGAAGCGCGGCGAGCGCCTCGTCCGAAGCCAGCGCGCCGGACGTGTCGTCCGACTCCGAGGAGTACGAGCCGCCACCGGCCGCGGCAGGCGCCGGGGCGCCCGTCTCGGCAGCGGCCTGCTCGTCGGCCTCGCGGGACTTGATGACCTGGGCCTGGTGCTGCTCGAAGCGCTGCTGCGCCTCGGCGTACTGGCCCTCCCACGCCTCGCGCTGGGTCTCGAAGCCCTCGAGCCAGTCGTTGGTCTCGGGGTCGAAGCCCTCGGGGTAGATGTAGTTGCCCTGGTCGTCGTACGACGCGGCCATGCCGTACAGCGTCGGGTCGAACTCCACCGAGGCCGGGTCGGCACCGAAGGACTCGTTGGCCTGCTTCAGCGAGAGGCTGATGCGGCGGCGCTCGAGGTCGATGTCGATGACCTTGACGAAGATCTCGTCGTTGACCTGGACGACCTGCTCCGGGATCTCCACGTGGCGCTCGGCCAGCTCGGAGATGTGGACCAGACCCTCGATGCCCTCGTCGACGCGCACGAACGCACCGAAGGGAACGAGCTTGGTGACCTTACCCGGGACGACCTGGCCGATCTGGTGGGTCCGGGCGAACTGCTGCCACGGGTCTTCCTGGGTCGCCTTCAGCGACAGGGAGACACGCTCGCGGTCCATGTCGACGTCGAGAACCTCGACGGTGACTTCCTGGCCGACCTCGACAACCTCGGACGGGTGGTCGATGTGCTTCCAGGACAGCTCGGAGACGTGGACGAGACCGTCGACGCCGCCCAGGTCCACGAAGGCACCGAAGTTGACGATCGAGGAGACGACGCCGGAGCGCACCTGGCCCTTCTGCAGGGTGGTGAGGAAGGTCTGGCGGACCTCGCTCTGGGTCTGCTCCAGCCAGGCACGGCGGGACAGGACCACGTTGTTGCGGTTCTTGTCCAGCTCGATGATCTTGGCCTCGAGCTCCTTGCCGACGTACGGCTGGAGGTCGCGGACGCGGCGCATCTCCACGAGGGAGGCGGGGAGGAAGCCGCGCAGGCCGATGTCGAGGATGAGACCACCCTTGACGACCTCGATGACGGTACCGGTGACGATGCCGTCCTCTTCCTTGATCTTCTCGATCGTGCCCCAGGCGCGCTCGTACTGAGCCCGCTTCTTGGACAGGATGAGACGGCCTTCCTTGTCCTCCTTCTGGAGAACAAGAGCCTCGATCTCATCGCCCACGGCGACGACCTCGTTGGGGTCGACGTCGTGCTTGATGGAGAGCTCGCGGGAGGGGATGACGCCTTCGGTCTTGTAACCGATGTCGAGCAGGACCTCGTCCCGGTCGACCTTCACGATGACGCCGTCGACGATGTCGCCGTCGTTGAAGTACTTGATCGTCTCGTCGATCGCGGCGAGGAAGGCTTCCTCGTTACCGATGTCGTTGACCGCCACCTGCGGGGTGGTACGAGGGGCCTCGGTGCTGCTCGTCATAAGGAAAGGGGCTCCGGTACGGACAGTAAGTCGTAGGTACTGCTACGCCGGGAGCCCGTTATCGCTTCTGCCGATTCCGGACAGCCGCAAGGCCGAGAGGTTTACCAACAGATTCGAGCGCAGCCTGCTCCGTCTGAGGTGCGCAGGCTCGCAGCGCAACTTGTAGCATACGGGGGCAGCCGGGCACGGTCAATGCGCGAAGAGCACACCGGGGGCATAACACCCCTTACCGGGCACTGCACATCTTCATGCTGCGGCAGAATCCCGCAGCCACAGGTCATCACAGAGGGTACGACGACAAGCGCGATGATCCAAGCACCTGGGGCGGAAGTGCCGGAAGAAGAGCTCGAAGGACCCGAAGAAACCGACGAGCCCGAGGCGACTCGGCGTACCGCGGACAACACGGAGAGCATCCGCGCCAATCGCGGCTGGTGGGACGGCAACGCCGACGAGTACCAGGTCGAGCACGGGGACTTCCTCGGCGACGACCGCTTCGTATGGGGCCCCGAGGGTCTGGACGAGGAGGATGTCCGGCTGCTCGGCCCGGCGGAGGCGCTGAAGGGCCTGTCGGTGCTGGAGATCGGCGCCGGCGCCGCCCAGTGCTCGCGCTGGCTCGCCGCGCAGGGCGCCCGGCCGGTCGCCCTCGACCTCTCCTACCGGCAGTTGCAGCACGGCAGGCGGATCGGCGCCGACTTCCCGCTGGTGCAGGGCGACGCGACCGCGCTGCCGTTCGCGGACGGCGGGTTCGACCTGGCGTGCTCGGCGTACGGGGCGCTGCCCTTCGTCGCCGACACCGCGCGGGTGATGCGCGAGGTGCGGCGGGTGCTGCGGCCCGGCGGGCGGTGGGTCTTCTCGGTGACCCATCCGGTGCGGTGGGCGTTCCCGGACGAGCCGGGGCCCGAGGGGCTGACGGCGGCGTCCTCCTACTTCGACCGCACTCCGTACGTCGAGCAGGACGAGCAGGGCCGCGCGGTCTACGTCGAGCACCACCGCACCCTGGGCGACCGGGTCCGTGAGATCGCCGGCGCGGGCTTCCGGCTGGTGGACCTGGTCGAGCCGGAGTGGCCGGTCTGGAACCAGCAGGAGTGGGGCGGCTGGTCCCCGCTGCGCGGCCGGCTGCTGCCGGGCACGGCGATCTTCGTCTGCGTCGCCGGGTGATCCGTACCGAAGGGCTCGACCTGCCCGTACGTACGGCCGTCCCGGCGCTGCTCGCGGCGCTGGACGAGCACGGGTGCGCCGTGCTCGCCGCGCCGCCGGGGACGGGGAAGACGACGCTGGTGCCACTGGCGCTGGCGGGGTTGCTGGACGACGGCTCCGCGGACGGTTCCACGCGGAGGGTCGTCGTCGCCGAGCCGCGGCGGATGGCGGCGCGAGCGGCGGCGCGGCGGATGGCGTGGCTGCTCGGCGAGGAGGTGGGCGGCCGGGTCGGGTACACCGTGCGCGGGGAACGGAAGGTGTCGGCTCGGACGGTGGTCGAGGTGGTGACCACCGGCGTGCTGCTGCAGCGGCTGCAGCGGGACCAGGAGCTGGCCGGGATCGACGTCGTGCTGCTCGACGAATGCCATGAGCGGCACCTGGACGCGGACACCGCGATGGCATTCCTGCTGGATGTCCGGGCGGCGCTGCGGCCCGAGCTGCGGCTGGTGGCGGCCTCGGCGACGACGGACGCCGAGGCGTGGTCGAGGCTGCTGGGCGACGCGCCGGTGGTGGCCGCGCAGGGGCGGATGCACCCGGTGGACGTGTCGTACGTGCCGCCGCCGCGCGGGATACGGCCGCCGCACGGGATGCGGGTCGACCCGGCGCTGCTGGAGCATGTGGCGGCGGTGGTGCGGCGGGCGCTCGCGGAGGTACCTCAGGGCGATGTGCTGTGCTTCCTTCCCGGGGTCGGCGAGATCGCGCGGGTGGCGGGGCTGCTGGCCGACCCGTCGGGTGCGGAGGTGCTCCAGCTGCACGGGCAGGCTCCGGCGGCGGTGCAGGACGCGGTGCTGTCCGGTCACGACGCGGCCGGCTCGGCCCGGCGCAGGGTGATCCTGTCCACGTCGGTGGCGGAGTCCAGCCTGACGGTGCCCGGGGTGCGGATCGTGGTGGACTCGGGGCTGGCGCGGGAGCCGCGCGTCGACCATGCGCGGGGGCTCGGTTCGCTGACGACGGTGAGGGCGTCGCTGGCGACGGCGACGCAGCGGACGGGCCGGGCCGGGCGTGAGGGCCCGGGTGCCGCCTTCCGCTGCTGGCCGGAGGCGGAGGACGGTACGCGGGCGCGCTGGCCGGCCCCGGAGATCGCGGTGGCCGACCTGGCCCCGTTCGCCCTGCAGGCGGCGTGCTGGGGTGACCCGGACGCCGCCGGCCTGGCCCTGTTGGACGCCCCGCCGGCCGGCGCCCTGGCCGCCGCCCGCGAGGTCCTGGCGGCCATCGGTGCCGTCGACCCCACCTCCGGCCGGCCCACGCCACGGGGTACCCGGATGTCGCGCGCCGGGGTCCACCCCCGCCTGGCCCGCGCACTGCTCGACGGGGCCGCCGAGGTCGGGCCCCGGCGCGCCGCGGAGGTCGTCGCCCTGCTCAGCGAGGAGCCGCCCCGCTCGTACGGCGACGACCTGGCCTCCGCGTGGCGGGCGGCCCGGCGCGGTGGCGACGCGTACGCCGCCCGCTGGCGCGCCGAGGCCCGGCGGCTGGCGTCGGCGGCCTCCTCGGCGGCGGACGTCACCGGTGGCAGTGACGACGCCGTCGCCGGGCTCGTCGCCGCCCTGGCGTTCCCCGAGCGGGTGGCGCGCAGGCGTGGCGGTGCGTACCTGATGGCGTCGGGCACGGCCGCTCAGCTCGGCGAGGGGTCCCGGCTGGGCGCGGTGGAGTGGCTCGCCGTGGCGGTCGCGGACCGGCCGGCCGGGGCGGCGTCGGCGCGGGTGCGGATGGCGGCGGCGATCGACGAGCCGACCGCACGGGCGGCGGCGGAGCCGTTGCTGAGCGCGTACGAAGAGGTGGGCTGGAGCGGCGGGGACGTCGTGGCGAGGAGCGTGGAGAGCCTGGGCGCGATCGAGCTGACGGCCCGGCCACTGCGGTCCCCGGCGCCGGAGCGGCTGCGGGCGGCTCTCGCCGACGGCCTGCGTGGCGAGGGCACGTCGCTGCTGCGCTGGACCCGGGACGCGGAGGGGCTACGGCAGCGACTGGCCTTCCTGCACCGGGAGTTGGGCGAGCCGTGGCCGGATGTGTCGGAGGCTGCGCTGCTCGACCCGGACCGCGTCGAGGCGTGGCTCGGCCCCGAGCTGGGCAGAGCCCGCCGCCGGGCCGACCTCGAGCGGATCGACGCCGGGCAGGCCCTGTCGCGACTGCTGCCGTGGGCGACGGGCGAGGCCGCCCGGTTCGACGAACTCGCCCCGGAGCGGGTCGAGGTGCCGTCGGGCTCGCGGATCAGGGTCTCGTACGAAGGGGAGCAGCCGGTGCTGGCGGCCAAGCTGCAGGAGCTGTTCGGCTGGACGCAGACCCCGCGCATCGCTGGCGGCCGGGTGCCGTTGCTGATCCACCTGCTCTCCCCTGCCGGGCGCCCGGCGGCGGTCACGGCCGATCTGGCGTCCTTCTGGCGGGACGGCTACCGATCCGTACGAGCTGAGCTGCGCGGCCGCTACCCCAGGCACCCCTGGCCGGAGGATCCTTCGGCGGCCCGGCCGACCCGTCGTACCAACGCCCGCCGTTAGGGCCGCCCGAACCGCCGGAATCCTTGCCGGGCCTGCGGCCGCGGGCCTCCAGGACGAGCGACGCGGACAGCAGGGCGGCGCCCAGCAGCAGGAAGCCCCAGGGCAGGTAGCTGGTCAGGAGCAGGACGAGCTGCCGCTGGGACTTCACCAGGGCGACGGTGTGCTCGATGTAGTCCTCGCGCATCTTCACGTCGCCGGCGAAGGCGGTGACGGGCTTGCGCTTGCCGTCGGTGTAGCGCATCTCCTCCTTGTGGATCTCCTCGCCGTTGACCGGGGCTCCGGTGGTGGGGTCGACCCAGAACATCCGCTTGGTGGTGTACCAGCGCTCCATGCCCATGGCCTTGACGGTCTCGGGGGTGACGCCGGCGACGGGCATCTTCTTGGGGAGCGGGACCCGGGTCCAGGCGACGGTCTGTTCGAAGTAGTAGACCTTCAGGCCGCGAAAGGTCCGGGTGCCCTTGTAGTGGATGGGGGCGGAGGTCCGGGACTGCGCGTCGAAGTAGTAGTAGTCGCGCTTCTCGGTCAGGAAGGGGAACTTGAACTCGATGCCCTTCCTGGTCACCGGGTCGCCGTCGACGCTCTCGCCCGCGACGTGCACCGGGTCCTGGGTGTGGGCGTCGAAGATGTAGCGCTCCGGGATCTCGGAGACCATCTTCCCGTCGGGCCCGACGACATAGGCCAGGCCGTCCCAGACGACGACGTCGCGTCCGGTGGACTTCTTGACCTTCTTCGACTCCTCGACATTGCCCCTCAGCGTCTGCACGATGCTGACCTTGGGGACCTGCTTGGGCTGCATGGTGCTGTAGTCGAGGAGGGTGGCGTTCTTCGCCTCGAGTACGACGGCCTGGTACTGGCCGGCCGGGATCTTGGCCAGCCGGGGGAAGGCGTACCAGCGCAGCAGCGGCGAGAGCGCGGCGAAGAAGACGGCGAGGGCGAGGAGCACCAGGCTGGACCTGCGGCGCATGGGAACGCTCGCCTCCTACGGGTGCGCGGGGACGGTGGTCAGCAGCGGCTGGGGCGAGGTGCTGCCGCTGGGTGTGCCGAATGCGCTGATGGTGAGGACGAGGGCGAGGGCGGCGGCCAGTCCGATGGCCGAGGCGATCAGGGCGCGCATGACCGGGCCTCCCGTTGCGGGTCGTGCCGGGGTGGGCCGGGGCACCGTAGCAACCGGGGCGTGAGATGAGAACACGTACGGCCGCACCTCCTGAGGAGGCGCGGCCGTAGGGGTGGTGCGTACGTCAGTTGAGCTTGCCGGAGGCCGACTCCGAGGCGGCGGGGGTGTCCGAGGCGCTGGGGCTCGCGGACGCGGTGGCGCACGGGTCGTCGGTGGCCGTGGCGGTGGCGGACGGCGAGGCGGTGTCGGTGGCCGACGCGCTCGGCGAGGCCGTGTCGGTGGGGCAGCCGGTCGCCGTGGGGCTGGGAGAGGTGCTGGTCGTCTCGGTCGGGGAGGCCGAGGGCGAGGAGGTCGCCGTCGGGGAGGTCGACGCGGACGCGGACGCCGACGGGGACGTCGTGATCGTGCCGCTGGCGGTGGCGGTCGGCTTCGTGGTCGCCGAGGCCGACGCGGACGCGGACTTGCTGGAGGAGGCCGACGCCGAGGGGGACTTGGAGGCGGTCGGGCTGCTGCTCGCGGTCGGCGTACTGCCGGGCGTGCCGGTGGAGCCGGTGCCGCTGTCGGGGATCGAGACGGCACCGCCCTTGCGGAAGTGGTCGTACCAGGACAGGACGGTGTCCAGGTAGGACTGGGAGTGGTTGTAGCCGAGGATCGCCCGGTCGAGTTCGGCACTCACGGACAGGTCGCGGCCGTCGGCGCACAGGTAGTCCCCGGCGGCGAGCGCGGCGTCGTAGATGTTGTTCGGGTCCTTGTCGCCGTCGCCGTTGCCGTCGGCGCCCCAGGTGGCCCAGGTGGAGGGGATGAACTGCATGGGTCCGACGGCGCGGTCGTGGACGGTGTCGCCGTCGTACTTGCCGTTGTCGGTGTCGGAGACGTTGGCGAAGCCGCTGCCGTTGAGCACCGGGCCGAGGATGGGGCTGAGGGTCGTGCCCTCGGCGTCGACGTTGCCGCCGCGCGCCTGGTTGGACTCGACCTGGCCTATCGCGGCGAGCAGTTCCCAGCGCAGGTTGCACTGCGGCTTGGTGGCGGCGATCGCCGACTGCGCCTTCTGGTACGCGTCCAGGACGGTGGCCGGCAGCCCGGTCCCGCTGGTGTCGGTGCCGGATCCGGGCGCGGTGCCGGTGGTGCTCGACGGGCTGGGCGAGGCCGTGTTGAGCGGCGGCAGAGCGGTGTAGTAGGGCGAGCCACCGTCGATGGCCGGGCCGGGCGGCGGTGTGACCGCCGATCTGGTCGCGTCGCTGCTCTGGCTCGCGAAGGCGAACCCGGGCCCCTGCGAGGCGGTCAGTGCCGCCATCGCGGCGGCGGCGACCGCCGTACCGGCGACACCCCTGCGTATCCGTCGGCCGTACCGCGCTGCCATACCCGGATTCCCTCCCGATCCCAGTGACGTGACGTACGTCTCCCGCGCCACAACGGAGGCGACACTACGGCAACTTCCTGCCCTCAGCCAGCGTGCGGGGCCACGCATACTGATCAGACCCCCAGACGTAGAAAGAGGTTGTATGCCGTTCACTTTGAGCCATGCCATGGCTGTCCTTCCCGGTCTGCGGCAGGACCGGACGGGCCGGGTGCGTGGCCGGGGGCCGCTGATCGCGTCGGCGATGGTGGCGGGCTCGTTCGCGCCTGACGTGCCGTTCTTCGCGGACTCGGTGGTGCACGGTCTCTTCGGCTATGGGCGGGTCACGCACGGCCCGTTGGGCGTCGTGGTGGTCGACCCGCTGCTGGCGGCGGGGCTGGCCGGTGGCTGGTACGTGCTGCGCGGGCCGCTGGCGGCGCTGCTTCCGGAGCCGTGGCAGGGCCGGGCGGGGGCGGTCCTGGGGTACGGCCCCGGCGAGCCGCCGTCGCTGCGGACCGCCGGGTGGTTCTGGGCGTCGGCGGCGGTGGGCGCGGCCACGCATGTGGTGTGGGACGCCTTCACTCATCCGGGGCGGTGGGGGGTGCGGCTGCTTCCGGTCCTCGACCAGGAGGCGTACGGCATGCCGCTGCACGAGCTCGCCCAGTACGGCAGCTCGGCGGTGGGCCTGGCGATGGTGGCGGGGTACTCCGTACGGGCGGTGCGCGCCGCCCCCGTTGACGCGCCGCGGCCGCGCCGGATGCCCCGGTTGTCCCGGCGGGCGCGGCGGTTGGCCGTGGCGGGGCTGGGCGCGGCGGCGGGCGCGGGCGCACTGGCGCGGTGCTGGCGCTGGTACGACGCGCATGGCGACAGCTCTTTCGCCGCGATGCTGCCGTCGGCGCTGTTCGGCGCGGGCGCGGGTCTGCCGCTCGCCGCCGTCGCGTACGCCGTGGTGGTGCACGCGACGGGCGGCGGGCAGGAGACCGATCAGTGGGCGGCGGACTCCCAGTCGGGGCCGACGCCCACGGAGACGTCGAGCGGGGCCAGCAGCGGGTAGGCGGCCGCCATCTCGCGCCGGACCAGCTCCTCGACGGCCTCACGCTCGCCGGGGGCGACCTCCAGGACGATTTCGTCGTGCACCTGGAGCAGCAGGCGCGAGGCCAGCCCCTCCTTGGTGATCGCCTCGTCGACCCGCAACATGGCGATCTTGACGATGTCGGCGGCCGAGCCCTGGATGGGCGCGTTGAGCGCCATCCGCTCGGCCATCTCGCGGCGCTGCCGGTTGTCGCTGGTGAGGTCGGGCAGGTAGCGGCGGCGGCCCAGCAGCGTCTCGGTGTAGCCGGTGATCCGGGCCTCCTCGACCACGCGCTGCAGATAGTCGCGCACGCCGCCGAACCGCTCGAAGTACGTCTCCATCAGGCCGCGCGCCTCGGCGGCCTCGATGCCCAGCTGCTGGGAGAGTCCGAACGCCGAGAGCCCGTAGGCCAGTCCGTACGACATCGCCTTGATCTTGCGGCGCATCTCGGCGTCGACGTGCTCGCGCGGCACCGAGAAGACGTACGACCCGACGGTGGTGTGCAGGTCCTCACCGGAGGCGAAGGCGGCCATCAGGCCCTCGTCCTGCGACAGGTGGGCCATGACGCGCAGTTCGATCTGGCTGTAGTCGGCGGTGAGCAGCGACTCGTAGCCCTCGCCGACGACGAAGCCACGGCGGATAGCCCGGCCCTCGTCAGTGCGGACCGGCACGTTCTGCAGATTGGGGTCGGTGGACGACAGCCGGCCGGTGGCGGCCACGGTCTGGCTGAAACTGGTGTGGATCCGGCCCTCGGGGGCGATCGTCTTGACCAGGCCCTCGACGGTGACACGGAGCTTGGCCTGCTCGCGGTGGCGCAGCATGATCACCGGCAGCTCGTGCTCGGTCTGGGCGGCGAGCCAGGCCAGGGCGTCGGCGTCGGTGGTGTAACCGGTCTTGGTCTTCTTGGTCTTGGGCAGGCCCAGCTCGCCGAAGAGCACTTCCTGGAGCTGCTTGGGCGAGCCGAGGTTGAACTCGTGGCCGACCGCCCCGTGCGCCTCCTTCACCGCCTGCATGACCGCGCCCGCGAACTGCTGCTCCAGGCGCTCCAGGTGCTCCCGGTCGGCGGCGATGCCGGCCCGTTCCATGCGGGCGAGCAGCGCCGAGGTCGGCAGCTCCACGTCGCGCAGCAGGTCGGCCGAGCCGACCTCGACCAGCTTCTCGCCGAAGGCCTCGCCGAGGTCCAGGACCGTACGGGCCTGGGTCATCAGGGCGTCGGCCTCGGCCTGTTCGTCAGCGCCGAAGGCCAGCTGGCCGCTCTCGCCGCCGGCCGGGGCCAGTTCGCGGCCGAGGTACTCCACGGACAGGACGTCCAGGGCGAAGGAGCGGCGGCCCGGCTTGATCAGGTAGGCGGCCAGGGCGGTGTCCATACTGACGCCGTCCACGCTCCAGCCGTGCTCGGCGAAGACCCGCATCACGTTCTTGGCGTTGTGCAGCACCTTGGGGCGGGCGGGGTCGGCGATCCAGGCGGCGAAGGCCTGCTCGTCGGCCTCGGCCAGCTCGGTCGGGTCGATCCAGACGGCCGGTCCCCCGGCGGCCGCCAGCGCGATCTCCGAGACGCTGCCGCTGCCCAGCGCCCAGGCGTCGACGGTGGCCACGCCCAGCGGACCCGCGGCGTGCTCGGCCAGCCAGCCGGGCAGCTCGCCGGCCCGCAGCACCCGGCCGTCGACCTCGACGCCGCCGGCGATCTCGGCCTGCTCCTCCACGTTCCCCGGGTCGCCCGCGTAGAGGCGCTCCCGGAAGTTGGCGTGCCGGAACTCCAGCGCGTCCAGGACCACGTTGAGCGCGGGGCGGTCGTACGGCTGCCGGGCCAGCTCCTCGGGGCCGCAGGGCAGCGCGACGTCGCGAACCATCTCGGTGAGCCGCCGGTTGAGCTTGACGGACTCCAGGTGGGCGCGCAGATTCTCGCCGGCCTTGCCCTTGACCTCGTCGGCCCGCTCCACCAACTCGGCGAACGACCCGAACTCCTTGATCCACTTGGTGGCGGTCTTCTCACCGACACCCGGGATGCCCGGCAGGTTGTCCGACGGGTCGCCGCGCAGCGCCGCGAAGTCCGGGTACTGCTGCGGCGTGAGCCCGTACTTCTCCTCGACCTTCGCCGGCGTGAAGCGGGTCAGCTCCGAGACGCCCTTGGTCGGGTAGAGGACGGTGACATGGTCGCTGACCAGCTGGAAGGCGTCCCGGTCGCCGGTGACGATCAGCACCTCGTAACCCAGCGCCTCGGCCTGCGTCGCCAGCGTGGCGATGACGTCGTCCGCCTCGAAGCCGTCGACGGCGAAGCGCTTGACCGACATGGAGTCCAGCAGCTCGCCGATCAGCTCGACCTGGCTGCGGAACTCGTCCGGGGTCTTGGAACGGGTCGCCTTGTACTCGGGGAACTCGTCGAACCGCCAGGTCTTGCGGGACACGTCGAACGCGACGGCCAGGTGCGTGGGCTCCTCGTCACGCAGCGTGTTCGCCAGCATCGACGTGAAGCCGTAGATCGCGTTCGTCGGCTGGCCGGTGGCGGTGTTGAAATTCTCCACCGGCAGCGCGTAGAACGCCCGGTACGCCAGGGAATGCCCGTCCAGCAGAAGCAGGCGGGGGTGTTCCCCCTCCTGAGCCGGGGTGGTCACTGCGTTCGTCTTCGATGCTGTCTCTGCCACGCGACCGATCCTCCCACGCCGCACTGACAAAGCCGCTCGGCCGCCGGTCGAAGCCCCCGTGCCAAGGGACCCGCAGCGCCGGCCCGGCCCCTTGGCACGGGGGCCGACCCGCAGTCGCTTCGGCGGCGTGGCAGGATCGGATGTATGGCAGGCAAAGCACCAGCAGGCGACCCGGTCCAGGACGCACCCGAAGTGAGTGCGCCGAAGCACGCCGCCGCCGGCCTGTCGGCCGTCGGCCACAGCTTGCGCATCGCGCAGCAGCAGATGGGCGTGCGACGCACCGCACTCACCCTGCTCAAGGTCAACCAGAAGAACGGTTTCGACTGCCCCGGCTGCGCGTGGCCCGAGCCGGACCACCGCCACGCGGCGGAGTTCTGCGAGAACGGCGCCAAGGCCGTCGCCGAGGAGGCGACGCTGCGCCGGGTGACCCCGGACTTCTTCGCCGAGCACCCGGTCTCCGACCTGAACCGGCGCAGCGGCTACTGGCTCGGCCAGCAGGGCCGGCTGACCCAGCCCATGTACCTGCCGGACGGCGCCGACCACTACGAGCCGGTGCCCTGGGAGCGGGCCTTCGACATCATCGCCGAGGAGCTGAACGCCCTGGCGAGCCCCGACGAGGCGCTCTTCTACACCTCTGGCCGCACCAGCAACGAGGCTGCCTTCCTGTACCAGCTGTTCGCCCGCGAGTTCGGCACCAACAATCTGCCGGACTGCTCGAACATGTGCCATGAGTCCTCGGGGTCGGCGCTTTCCGAGACGATCGGCGTCGGCAAGGGCAGCGTCCTGCTGGAGGACCTCTACCGCTCCGACCTGATCATCGTGGCCGGCCAGAATCCCGGGACCAACCATCCCCGGATGCTGTCCGCCCTGGAGAAGGCCAAGGCCGGCGGCGCCACCATCGTCACGGTCAACCCGCTGCCCGAGGCCGGCCTGCAGCGCTTCAAGAACCCGCAGACCGCCAAGGGCCTGGTCGGCGGCGGCGCCCCGCTCGTGGAGCTCTTCCTGCAGATCCGGCTCGGCGGCGACCAGGCGCTCTTCCGCGCGCTGAACGCCCTCCTGCTCCAGGCCGAGGAGGAGGCTCCCGACACGGTCCTGGACCACAACTTCATCGACGAGCACACCCACGGCTTCGCATCCTTCGCGGCGGCCGCCCGCGCCACCGACTGGGACGAGGTGCAGCGCGCCACCGGCCTGGACCGCGCGGAGATCGACCAGCTCCTGGCCCTGGTCCTGAAGTCCAAGAGCATCGTCGTCTGCTGGGCGATGGGCCTCACCCAGCACAAGCATTCCGTCCCCACCATCCGCGAGGTCGTCAACTTCCTCCTCCTGCGCGGCAACATCGGCCGCCCCGGCGCCGGCGTCTGCCCCGTCCGCGGCCACAGCAATGTGCAGGGCGACCGCACCATGGGCATCTTCGAACGGCCCGAGCCGGCGTTCCTGGACGCCCTGGAGAAGGAGTTCGGCTTCGCCCCGCCGCGCGAGCACGGCTACGACGTCGTACGGGCCATCCGCGCCCTGCGCGACGGCGACGCCAAGGTCTTCTTCGCGATGGGCGGCAACTTCGTGGCCGCCTCCCCCGACACCGACGTCACCGAGGCCGCCATGCGGCGCGCCCGGCTGACCGTGCATGTGTCGACCAAGCTCAACCGCTCGCATGTCGTCACCGGCGCCCGGGCGCTGATCCTGCCGACGCTGGGCCGCACCGAGAAGGACGTCCAGGCGGCCGGCGCGCAGTTCGTCACCGTCGAGGACTCCATGGGCATGGTGCACGCCTCGCGCGGCACCCTGGCGCCCGCCGGGCCGCATCTGCTGTCCGAGCCCGCCATCATCGTCCGGCTGGCCCGCGCCGTCCTCGGGCCCGACAGCCGGGTGCCCTGGGCCGACTTCGAGGCCGACTACGGTCTCGTACGGGACCGGATCTCCCGTGTCGTCCCCGGCTTCGAGGATTTCAACGCGAAGGTGGCCCACCCCGGCGGCTTCACCCTCCCGCACGCCCCGCGCGACTCCCGCAGCTTCCCCACCGCGACCGGCAAGGCCAACTTCACCGCGGCCGCCGTGGAGTACCCGGCGGTGCCGGAAGGGCGGCTGCTGCTGCAGACGCTGCGCTCGCACGACCAGTACAACACCACCATCTACGGCCTCGACGACCGCTACCGCGGCATCAAGGGCGGCCGCCGCGTGGTGCTGCTCAACCCCGAGGACGCCGCCACCCTCGGCCTCGCCGACGGCGCGTACACCGACCTGGTCAGCGAGTGGTCGGACGGCACCGAGCGCCGCGCCGCCGGCTTCCGGGTGGTGCACTACCCGACGACGCGGGGCTGCGCGGCCGCGTACTACCCCGAGACCAACGTGCTGGTCCCGCTGGACCACACCGCCGACACCAGCAACACCCCGGCGTCCAAGTCGATCGTGATCCGCCTGGAGGCCGGAAGCGACCGTCCGGTATAAAAGCTGCTCAGTACAACGAACCAGCGGTACCCGCACGAGACGCAGACGATCGGAGCCGACCGGCATGGGCGAGCAGACCCCGACCTCCTCCCCGACCCCCTTCCCCCAGGAGGTCATCGAGGAGTACGCCGGCCTCGGCGTCGACATCGTCGCGCTCTTCTCCGCGGGCCACCTCGGCAGCGCCATGGGCATCCAGGTCACCGAGGCCTCCGCCGACCGCGTCGTCGGCACCATGCCGGTCAAGGGCAACACCCAGCCGTACGGCCTCCTGCACGGCGGCGCCTCCGCCGTCCTCGCCGAAACCCTCGGCTCGGTCGGCGCCATGCTCCACGCCGGCTCCGGCAAGATCGCCGTAGGCGTCGACCTCAACGCCACCCACCACCGCGGCGTACGCGACGGCCACGTCACCGGCGTCGCCACCCCCCTGCACCGGGGCCGCTCCTCGGCGACGTACGACATCACCATCACCGACGACCAGGGCCGCCGCGTCTGCTCCGCCCGCCTCACCTGCGCCCTGCGCCCGGTGACGCCGAACGGCATCACCGGCTGACACGCCCCGTTGTGGTGCCGGTGGGGCCGGGCTAGCTTTCCGTCATGGGGGCAGCACGATCCATCCGGGCAGGCGTCGGGGTCCTGTGCGCGCTCGCGTTCACGCCGGCGGTGGCCGGCTGCGGGACGGCGCCTCCCCCCTCCGGGCCCGCCGCCACCGCGAGCGGCAGCCCCGCCCCGCACACCACTTCGCCCGCCGAGCTGTGCACCACCCTGATCACCTACTGGGCCGGTGAAGCACTCAAGGGCGACAAGGCGACCGGCCTGGACTACCAGGAGATGGGGCTGTCCAGCGGGCAGAACGCCATCCTGCTCGACATCCTCCCAGCCGCCCGCTCCGAACGCCGGAGCAACGGCTCGGCCGCCGCCGCCCAACTCGTCCGACGCCAGGCCACGGCCCGCTGCGCCGAGCGCTACAGCACCCCCGGGCCGTCCTTCACCTCCGGCCCCTGGCCGTCATGAGCGGCATCGGCCCGCTCGAACCGGGCGAGGGCACCACCGCTCCCTCGGAGGTCATCGGCTCCGACGCCCCCCGCCTGTACGAGCGTTGGGCGGCCCTCCCGCTCCGACGCCGCCGTACGATCGCCGCCCTCGCCGCGGCCACCGCCCTCGGCACCCTCATCGGCTACGGCTGCGCGAACCGGCCCGAACCGGCCACACCGCCCCTGGCGCCCTACCCCGCCCAGGCAACCCAGGTCACGTACCAGGGACCCGGCACCCGTCCGCCGGACTCGGTCACGCACACCTTCACCCTCCGGTTCACCGTCACCGTGACCGAGGGGCCGCCGGTCACCGTGCAGAAGATCGTGGAATCCTCCGGCAACACCTCCACAGTCAGCGCCCCGGCCCTGCCCTTCACCGTCGCGGCGGGCGGCACCGCCCAGGTCGTCCTGCACTTTCATGTGCGCGACTGCCGCGCGTTGCCGCACGAAGGCGTGCTGGCTTTCCTCGATGTAACGCTTCGTAACACGCGCGCAATACAGAAGGAGAGCTACATCATCGGCGGCAACTACCCCGGCGACCTCTTCACAGCGCTGCGCTCCTCCTGTCGCACAGCGACAAAGGCAACACCCCAGCACGGGCCGGAACTGGGCGTTCTCACCATGCGAAACGCACCGATATGAGAACTACATCCCATTTCGTCCGCTTACCCAACCTCAAGCTTTCCTCATGTCATAACAAGAGAGTCACATCCTGCCCTACCCCTCTGCCGGACCCCCCGCCTCGCGCTTAGAGTCACGCCCAGTCACTGCGCCACTGGATCACCGCACAGTTCGGTTCCAGCGCGCGAACCGGCGTCTCACCGGAGAACGCCGCGCCAGGGGAAAGGACTGACCGTGCGACACCGTTCCTTGCTTGTTCTCACCGCAGTACTCACATCGGGATCGCTCGCCCTCACCGCTTGCGGCTCCCGCAGCAACAGCAGCTCCAACGACAGCAAGGGCAGCACCACCGTCACCATCGGCGTCGACGCCCCGCTCACCGGCGCACTCTCCGCCCTCGGCCAGGGCATCAAGAACTCGGTCGACCTGGCGATCAAGAACGCCAACAAGAACAACGAGGTCCCGGGCGTTCAGTTCAAGATCGAGTCCCTCGACGACCAGGCCCTGCCGTCCCCCGGACAGCAGAACGCCGCCAAACTCGTCGCCGACAGCAGCGTCATCGGCGTCGTCGGCCCGCTGAACTCCAGCGTCGCGCTGTCGATGCAGAAGGTCTTCGACGAGGCCAACCTCACCGAGGTCTCGCCCGCGAACACCAACCCCCAGCTGACCCAGGGCACCAAGTGGGCCAGCGGCGTGAAGACCCGCCCCTTCAAGTCGTACTTCCGCACCGCGACCACCGACGCCATCCAGGGTCCCTTCGCGGCGGAGTACGCCTACAGCACCGCGAAGAAGACGAAGGTCTTCCTCGTCGACGACAAGCTGACCTACGGCGTCGGCCTCGTCGGCACCTTCAAGACCGAGTTCACCAAGCTCGGCGGCAAGGTCGTCGGCCAGGACCACGTCACCAGCGGCCAGAAGGACTACTCCAGCCTCGCCGGCCGCATCAAGGCCTCCGGCGCCGACATCGTCTACTACGGCGGCCAGTACCCCGAGGCCGGCCCGCTGAGCAAGCAGCTCAAGGGCGCCACCAACATCCCGCTCATGGGCGGTGACGGCATCTTCGACCCGAGCTACGTCAAGCTGGCCGGCACCGGCTCCAACGGTGACCTCGCCACCTCCGTCGGCGCCCCCGTCGAGACCCTCGACTCCGCCAAGACGTTCATCTCGGACTACAAGGCGGCCGGCTACAAGGACGCCTACGGCGCCTACGGCGGCTACTCGTACGACAGCGCCTGGTCCATCATCGAGGCCGTCAAGGCAGTCGTCAGCGCCAACGGCGGCAAGCTGCCGTCCACCCCCCGCGCCAAGGTCGAAGCGGCCATGTCCAAGGTCTCCTTCAGCGGCGTGACCGGCCCCGTCTCCTTCGACCAGTACGGTGACGCCACCAACAAGCAGCTCACCGTCTACGCGGTCAAGAACGGCGCCTGGGCGTCCGTCAAGTCGGGCACCTTCAGCGGCTGACCCCCACCAGACCACCCCACGGCCGCGCGGAGGAGCTGCACGGACAGCGCCTCCGCGCGGTCGCGTCAAGGAAGCCCACTGACCCGGGTCCCGTCCGATCCCGGGAACCGCGACACCACGGAGGCCCTGCGGTGCACGAACTGCCGCAACAGCTGGTGAACGGCCTACTCCTCGGCTCGATGTATGGGCTGATCGCCGTCGGTTACACGATGGTCTACGGCATCATCCAGCTCATCAACTTCGCCCACGGCGAGATCTTCATGACCGGGGCCTTCGGCGCCCTCACCGTCTACGTCTACCTCCTTCCCGCCAACACCAGCCTGTGGATCGCGCTCCCCCTGATGCTCATCGGCGGCATCATCGTCGCCATCGCCATCGCGATCATCATGGAACGCTTCGCCTACCGGCCGCTGCGCAACGCCCCACGCCTCGCGCCGCTCATCACCGCCATCGGCGTGTCCCTCACCCTCCAGCAGCTGGTCTGGACGTTCTACCCGGACGCCAAGAAGGAACGACTCTTCCCGCAGTTCGGCGGCAACGGCTTCCACCTCGGCACCGTCACCATCCAGCCCGCCGACGTCTTCCTGCTCATCGCGGCCCCGCTGTCGATGCTGTTCCTGGCCACCTTCGTCGCCCGCACCCGCACCGGCCGCGCCATGCAAGCCACCGCGCAGGACCCGGACACCGCCAAACTCATGGGCATCGACACCAACCGCATCATCGTCATCGCCTTCGCCATCGGCGCGACCTTCGCCGCCATCGCCGGCGTCTCACACGGCCTGCGCTACGGCCAGATCGACTTCCGCATGGGCTTCATCGCCGGACTCAAGGCCTTCACCGCCGCCGTCCTCGGCGGCATCGGCAACATCTACGGCGCCATGCTCGGCGGCCTCGTCCTCGGCGTCGCCGAAGCCCTCGCCTCCACCTACATCCAACACATCCCCGGCATGGACCAGTTCGGCGGCGGCGCCTGGCAGGACGTGTGGGCCTTCGTCCTGCTCATCCTCGTCCTGCTGCTACGGCCACAAGGCCTGCTCGGCGAACGCGTCGCGGACAGGGCGTGATGACATGACGACCACCACGCAGACCGGCATGCAGACCACCGCGGCACCCACCGCCGTGATCCCCATGCCCCTCGGAGTCGCCCGCGCCCTCACCACCGGCGGCGGCATACTCACCGCCATCGGCGCCTTCCTCGCCTGGACCTGGACCGCCGACTTCCCCGGCGACCTCACCTACTACGGCTCCCCCGCCGGCCTCCAGTGGCTCACCTTCACCGCCGGCCTGCTCACCGCCCTCTTCGGCCTCACCACCTACGGCATCCGCGGACTGCGCTGGCTCACCCCCGCCGGCCCGAACGCCGCCGCACTGCTGATGGCCATCGGCGGCCTCGTCACCACCTGGTACAGCCTCGGCTCCATAGCCGTCGAACTCGGCGGCTTCGCCAACCTCGTGACAGGCGGCTGGATAGCCGGACTGCTCGCCCTCATACCCGTCATCGGCGCCCTCGGACTGCCGTACGACGGCGACACCAGCGGCAGCACCAGCCGCGGCGGCGCCCTGTGGAGCAGCATCCGCAACCGCCCCGACGTCAAACCCACCAAGCCGCTGCCCGCGTACGCCGACATCCTCATCATCGCCGCCGCACTCGGCGCCGGGCTGTTCGTCTTCACCTACGGCGTCGACACCGCCTACGGCGAACTCTTCGTCGACTTCCTGATCCTCGTCGTCTTCGCCGTATGGGGCATCTTCGCCTCGGGGCTCACCGAACGGCTCTCCGCGATCACCTCACGCCGCCGCGCCATCGCCTCCATCGGCGCCTTCGCCGCGGCAGCCGCCTTCCCCTTCACCCAGAACAGCGACGAGTACACCAGCATCGGCGTCAACGTCCTGATCTTCGCCACCGTCGCCCTCGGCCTGAACATCGTCGTCGGCCTCACCGGCCTCCTCGACCTCGGCTACGTCGCCTTCCTCGGCGTCGGCGCCTACACCGCGGCCCTGGTCTCCGGCGCGGCCACCTCGTCCGTCCACGTGGTCTTCCCCTGGTGGGCGGCCGCCCTCGCCGGCGCCGCCGCATCCCTGGTCTTCGGCGTCCTCATCGGCGCCCCCACCCTGCGGCTACGCGGCGACTACCTGGCCATCGTGACACTCGGCTTCGGAGAGATCTTCCGCATCGTCGTCAACAACCTCGACGGCACCTCCGGACCCAACGTCACAGGCGGCCCCAACGGAATTCCCAACATCCCCGACATCTCGATCTTCGGGTTCAACCTGGGCAATTCGCACACCTTCGGAAGCTTCACCCTCGGCCGCTTCTCCAACTACTTCCTGCTGATGCTGGTCTTCACCGCCATCGTGGTCCTCGTCTTCAGCCGCGCCGGGAACTCCCGGATCGGCCGCGCCTGGATCGCCATCCGGGAAGACGAAACCGCCGCCCTGGCGATGGGCATCAACGGCTTCCGCCTCAAACTCCTCGCCTTCGCCCTCGGCGCCAGCCTCGCCGGACTGGCAGGCATCGTCCAGGCACACGTCGCCTTCAGCGTGGTACCCGACCCGTACCAGTTCGCCGGCTCCGTGCCACCCAACTCGGCGTTCCTGCTCGCAGCCGTCGTCCTCGGCGGCATGGGCACCGTCAGCGGCCCGCTGATCGGCGCATCCATGCTCTACCTCATCCCGGCCAAGCTGCAGTTCCTCAACGACTACCAGCTCCTCGCCTTCGGCCTCACCCTCATCCTCCTGATGCGCTTCCGGCCCGAAGGCCTCATCGCCAGCCGCCGCCGTCAGCTGGAGTTCCACGAAGCCGAAGAACCGGTCCTCGACACCGAGACAGCCGGCCTCTCGAAGGCGGGGGCGTGACGACATGACCACACCACTCATCGCCCAAGAGCCGGCCACCGCCGACGGCACCCCCCTCCTGGAGGCCAAGGGCGTCATCATGCGCTTCGGCGGACTCACCGCCGTACGCAACGTCGACCTCACCGTCAACAGCGGCGAGATCGTCGGCCTGATCGGCCCCAACGGCGCCGGCAAGACCACCTTCTTCAACTGCCTCACCGGCCTGTACCTCCCCACCGAAGGCACAGTGACCTACAAGGGCACGGTCCTCCCGCCCAAACCCTTCAAGGTCACCCAGGCAGGCATCGCCCGCACCTTCCAGAACATCCGCCTCTTCAACAACATGACGGTCCTCGAAAACGTCCTCGTAGGCCGCCACACCCGCACCGCCCAGGGCCTCTTCTCCGCCCTCGGCCGCGGCCCCCGCTACCGGCGCACCGAAGCCGAAGCCCGCGACAAAGCCATGGAATTCCTCGACTTCGTCGGCCTCGCCGACAAGGCCGACTGGCTCAGCCGCAACCTCCCATACGGCGAACAGCGCAAACTCGAAATCGCCCGCGCCCTCGCCAGCGACCCCGGCGTCCTGCTCCTCGACGAACCCACCGCCGGTATGAACCCCCAGGAGACCAGGGCCACCCAGGACCTCGTCTTCGCCATCCGCGACAGAGGCATCGCCGTACTCGTCATCGAGCACGACATGCGCTTCATCTTCAACCTCTGTGACCGCGTCGCCTGCCTCGTCCAGGGCGAAAAACTCATCGAAGGCACCCCCGAGGTCGTCCAGCGCGACGAACGGGTCATCGCCGCCTACCTCGGCACACCCTTCGAAGGCGAACCCGACGAGGCGGAAGCCGCCGAGGTCGAGGCAGCCGAGGCGGGCGCGGCCGCCGACAGCACCACCACCAGCAAGGAGGACGACCGGTGACCGCCCTACTCGAAGTCGAGGACCTGCGCGTCGCCTACGGCAAGATCGAGGCCGTCAAGGGCATCTCGTTCAGCGTCGAGGCCGGCCAGGTCGTCACCCTCATCGGCATCAACGGCGCCGGCAAGACCACAACCCTGCGCACCCTCAGCGGCCTCCTCAAGCCGATCGGCGGCCGGATCACCTTCGACGGCCAGCCACTGTCCAAGGTCCCCGCCCACAAGATCGTCTCCCTGGGCCTCGCCCACTCACCCGAGGGCCGGCACATCTTCCCCCGGATGACCATCGAGGACAACCTGCGGCTCGGCGCATACCTCCGCAAGGACCAGGACGGCATCACCAAGGACGTCCAACGCGCCTACGACCTCTTCCCCATCCTCGGGGAACGCCGAAAGCAGGCCGCAGGCACCCTGTCCGGCGGCGAGCAGCAGATGCTGGCCATGGGTCGCGCCCTCATGTGCCAGCCCAAGCTCCTCATGCTCGACGAACCGTCCATGGGCCTCTCCCCCATCATGATGCAGAAGATCATGACCACCATCGCCGAACTCAAGGCCCAGGGCACCACCATCCTGCTCGTCGAACAGAACGCCCAGGCCGCACTCTCCCTGGCCGACCAGGGCCACGTCATGGAAGTCGGCCGCATCGTCCTCAGCGGCAACGGCAGCGACCTCCTCCACGACGAATCCGTCCGCAAGGCCTACCTCGGCGAGGACTGAGCCCTTCCGTACGGCAACGCGTGGGGGCCCGCACCATTCGGTGCGGGCCCCCACGCGTTGCCACGCCTACGGCTGGCTACTTCTCCGGGACCTCGTCGATCACGGCCTGCGCCACCGCCTGCATCGTCATCCGCCGGTCCATCGACGTCTTCTGGATCCACCGGAACGCCGCCGGCTCCGACAACCCGTACTTCGTCTGCAACACGCTCTTCGCCCGGTCCACCAGCTTCCGCGTCTCCAGCCGCAAGCTCAGGTCCGCGATCTCCGCGTCCAGCGCCCGCATCTCCGTGAACCGCGACACCGCCATCTCAATGGCCGGCACCAGATCGCTCTTACTGAACGGCTTCACCAGATACGCCATCGCACCCGCATCCCGCGCCCGCTCCACCAGCTCGCGCTGCGAGAACGCGGTCAGCATCAGCACCGGCGCCAGCCGCTCCTTCGCGATCCGCTCCGCCGCCGAAATCCCGTCCAGGATCGGCATCTTCACATCAAGGATCACCAAATCCGGATGGTGCTCCTCCGCCAGCTTCACGGCCGTCTCACCGTCGCCGGCCTCGCCGACCACGGAGTAGCCCTCTTCTTCCAACATCTCTTTGAGGTCGAGCCGGATCAGTGCCTCGTCCTCAGCGATGACGACACGCGTGGTCGTCGGGGGCACATGCTGCTGCTCGTCAGCGGGCTCGGGGGCGCTCACGGGACTCCTCGTTCCTGGGCAGGACTGCACTAAGAGCCTACCTAGCTGCGCCCTTGTCCACCTACACGGTACGCTGTGATCCGCAACCGGCCGGGTTGGCGGAACGGCATACGCGGAGGTCTCAAACACCTTTGCCCGAGAGGGCTTGTGGGTTCGAATCCCACACCCGGCACCTTTTACGGCTTTGGTCCCCCAGCGGGGGCTTCGCTGGCGCAAGATCGCCGATTCGAGTGATCGTTCGTTATTCGGACGTAAGGTGCAGCTGCGGATGTGACGCTCTGTACATGGAACAGCACAATCCTTCGATTCGGCACGAGGCCGTCGCCCTTATGCGGCGCGGGATCACCAATCGTGTCGTGGCCGAACAGCTCGGCGTATCGCGCGGCACGGTCGGTTGGTGGAGGCACGAGGACCGGAAGGCACGCGGCGAACTCTTCGAGCGCGTGCACGACTGCCCTCGATGCAGTGACCGCGACTTCGACCGCATAGCGTACGCCTACCTGCTCGGCCTCTACCTCGGCGACGGCCACATCATCTCCAAGACCAAGCAACACCACCTGTCGATCTATCTGGACGACGCCTACCCAGGCCTGATCGATGCGGCCGAGGCCGCGATGCTCAGCGTGATGCCCCTGCCCAACACGGGCCGGCGCCGGAGGCGGGGCTGTACCGAGGTCAAGTCCTACACCATGCACTGGCCGTGCATGTTCCCGCAGCACGGCCCCGGCAAGAAACACGAGCGCCTGATCGCCCTCGAACCGTGGCAGCAGGCGATCGTGGACGCGTACCCCTGGGAGTTCATCAAGGGGCTGGTCCACTCCGACGGGTGCCGGATCACCAACTGGACGACTCGGATGGTCGGCGGCGAGCGGAAGCGCTACGAATACCCGCGGTACTTCTTCACCAACAAGTCCGAGGACATCCTGAAGCTCTACTCGGACACCCTCGACAAGGTCGGCGTCGAGTGGAAGGTGACCCGCCGGGGCAAGGACCCGTACAACATTTCCGTCGCCCGCCGTGAGTCCGTCGCGCTCATGGACCGGCACGTAGGCCCCAAGTACTGACAGCTACTTCGGCGAGTCGTCCTCACCGATGTGGTGGACGCGGACCATGTTGGTGGTGCCGGAGACGCCGGGCGGGGAGCCGGCGGTGATGACGACGATGTCGCCCTTTTCGCAGCGGCCGATGCGGAGGAGTTGCTCGTCGACCTGGTCGACCATTTTGTCGGTGGTCTGGACGGTGGGGCCGAGGAAGGTCTCGACGCCCCAGGTGAGGTTGAGCTGGGAGCGGGTGGAGGGTTCGGGGGTGAAGGCGAGGACGGGGATGGGGGAGCGGTAGCGGGAGAGGCGGCGGGCGGTGTCGCCGGATTGGGTGAAGGCGACGAGGAATTTGGCGCCGAGGAAGTCGCCCATTTCGGCGGCGGCGCGGGCGACGGCGCCGCCTTGGGTGCGGGGTTTGTTGCGTTCGGTGAGTGGGGGGAGGCCGGGGGCGAGCATGTCTTCTTCGGCGGCGGCGACGATGCGGGCCATGGTTTTGACGGTGTCGATGGGGTATTTGCCGACGCTGGTCTCGCCGGAGAGCATGACGGCGTCGGCGCCGTCCATGACGGCGTTGGCGACGTCGCTGGCTTCGGCCCGGGTGGGGCGGGACGACTCGATCATGGATTCGAGCATCTGGGTGGCGACGATGGCGGGTTTGGCGTTGCGTTTGGCGAGTTTGACGGCGCGCTTTTGGACGAGGGGGACGGCTTCGAGGGGCATTTCGACGCCGAGGTCGCCGCGGGCGACCATGATGCCGTCGAAGGCGTTGACGATTTCTTCGAGATTGTCTACGGCCTGCGGTTTTTCGATCTTGGCGATGACGGGGACCCGCCGGCCTTCTTCGCGCATGATCTTGTGCACGTCTTCGGCGTCGCGTCCGCTGCGGACGAAGGAGAGGGCGATGATGTCGGCGCCGATGCGCAGTGCCCATCGGAGGTCGTCGATGTCTTTTTCGGAGAGGGCGGGGACGGAGACGGCGACGCCGGGGAGGTTGAGTCCTTTGTTGTCGGAGACGAGGCCGCCTTCGATGACGATGGTGTGGACGCGGGGGCCTTCGACTTCGGTAACTTCGAGGGTGACGCGGCCGTCGTCGACGAGGATGCGTTCGCCGCGGCTGACGTCGGCGGCGAGGCCTTTGTAGGTGGTGCCGCTGATGTGGCGGTCGCCTTCGATGTCTTCGGTGGTGATGGTGAATTCGTCGCCGCGTTCAAGGAGTACGGGGCCTTCGGCGAAGCGGCCGAGGCGGATCTTCGGACCTTGAAGGTCGGCGAGGATGCCGACGCTGTGGCCGGTTTCGTCGGAGGCCTTGCGGACGTGCCGGTAGCGGTCCTCGTGGTCGCCGTGGGAGCCGTGGCTCATGTTGAGGCGGGCGACGTCCATTCCGGCTTCGACCAGGGTCTTGATCTGGTCGTAGGAGTCGGTCGCGGGGCCCAGGGTGCAGACGATTTTCGCTCGGCGCATGTTTCGAGCTTATGACCTACCGGCGGGTAGGAATTCGGTTGAAGGCAACTGCCCAACGTCGGCTGGATTAACGGTTGTTGACAAGTGGTGAAGTGTGCATGGGGGCGCTCGGATGAGCGCATCAGCGTATTTATCGGAGGTCCGGTGGCGTCATGGTGAAGTGCGCGGTCACCTGGGCGTAGACGGTCTGGCGTTCGGGTTCGAGGTCGATGGCGGGGGCGGTGTCCTGGGCGGCGCCTGCGGGGGCGGCGGCGAAGGCGGCGCGCATGGAGCGTTCGCGGGGGTAGGGGGCGGATTGCTGGACGCCTTCGTCGTCGAGTTCGATGAGGGCGCTCAGGTGGGCGCCGAGGGCTTCGGCGTATTCGCGGGCGCGCTGGACGGCGGCGCGTACGGCCTGCTGGCGGGCGGTGCGGTAGGCGGGTGAGTCGTGGCGCAGGGACCACCAGGGGCCGTCGACGCGGGTGAGGTCGAGGTCGGCGAGGCGGGTGGTGAGTTCGCCGAGGGCGGTGAAGTCGGTGAGGGTGGCGCTGATGCGGACGCTGCCGTGGTAGGCGCGGATGCGTTCGCCGCGGCCGCGTTCGCGGAGTTCGGGGGTGATGACGAAGGCGCCGGTTTCGAGTTTGTCGATGGCGTCGCCGTATTCCTTGATGAGTTCCAGGATGTGGTTGTTGCGGCTGGTGATGTCTTTGAGGGTGTTGCGGCGGTCGGTGCCGCGTGCGGTGACGGTGATGGCGATGGCGGCGAGTTCGGGTTCGACCTCGATGGTGGCTTCGCCGCGTACGCCGACGTGGGGGGCTTCGGGGGTGGGGTGGGTCATGCGGTCCACTCTGGCATGGCGTCAGGTCGTGGCGTGGGTGCGTACGTAGTCGAGCAGGACGCGGCGTAGTTCGCGGGCGGCGCGCGGGGGTTCGGCGTCTTTGCGGTGGGCGAGGGCGATGGTGCGGGTGAGGCCGGGCGGTGCGAAGGAGGTGGTCCGGAGGGTGGGGCGGCGTTCGGCGACCATGCTGGGGACGACGGCGAGGCCGAGGCCGGCTTCGACGAAGCCGAGGACGGCGTCCATTTCGCCTCCTTCGACGGCGAAGGTGGGTTCGAAGCCGGCGGCGCGGCAGGCGCTGGTGGTGAGTTCGCGCAGGTCGTAGCCGCGGCGGAACATGACGAGGGGGCGGTCGCGGAGGTCTTCGACGCGTAGCTGTGTGGGCATGCCGGGGGTGTCGGCGGCGGTGACGGCGACGAGGTCCTCGTGGAGCAGCGGGGTGGCGTCGAGGGCGGGGTCGTGGCTTTGGAGGGGCAGCACGATGAGGGCGAGGTCGAGGCTGCCGGTGGCGAGTTCGCGTACGAGGTCGCGGGAGCCGCCTTCTTCGATGATGAGCTGGATGCCGGGGTACTGGCGGTGGTAGTCGCGGAGGATGTCGGGGAGCAGGCCGGTGCAGAGGCTGGGGGTGGCGCCGAGGCGGACGCGGCCGCGGCGGAGCTGGAGGAGTTCCTGGACTTCTTGGGTGGCGGTTTCGGTGTCGGCGATGATGCGGGTGGCGATGGGCAGGAGGGCTTGTCCGGCGTCGGTGAGGGCGATGTTGCCGCGTGCGCGGCTGAAGAGTTCTGCTCCCAGTTCGTGTTCGAGGGCCTTGATCTGCTGGGAGAGGGATGGCTGGGCGACGTGGACGCGTTCGGCGGCGCGGGTGAAGTGGCGGGTTTCGGCCACGGCGAGGAAGTAGACGAGCTGCTGGAGCTGCATAGGTACAGCCTATGAAAACGAGCCGGAAGATGTCTTGGACCTGTCGTGGGCGGCGGTCCTACCGTCAGCGTCATGGCTTTGGCGACTGGGCCCAGGACGACTGGGCTGTGGGATTCGACCGTGGGCAAGAAGGCGGTCATGGCCGGCACCGGCGTGGTCATGCTGCTGTTCCTGGTCGTGCACATGCTCGGCAATCTGAAGATCTTCTTCGGTGCGGAGAACTTCAACGCGTACGCGGCGTGGCTGCGCACCATCGGTGAGCCGGTGCTGCACGAGAGCTGGTATCTGTGGATCCAGCGCACCGGCCTGCTGGCCTGCGTCGTCCTGCACGGCGTGGCCGCCTATCAGCTCGGTCGCCGCGACCTGGCCGCCCGGCCCGCGAAGTACGTGCACAAGCGGCCCCGGGCGTCGTACGCGACGCGGACGATGCGGTGGGGCGGGGTGATCCTGGGGCTGTTCATCGTGTGGCACATCCTGGATCTGACGACGCTGACGGTGAATCCGCGCGGTCAGGCGGGCCATCCGTACGAGAACGTGGTGGCCGACTTCCGGGTGTGGTGGGTGGATGTCGTCTACATCGTGGCGATGCTCGCGCTGGGCCTGCACATCAGGCACGGCTTCTGGAGTGCGGCGCAGACGCTGGGGGCGGTGAACAAGCGGCGTGACCGTGCGCTGAAGACCACCGCCAATGTGCTGGCGGCGGTGCTGACCGCCGGATTCATCGTCGTTCCTGTCGCCGTGATGAGCGGATTGGTGGACTGATCATGGATTTCTCCGACTATCGCGTGGGCGGGCCGATCGCCGACACCAAGGCTCCGGAGGGGCCGGTCGCGGTGCGCTGGGACCGGCGTCGTTTCGAGGCGAAGCTGGTCAATCCGGCGAACCGCCGCAAGCACACGGTGATCGTCGTCGGTACGGGCCTGGCGGGCGGCTCGGCGGGGGCGACGCTGGCGGAGCAGGGCTACCACGTGGTGCAGTTCTGCTTCCAGGACTCGCCGCGCCGGGCGCACTCGATCGCCGCGCAGGGCGGGATCAACGCGGCGAAGAACTACCGCAATGACGGCGACAGTGTGCACCGCCTGTTCTACGACACCGTCAAGGGCGGGGACTTCCGGGCCCGGGAGTCGAATGTGCACCGCCTCGCGGAGGTGTCGGTGCAGATCATCGACCAGTGCGTGGCGCAGGGTGTGCCGTTCGCCCGGGAGTACGGCGGGCTGCTGGACACGCGGTCCTTCGGCGGGGTGCAGGTGTCGCGGACGTTCTACGCGCGCGGGCAGACGGGCCAGCAGTTGCTGCTGGGCGCGTACCAGGCGTTGTCGCGGCAGATCGACGCGGGGAATGTGGAGCTGCATGCCCGCACCGAGATGCTGGATCTGATCGTGGTGGACGGGCGGGCGCGCGGGATCGTGGCGCGTGATCTGGTCAGCGGTGAGATCTCGGTGCATCTGGGTGATGCCGTGGTTCTGGCGTCCGGCGGTTACGGCAATGTCTTCTACCTGTCGACGAATGCCAAGGGGTCGAACGCCACCGCGATCTGGCGGGCGCACCGCAAGGGCGCGTACTTCGCCAATCCCTGCTTCACGCAGATCCATCCGACGTGCATCCCGCGCTCGGGCGAGCATCAGTCGAAGCTCACCCTGATGAGTGAATCGCTGCGCAACGACGGGCGGATCTGGGTGCCGAAGGCCGCCGGTGACACCCGCGCGCCGGCCGACATCCCCGAGGACGAGCGGGACTACTACCTGGAGCGGATCTATCCGGCCTTCGGCAATCTCGTGCCGCGCGACATCGCCTCCCGTGCCGCGAAGAACGTCTGCGACGAGGGGCGGGGCGTCGGCCCCGGCGGGCAGGGCGTGTATCTGGACTTCGCGGAGGCGATCGCGCGGATGGGCCGGGCCGAGGTCGAGGAGAAGTACGGGAACCTCTTCGAGATGTACGAGCGGATCACCGCCGAGGACCCGTACAGCCGCCCGATGCGGATCTATCCGGCCGTGCACTACACGATGGGCGGGCTGTGGGTGGACTACGACCTGCAGACCACCGTCCCGGGTCTCTTCGCGATCGGCGAGGCGAACTTCTCCGACCACGGCGCGAACCGTCTCGGCGCGAGCGCGTTGATGCAGGGCCTGGCCGACGGCTACTTCGTGCTCCCGGCGACCATCAACGACTATCTGGCGCGCGGTCCCCACGACCCGGTCCCCGCCGATCATCCGGCCGTCCGCGATGCCGTCTCCGGTGTCGAGGAGCGGCTGGGGCGCCTCCTCGCGGTCGGCGGGGACCGTACGCCGGACTCGTTCCACCGGGAGCTGGGCGAGCTGTTGTGGGAGGAGTGCGGCATGGCCCGTACGGAGAGCGGCCTGCGCAAGGCGCTGGAGCGGATCCCGGCGTTGCGGGACGAGTTCTGGCGGCGGGTGAAGGTGCCGGGGACGGGTGAGGAGTTCAACCAGTCGCTGGAGAAGGCGAACCGGGTGGCGGACTTCCTGGAGCTGGCGGAGCTGATGTGCCTGGACGCGTTGCATCGCGCCGAGTCGTGCGGCGGGCACTTCCGGGAGGAGTCGCAGACCCCGGACGGTGAGGCGCTGCGCGATGACGAGCGCTTCTCGTATGCCGCCGCCTGGGAGTTCACGGGGGCCGGGGCCGCGCCGGTGCTGCACAAGGAAGAGCTTGTCTTCGAGTACGTACATCCCACCCAGCGGAGTTACGCGTGAACCTGACCCTGCGCATCTGGCGCCAGCATTCGCCCGAGGACAAGGGCGCCATGGTCACCTACCGGGTTCAGGACATCAGTGCGGACATGTCCTTCCTGGAGATGCTGGACGTCCTCAACGAGGAGCTGATCCTCGGCGGCGAGGAGCCGGTGGCCTTCGACCACGACTGCCGTGAGGGCATCTGCGGGGCGTGCGGTGTGGTCATCAACGGGCAGGCGCACGGCCCGGAGCGGACGACGGCCTGCCAGCTGCACATGCGGTCCTTCAAGGACGGCGACACGATCGACGTCGAGCCGTGGCGGGCGGCGGCCTTCCCTGTGGTGAGGGACCTGGTGGTGGACCGTTCGGCCTTCGACCGGGTGATCCAGGCGGGCGGTTATGTCTCCGTGCCGACCGGCAGCGCCCCGGAGGCCCATGCCACCGCCGTGCCGAAGGAGTCGGCGGACTACGCCTTCGAGCATGCCGAGTGCATCGGCTGCGGGGCGTGCGTGGCGGCGTGCCCGAACGGCTCGGCGATGCTGTTCACCTCCGCGAAGGTCAACCACCTCAACGTCCTTCCGCAGGGCGGCCCGGAGCGCGAGACCCGGGTGCTGAACATGGTCACCGCCATGGACGGTGAGGGCTTCGGCGGCTGTACGAACACCGGTGAGTGCGCGACGGCCTGCCCGAAGGGGATTCCGCTGCCGTCGATCGCGGCTATGAACCGTGAATACCTGCGGGCCTTGCGTAAGCGCTGACGGCGGCGGGCTGCAGCCCGAACGTGGTGAAGGCGGTGCGGGCCGGCAGGGGGTAGGGGTCCTGGCCGGTGAGGGTGTTGAGGATGACGGCGGAGCGCCAGGCGGCCAGGCCCAGGTCGGGCGCGCCGACGCCGTGGGTGTGCCGGGCGGCGTTCTGGACGTAGATGGACGCGCCGGTGCCGTGCACGGCCGTGTCGAGCAGCAGCCGGTGGTCGGGGCCGACGCGGGGGCGGCCGGCGGAGTCGCGGCGCAGGTAGGGGTCGAGGGGGGCGAGGAGCTGGTCGAGGGGGCGTTCGCGGTAGCCGGTGGCCAGGATGACGGCGTTGGTGGTGAGCCGGGTGCGGGTGGTCTGCTGTTCGTGCTCGAGGTGGAGTTCGATGGCGTTGGTGCCCATCCGGCCGGCGGTGCGGACGGTGACGCCGGGGGTGAGGGTGGCGTCGGGCCAGCCGCCGTCGAGGGTGCGCCGGTAGAGCTCGTCGTGGATGGCGTTGATGGTGTCGTGGTCGATGCCCTTGTGGAGCTGCCATTGCTGGGGGACGAGCTGGTCGCGTACGGGTTCGGCGAGGCCGTGGAAGAAGTGGGCGTAGTCGGGGGTGAACTGTTCCAGGCCGAGCTTGCTGTACTCCATCGGTGCGAAGGCGGGGGTGCGGGCGATCCAGGTGAGGCCTTCGCGGCCGGCGGGGCGGGCGCGCAGCAGGTCGAGGAAGACCTCGGCGCCGGACTGGCCGGAGCCGACGACCGTGATGTGCGGGGTGGCCAGCAGGCGTTCGCGCTGCTTGAGGTAGTCGCCGGAGTGGATGACGGGGACGGTGGGGGCATCGGCGAGCGGCCGCAGGGGTTCCGGGACGTACGGGGCCGTGCCGATGCCGACGGCGAGGTTGCGGGTGTAGGTACGGCCGAGGGCTTCTGCTTCGCCGTGGGCGTCGAGCTGGGTGTGGTCGACCTCGAAGAGGGCGCGGCCGGGGTTCCAGCGGACGGTGTCGACCTGGTGGCCGAAGTGGGTGGTGGGGAGGGCTTCGGCGACCCAGCGGCAGTAGGCGTCGTATTCGGCGCGTTGAATATGAAATCGCTCGGCGAAGTAGAAGGGGAAGAGCCGGTCGCGGGTCCTGAGGTAGTTGAGGAAGGTCCAGGGGCTGGCGGGGTCGGCGAGGGTCACCAGGTCGGCGAGGAAGGGGACTTGGAGGGTGGTGCCCTCGATGAGCAGGCCGGGGTGCCAGTGGAAGGCGGGGCGCTGGTCGTAGAAGGCGGCGCGCAGGTCGGGGATGCCGTCGGCGAGGGCGGCGAGGGAGAGGTTGAAGGGGCCGATACCGATGCCCAGGAGGTCGAAGGGCTGGTCGTCTGTGGTGGTCATCGGGACGTACGGCCTTCCGTGGTGAGCGCCAGGAGCGCTGCGAGGTCTTCGGTGCGGGTGCGGGGGTTGAGCAGGGTGACCTTGAGCCAGAGGCGGCCGTCGGCGGTGGCCCGGCCGAGGACGGCGCGGCCCTGGTGCATCAGGTGGCGGCGCAGGGAGGCGACGTGTTCGTCGGTGGCGCCGGTGGGGCGGAACAGGACGGTGCTGATGGTGGGGCGGGCGTAGAGGTCGAGCCCGGGGTGCCGTTCGACGAGGTCGGCGAGGAGCTGGGCGTGGTCGCAGATGGTGTCGACGAGGGCGCCGAGTCCTTCGCGGCCCAGGGCCTTGAGGGTGACGGCGATCTTGAGGATGTCGGGGCGGCGGGTCGTCCGGAGGGAGCGGCCGAGGAGGTCGGGCAGGCCGGCTTCGGTGTCGTCGGCGGCGTTGAGGTAGTCGGCGCGGTGGTCGAGTGGGTGCAGTGCGGCGGTGTCGGGGACGGCGAGCAGGCCGGCGGCGACGGGTTGCCAGCCGATCTTGTGCAGGTCGAGGGTGACGGAGGCGGCCCGGTCCAGGCCGTGGAGCTTGGGTGCTTCGCGGTGGCTGAGGAGCAGGGGGCCGCCGTAGGCGGCGTCGATGTGGAGTTCGGCGCCGTGGGCGGCGGCGGCCTGGGCGAGTTCGGGCAGCGGGTCGATGGCGCCGGTGTCGGTGGTGCCGGCGGTGGCGACGACGAGCGCGGGGTCGTAGATGCCGGCCAGGGCCTGAGCCACGGCGGCCGGGTCGAGGGTGCCGCGCGGGGTGGGGACGACGACGGGGTCGGGCAGGCCGAGGACCCAGGCGGCGCGCTGGATGCTGTGGTGGGCGCCGGCGCCGCAGACGACCTGGAGGGGGGCGGCCGGGTGGCGTTCGCGGGCGAGGAGCAGGCCGAGCTGGTTGGACTCGGTGCCGCCGGTGGTGACCAGGGCGTCGGCCTGCGGGTGGCCGGGGAAGACGAGGGCGGCCAGTGCCTCCACTGTGGCGGCTTCGATTTCGGTGGCGGCCGGGGCCTGGTCCCAGGAGTCCATGGACGGGTTGAGGGTGCTGACCGCCAGGTCCGCCGCGACGGCCGCCGCCAGCGGTGGCGCGTGCAGGTGGGCCGCGCACAGGGGGTCCGCCGGGTCGGCCGCGCCCTCGGCCAGGGCCCGCACCAGCGTACGCAGGGCGGTCTCCGCGCCTTCCCCGGTGTCCGGAACCGGCTCCCCGCAGGCCTCGCGGACGCGCTGGGCGACCTTCTCGGGGCCGCCGGCCGGAATGGGGCCGCCTCTGGCCGCCGCGCCCTGCTCGAGGGCGTCGAGCACGATGTCGAGCAGCGGCCGCAGACGGCCGGTTCCTTCGACGCCTCCGGCGAGGTGGGGTGGCATGGGGTGGCGTCCTTCCCAGTCGTGCGGTTGACCGGGACGTTTGTACGTCCTGTCTGCACAACGACCATCACCCGACAGGGGTATTGCCCGGCCGCAGCGGAACATCTCGTGCCGGCGGCCGGGGGTCCGGCTCCGGCGCGCTTGACCCTCACGCATGCGTCAAGGTTTAGCGTCGTCCCCATGACTGCCACTCACCGAGAAGTACGCCTCGCCGCCCGCCCGCAGGGCCCGCTGGGGCCCGAGCACTTCAGCGTCGTGGAGGTCCCGGTTCCCCGGCCGGGACCCGGACAGCTCCTGGTACGCAACCGCCTGATGGCGGTCTCGGCGGTGATGCGCAGCCTGATGGGGGACCCCGGGTCACTGCCGATGCCCGCCTTCCGGGTCGGCGAGGCGCTCTTCGGACAGGTGGTGGGCGAGGTCGTCGGCACCGGTGAGCTGGTGGAGCACCGGGCGGGCTGGCGGGAGTACGCGGTCGTGGACGAGGCCGGGGTGCGGCCGATCGTGCCGGGGGTGCTGCCGGATCCGGCGGCGTATCTGTCGCAGGGCTGGTTCGCCTGGCTGGGGGTCGTGCGGGCGGCCCAGGTACGGCCGGGTGACACGGTGTTCGTCAGCGGCGCCACCGGCGGCGTCGGCAGCATGGCCGGGCAGGTCGCACGGCTGCGGGGGGCCGGGCGGGTGATCGGCAGCACGGGTTCGCCGGAGAAGGCGAAGCGGCTGGTCGGTGAGCTGGGCTACGACGCCGTGGTGCTCCGCGGGCCCGGCGGCTTCGAGGAGCGGCTGCGGGAGGCCGCCCCGGACGGCATCGACGTGCTCTTCGACAACGTCGGCGGGGAGCAGCTGCTCGCGGCGCTCGCCGTGGCGCGCCGCGAGGCGCGGTTCGCGCTGGTCGGCGCGCTGGCCGGGCAGTTAGGCGGTACGGGGACGACCGTGGAGCTCGACACCCTGGATCTGATCTCGCGGGGCATCACGCTGCGGGGCATCGCCGGCATCGACCACCTGGCGACGCGGGAGGAGTGGAACACGGTGTTCGGGCGCGGCCTGCGCGACGGCACGCTGAGCTTCCCGCACGTCCGCCTCCAGGGCATCGAAGCCGCGCCCCGGGCACTGTGCGAGCTGGTGCAGGGCAGGCATCTCGGTGCCGTACTGGTGGAGCTGTGACGCACGGCAGGCGGGCCGAGCGGGCCGAGCCGGGCGAGGGGGTGGCATGCGGATCGGGCAAGCGGCGGCGGCCGCCGGGCTGACGCCTCGCGCGCTGCGGTACTACGAGGAACGCGGGCTGCTGGAGACCCGGCGTACGTCGGCCGGCTACCGGGAGTACGGGCCGGAGGACGTGGCACGGCTGCGGGTCGTGCGTGAACTGCTGGAGGCCGGGCTGACGATCGCCGACGTACGGGCCATCGTGCCGCAACTGCGCCCGCTGCCCGCCGACGGCACGGTCGACGGCAGCCCCACCGCCTGGCCCTGCGAGGCCGCTCAGACCCTGTGGCGGCGGCGGCTCGACGACCTGGACCGGCGCATCGACCGGCTGACCCGGGTGCGGGAACGGCTCGCCCGGGGCATCGGGGAGCCGCTCCGTGCTTTCGGCGGCCCGCGGTCAGGCGCCGCCCCGGACGCGTAGGGCGCGGGCGAGGTCGTCGAGCTGGTCGGCGAGCTTTCGGCGCAGGGCGGGGGTGGGGCCGGTGGCCGCGTCGGTGTCGGCGAGGCAGGCTTCGCCCAGGCGGAGGGTGTCGGCGTCGACGTGCGGGAGCGGGAAGGCGGAACGGCCGGCGGCTTCGGCGAGGGCGGGGCCGCGGCGGGCGGCCAGCGCGGTGGCGGCGGGGAAGTAGCGGGGCACGAAGTCCCGTACGAGATCGCGGTGTTCGGGCTGCCAGAAGCCCTGGGCGGTGGCGGTGAAGAGGTAGTTGGACAGGTCGTCGCCGTCGAAGAGGGTGGCCCAGGCGGCCTGCTTGCTCGCCGGGTCGGGGAGGGCGGCGCGGCAGCGGGCGGCGCCCTCCTGGCCGGTGGCGCTGGGGTCGCGGGCGAGTTCGGCGTCGATGTCGGTGGCGGTGGCGGCGCCCAGGACGGAGAGGCGGAGCAGGAGCCGCCAGCGCAGTTCGGGGTCGACGCGGGGGCCGCCGGTGATGGCCTCGGCGGTGAGCCAGTCGCGGAGTTCGGCGGCGTCGGTGGTGACCGCGATGAGGGTGCGGGCGGCGACCAGCGGGTGGCGGGGCAGCAGTTCGCGGGCGACGGCCTCCAGGGTGGCGAGGGCGGCGGGGCGCTGCTCGTCGGGGAGGTAGCGGTCGGCGATCTGGGTACGGGAGAAGGTCAGTACGCCCTCGATGACGGCGATGTCGGTCTCGTACGGCAGGTGGGCGCGGGCCGCCTCCAGGTAGGCGGCGGGGGGCAGTTCGCCGTCGCGGACCTGGTCGCGGGCGGCGTTCCAGACCACGGCCCGGGACAGGGCGTCGGGCAGGCCGCGCAGCGCGGCGGCGACGGTGGCCCAGGACTGCTCGTCGAAGCGGACCTTGGCGTAGGTGAGGTCGCCGTCGTTGAGCAGCACGAGGTCGGGGCGCGGCCCGGTGAAGTCGATGGGCTCGCCGGGGACGTCGGTGGAGAAGCGGTCGCGGGCCAGCAGCCGCGCCGGGTCGGTGTCCGCCTGGTCATACAGGCTGACGGTGATGCGGTGCGGGCGGGAGCCGGTGCGGTCGATGGCGAACCGCCAGCCGGCCCCTTCGTCGGTGGTGGTGACGTGCGGGGTAAGGGTGTCGACGCCGGTGGTGCGCAGCCACTGCTCGGCCCAGGTGTGGACGTCGCGGTCGGTGGCGCGGGCCAGGGAGTCCAGGAAGTCGGCGAGGGTGGCGTTGCCGAAGCGGTGGCGGGCGAAGTGGTCGTTGATGCCGGCCAGGAAGTCCTTCTCGCCGAGCCAGGCGACGAGCTGGCGCAGGGCGGAGGCTCCCTTGGCGTAGGAGATGCCGTCGAAGTTGGACAGGGCGGAGGCGGTGTCGTGGACGGCCTCGGCGTCGGGGGCGACGGGGTGGGTGGTGGGCCGCTGGTCGGCGTCGTAGCCCCAGCCCTTGCGGGCGACGCCGAAGTCGGTCCAGGTGTCGGTGTAGCCGGTGGCCTCGGACAGCACCTGGAAGCCCATGTACTCGGCGAAGGACTCGTTGAGCCAGATGTCGTCCCACCACTGGAGGGTGACGAGGTCGCCGAACCACATGTGGGCCATCTCGTGGGCGATGACCATGCCCCGGGTCTGGCGCTCGGTGTCGGTGACGGCGGAGCGGTAGACGAACTCGTCGCGGAAGGTGACCAGTCCGGGGTTCTCCATGGCGCCGAAGTTGAACTCCGGCACGAAGGCCTGGTCGTAGGAGTCGAAGGGGTACGGCTCCTCGAAGATCTCGTGGTACCGGTCGAAGCAGCGGCGGGTGATGTCGAACAGCTCGTCGGCGTCCGTGTCGAGGTGCGGCGCCAGGGAGCGGCGGCAGTGCAGTCCGAAGGGCAGCCCGGCGTGCTCGGTGCGCACGGAGTGCCAGGGGCCGGCGGCGATCGCGAGCAGATACGTACTGATCAGCGGGGTCGGCGCGAGCTGCCAGCGGCCTTCGTCGGCGCGCTGTGCGACGCCGTTGCCCAGGACCGTCCAGGCGGCAGGGGCGGTGACGCCGACCTCGAAGACGGCTTTGAGGTCCGGCTGGTCGAAGGCGGCGATGACGCTGCGGACGTCCTCCAGGGACATCTGCGTGTAGAGGTACGTCTCGCCGTCGACGGGATCGGTGAAGCGGTGCATGCCCTCGCCGGTGCGGGAGTAGCGCATGTCGGCCTCGACGCGCAGCTCGTGCGGCCCGGCGGCGAGCCCGGTGAGCGGCAGCCGGTTGCCCTCCAGCGCCGCGGGGTCCAGCTCCTGGCCGTCGAGCACGGCGCGGTGGAGGGCGGCGGGCTGGATGTCGACGAAGGTGTCGCCCGCCTCGCGCGCGGTGAAGTGGATCACCGTACTCGACCCGAAGATCTCGTCACCCCGGTCGAGGTCGAGGTCGATCACATAGCGGTGAACGTCGAGGAACCGGGCTCGGGTCTGCGCTTCGGCGCGCGTCAGTACGGACATACGGCCATGCTGCCGCATGCCCCACGGGCCGCGCACGGAGGTTGGCTGTGGGCTGAACCGCGGGTCAGGCCTCCGGTATCGCGTAGACGAGGGGGCCGGTGCCGGAGATCAGCCGCAGCGACGGACTGTCGCCGCCACCCGGGTCCAGGAGCGCGGCGGCGGTGGGCTTGTCGTCGACGCGGGTGACGGTGAAGCGGATGTGGCTGCCGTCCTGGCGCGTGATGTCGATGCTGTCGTGGCCGCGCAGCGCGCCCAGCCGGTGGAAGACGTCCCGTCCGACGATCACGGCGGCGCCGCCGTCCCCGGGGGCGGAGCTGTGGTCGTACCAGCCGGCGTAGCCGCGCTGCGTGTCGGTGGGGGCCTGCGGGGTGCCGTCGTCCTTGAGTCCGAGGTCCATGACGGCGGCGTGGACGCCGGCCGCCGGGATGTCGATCCGTACCGGGGTGTGTGGCGGCGGGTCGGTGGCCCTGGCCGCGGCGGTGGCGTGGACGGTCGCCGCGGCCTCCCGGGCCCTGGACTGCACGACGACCCAGACCGTCGCCGCCGCGACGGCGAGGAGGACGACGGCGGCCGCATTGACGCGGCGGTGGGCGGTCGCGGCGGTGCTGCGGCTCATACGGTCACGCTATGAGCGGTACGGGGGCGCGGGCATCAGCCGTCCGTCCCGACCTGTGTCCACCGAAAGTAGGGTTCTGGGGGCCCGCCGTGCATCTTGAGTCGCATGCCGGGCACTCTCCCGAGCATGATTGCCACCCTTTCCTGCGTGGTCCTGGACTGTCCCGATCCCGTCGCCCTCGCCGGCTTCTACCAGCGGATCCTCGGCTGGGAACTGTACGCCGACGACCCGGAGTTCCCGATGCTCACCTCGCCCGACGGCACCCGGCTCGCCTTCCAGCTCGTCGCCGTCCACAACCCGCCGCAATGGCCCGACCCGGCGCGGCCGCAGCAGTTCCACCTGGACTTCGACGCCGGGACCCTCGCCGACGTCGAGGCCAAGCACGAGCAGGTCGTGGCCTGGGGTGCGACCTTCGCGCACGACAGCGGCGGAAAGGAGAAGGGCTTCCGGGTCTTCACCGACCCCGCCGGGCACCCCTTCTGCCTGTGCTGGCAGGCGGACGCCGCTACCGGGTGACCGTCGGCGGCTCGTTCCCCAACTGCCTCTCGAGCTCCGTGCGGTGCGCCGCCGTCCAGTCGTACGCGGCCCGGACCTCGGCCACCGCGCCGCCCTCCCGCAACCGCCGCATGGCCGGGTCGCCCGCGTCGGCGAGCCGGTCGATGCCGCGCCAACAGCGGTCCTGCCACCACAGGACGGTCCCGACGAGCCGCCGACGGTCGGCGTCGCCGAGCCCGTACGCCTCGCTGACGACCCGCATCCGCGCGCCGACCTCCGCCGCCGCCGATCCGGTACCGCAGAACTGCCAGCAGACATGCGCCACGTCGTGCACGCGCAGCCCCGGCGCCGCCAGGTCCCAGTCGATGAAGGCGACCGGCCGCAGGCCCTCACCGGAGTCGCGGTAGACGGTGTTCCTGGGTGCCAGGTCGTTGTGGCAGACCACCTCGCCGCCCTCCGCGAGGGCGGTCCCGGCCGTCAGGTCGTGGAACTGCCGGGTCAGCCGCGCCACTTCGGCCGTCGCCACGTCGTCGATGACCGGAGGCGGCCGCACCGGCCCCCACGGCACCTGCCCGTCGACGTACGACAGCACCTCGCGGCCCCGCTCGTCCGTGCCGAGGTGGCGGGGTGCGCCCTGCCAGCCCGACGCCGCGAGGTGCTCCAGCAGTTCGCGTACGTACGCCGCCCGCTCCCCCGGCGTCCGCCGCACCGTGGCCCCGACGCGGGTGACGGCGCTGACGAAGCCGCCGGGCAGTCGCTTCTCCATCAGGCGGCCACCCGCAGCGCCTCTCCGGCGCCGCCGGTGAGCGGTTCGCCGTGCCCGAAGCAGGCCGTGTCGGTGTCGAGGGCCGCAAGGCGGGCGTACCCGGCCAGCACCTGCTCACGGTCGTTGTTGAACACCCCGGGCCTCGGCCGGCCCTCGGCGAAGGAGATGGTGTCCCCCGTGAACAGCACCCCGGCGGCGGGCAGATGCAGGGCGATGCTGCCCGGCGTATGGCCCGGAACGTGGAACACCCTGGCGCCCCAGTCCAGTTGGTCCCCGTCGGCCAGCTCCCGGTCCACCCGGGCCGCCGGCGCGGCGGGCAGCCCGAGCGCCGACACCCGCTCCCAGATCGGCAGCTCCCACGGCTCCAGGACCGGCGGCGGGACCGCGGCCCTCCCCCGCACGGCGTCCGCGTCGGCGGCGCCCGCCAGCACGCGGGCGCCGGTCGCGGCGGCCAGGGCGGCGGCGGAGCCCGCGTGATCCTCGTGCGCGTGGGTCAGCACGATCTCCCGTACGTCCTCCGGAGCACCGCCGAGCTCGTGGATCGCCTGCAGGATCGCGGCCTCGCTGCCCGCCGGACCGGTGTCCACCAGGGCGTACCCGCCGGGCTGCCGGACGATGTAGACCTGGCCGACGGGAAAAGGCAGAAGCCAGATGTCAGTGGTGACTTGTACAGTTTCCATGGCTCGACGCTAGGGCCGCCGCCGGGGCGCTGCACGGCTGTTCAGCCGAGGGGGAACAGGGGGAGCGTTGTACGAACGTCTGGAGGGCGACGACCCCGACCCGGTGTCCGTCCGCCACGTCACCTTCGTGCCCTTCCTGCCGGACGGGCGCTGCGCCGCCGTCATCGGCGGCGGCGGCGAGTTGCTGCTGCCGTCCGGCGACGTGCTGCCCGGGGAGGACTGGCGGCTGGACACCGCCGCGCGGGTGCCGCTGGAGACCGCCGGGTACTACCGGCAGCGGGTGCGGCCCTTCGGCTACGACGCCGCCGAGCAGCGCGTGTACGCGTGGCTGGAAGGCGACCGGTACCGGGGCCGGCGCCCGCATGCCGAGCCGGAGCTGTTCACCGACGAAGCGGAGGCGGTCGCCGCGCTACTGCCGTACGGCCCGCGCAGGGCCGTCCTGGACGCCGCCCGGTCGTACCGCGGGCAGGACGACGCCTCGTACTTCGCCGACAGCGCACGGCTGATCGAGCCCGCCTACCTGCGCGCCGCCACACCCGAAGGGGGTTCCGGCTTCGGTGGCGGCCCGCAGGAGTGGCGGGCCCGCCGTTCGATGATCGCCGAAGCCCTGGACCGGGACGGCACCTTCCTGGACGTCGGCTGCGCGAACGGCCTGCTGATGGAGTCCGTCCGCGCGTGGGCCGCCGAGCGGGGCCGGTCGATAGAGCCGTACGGCATCGACATCGCCCCGGGCCTGGTCGGCCTGGCCCGGCAGCGGCTCCCCCACTGGGCGGCCCGGATCGAGACCGGTAACGCGCTGGACTGGCGGCCCGCGGACGGGCGGCGCTTCGGCTTCGTCCACGTGCTGGCCGACTGCGTACCCCGGGCCCGCCTCAGCGATCTCGTACGCCACACCCTGACCCTGGTCGAGCCGGGCGGCCGGCTGCTGGTCAGCGTCTACCAGCCGGCCGGCGGCGGGGATGCGTCCGCGCCCGAGCGGCTGGCGGCGCTGGGGATACCGGTCGCCGGGTCCGCGACCGGCGACGGGCCGCCGGGCACGGCGACAACGGCGTGGGTCGACGCGTAATGCCTGTGAGGCCCCCCGGGGCCGAGCAGTGCGAGGGCGGCCGGGAAAGGTTCTGCCAACGGCGTGGGTCGACGCGTAACCTCGGAGGCGACGGAGCCGTCGCCGGGGGAGGCGCGCGTGACCCAACAGGCAGACCCGGGCAGCCCGGCAGCGAACCCGATCGTGCACGGGTTTCCGCACCTCGGGACGATCAGGGCCGCGCTGACCGCGCTGTACAAGCGGATGTCGTCGGACATGGTGAACAGCTTCCCGGCGAGCGTGCGCCCCGAGACGGTGGACTTCCCGGCCGACGAGGATCCGTTCCTGGGCGCGCAGCGGGTGGCGCAGGTCATGGTGCGGCACTTCCGGCTGCCGGAGGCACGGATGGTGGTGAGCTTCCGGGACATGGTGCACGCCGGGAACGTGGAGCTGGAGGCAGGCCCGGAGTACTTCATCGAGCTGCACGCGCGCTTCAAGGAGGACCGCCGCGACGTGGGCGCGGCCCTCGCCCACGAGGTGATGCATGTCTTCCTGCACCGCCTGGACCTGGAGTTTCCCGGCACGCGCGACAACGAGATCCTGACCGACACCGCGACGGCGTATCTGGGCGCGGGCTGGCTGCTGCTGGACTCCTACCGCGAGGAGCCCGCCCGGCGCGGGGAGCGGGTCCTGATGTCCGCGTCCAAGCTGGGCTATCTCACGCCCGAGGAGTTCGGCTACGTGCTGGCCAAGCGCGCGCTGGCCTTCGGGGACGACATCGAGCCGTGGTTCACCAGCGCCCAGGCCCGTGACGCCTACCGGGCCGGCCTGGCCCTGGCGCAGCAGGACCTGCGCCATCCGCCCCTGCTCGGCTGCGGCTGGGCGGGCCGGCGCCGCTATGCCAAGGACCGGCGGGCCGGCACCGCCCAACCCTCCGCCGGCTACGTCTTCGAGGGGCGGGGGACGGCCGGCCCGCTGCGGGTGTCGTTCCCCTGCCCCACCTGCCATCAGCGCATCCGCGTGCCCGTGCGGGGCCGGGTCAGGGCACGCTGCACGCTGTGCCGCACGGTGCTGGAGTGCGACACCTGACCCAGTAGCCCCGACGCCTACAGACCAGGGCTACGCGGGCGCGTCCCCGAAGTCCGGGATGTCCAGCCGGACGCCCCCTTGCCGCGCGGACTCGTGCGCGATGATCCCCGGCAGCGTGTAACGGGCGGCGACCCAGGCGTTGACGGACGGCAGGCTGCGGGTGTTGACGGCGGTGACGAAGTCGTCCACCAGGAAGTGGTGGCTGCCTTCATGGCCGTTCGGCATATGGTCGAACTCTCTGGGCAGCCGCGACCGGTCGTGCACCGGCGCGGACCCGGACGTGAAGGCGTCCCGCAGTGCCGGGGCGATGTGGGCCAGCGACGGGTCGTCGGGCGGGAGGGTGGGCTTGGGCTGGAGGTGGTCGGAGATGTCCTGGACCCCCTTCTTGTCCTGCCAGACGCTGACCGTGGCCAGCTGTTCCAGGCTTCCCTCCGTGCCGAAGAACCGGAATCGCGACTCCCGGATGTGCGACGGATAGCCCACCCGCCGGAACTCGTTGGTACGGAACGAGCCGCCGCCCGCGACCTCGAAGAGGGCGGTGGCGTTGGAGAAGTCGTTGCCGAACTGGCTGACCTCCTTGTCGAACACCCCGTCCCCCCGGTCGTCGGTGACACCGATCGCCGACACGCTCACCGCGTGCGTCCCCCACGCGCCGAGCACTCCGCCGATGGCGTGGGTCGGGTAGAGCAGCGGCGGGTAGCTGGCGGTGGCCTTCCAGTTCTCGCCGCCGCTGTACTGGTACGCCTCGTAGAACCCGAGGTCCATGTCGTGGACGTAGTCGCCCTCGGCGTAGAACAGCCGCCCGAAGGCACCCTCGGCGATCTGGTTGCGGGCGTAGACGGTCGCGGGGTTGTACTGGCTGGTCTCGCCCATCATGTACGTCAGCCCGGTCTCCCGTACGGCGTCGATGATGGCCGCGATCTCCTCCTGGGTCACCGCCATCGGCACCGCCGAGTACACGTGCTTCCCGGCCTTGAGGCCCTGGACGACCAGCGGGCCGTGGGTCCAGCGCTGGGTGAAGATGGCGACCGCGTCCACGCTGTCCGACGCGAGCATGGCCTCGTACGACGGGAAGGTCCCGGTCAGTCGCTCGTCGGCGACGAGTCGGTCGGCGCGCTCGGGGAGGACGTCGGTGACGAAGATGTCGCCGACGCCGGGGTGGCTGCGGAACAGCTTGGCGAACTGCCCGGAGAACTGTCCGGCGCCGACGATTCCGAGGGAGAACGTCATGGGTGGCCCTTTCACATGGGGAGTCAGGATTTACTTTCTCTCCGAAAGAATCTCAGCGTCAAGGGGTGCGCGGACATCGATATCAGACGATCTGGTTCGGCCTTCGGCCTTGACATTTCTTCCGCTCCAAAACAAAGGTGGGTGGATACGATGAGCCGGGAAAGGAGCTCGATGAGCAGGCTTGCCGCCAGTTGGGTACCCCTGAGCGCCGCCGAACGCGCCGTGGCGATCGAGGTGCTGACCCACGGTCCGATCTCGCGTGCCGAGATCGCCAGGAAGCTGAATCTGTCGGCCGGCAGCCTCACCCGCCTCACGAAGCCGCTGATCGAGTCCGGTCTGCTGGTCGAGGACCCGGCAGCCCATACGTCCCAGGCCCAGGCCCAGGCCCAAGCCCAGGCCCAGGCGGCGGCCATCCGGCAGGGCCGGCCATCGCAGCCGCTCGACATCGTCGCGGACTCCCGCTACTTCGCCGGCTTCAAGATCACCGCTGATGCCGTCTACGGCGTGGTGACCACCCTCAAGAGCGACATCGTGCTGCGCCGCACCCGCCTGCTGACCACCCGCGAACCCGAGGAAGTGGCCGACCTCGTCCACGACCTGACCGAGGAATTCGCCCTCGCCTTCCCTCGCCTGGCAGGCATCGGCGTGGGCGTGGGCGGCCATGTCAGGGGCCGGGCCTTGGTGGTCACGTCACCCTTCCTGAACTGGGAGGGCGTGCCCTTCGCCGAGCTCCTCGAGGAGCGCACCGGCCTTCCGGTCGTCGTCGAGAACGACGTGGCCGCCCTCGTCGAGGCCGAGGCCTGGTTCGGCGCCGGGCGCGGCCTGGACCGCTTCGCCGTGCTCACCATCGGTGCCGGCATCGGCTACGGCCTGGTCATCGGCAGCAACCTGGTCCGCGCCGCCGAGGACGGCCACGGGATCGGCCGCCGCTGGATCCTCAACCCCAACGGCCCCCTCAGCCCGCACGGTGAGCGCGGCAGCGCCATCGCCCTGCTCTCGATCCCCGGCATCCGCTACCAGGTCCAGGCCGCCACCGGCCGCGAGGTCACGTACGACGAGATCCTCGCCCAGGCCGCCGCGGGCGACCCGGTCGCCGCCCGCGTGGTCGACGAGGCCGCCCGGGGCCTGGGCACCCTGGTGGCGCAGATCGCCAACTTCGCCATGCCGCAGAAGATCCTCCTCGCCGGCGAGGGCGTCGGCCTGGTCGACGTGGCGGCCACGGCCGTCCAGGAGAGCATCCTCGCCAACCGCCACCCCCTCGCCGATCCGGTGGTCCTGGAGACGAAGGTGTCCGACTTCAACGACTGGGCGCGCGGCGCGGCGGTGCTGGCCATCCAGGTCCTCGTGCTGGGCAGGACACACGGCTGAACCACGGGTTGAAACCCGCAGGCGGACCCCCGGACACGCCACGGCGCCCGCCCCCGGTCGGGTGGGGGCGGGCGCCGTGCCTTCGTTCCGTACGCCGTTGTACGGGAACGCTTCTTTCGGATCAGACCGTCAGCGGGCGGTCCGTGGGGCGGATCGGGGCCGGCAGGGTGCTGGTGCCGGTGAGGAAGCGATCCACGGCGCGGGCGGCGGAGCGGCCCTCGGCGATGGCCCAGACGACGAGCGACTGGCCGCGGCCGGCGTCACCGGCGACGAAGACGCCGTCGACGTTGGTCGTGTAGTCCTTGTCGCGGGCGATGTTGCCGCGCGCGTCCAGGTCCAGGCCGAGCTGCTCGATCAGCCCGTTCTTCTGGTCGGTGCCGGTGAAGCCCATGGCCAGCGTGACCAGCTCGGCCGGGATGACCTTCTCGGTGCCGGCCTGCGGGACGAACTTCCCGTCCTCGAAGACGACCTCGATCAGGTGCAGCTCCTTGACGTTGCCGTCCTCGTCGCCCTCGAACTTCACGGTGTTGACGGCGTAGACCCGCTCGCCGCCCTCCTCGTGCGCCGAGGTGACCTTGTACGTCATCGGCATCGTCGGCCAGGGCTGGTGGGCCGGGCGGCTGTCGCTCGGCCGGGGCATGATCTCCAGCTGGGTGACCGAGGCCGCGCCCTGGCGGTGGGCGGTGCCGACGCAGTCCGCGCCGGTGTCGCCGCCGCCGATGACGACCACGTGCTTGCCCTCGGCGGTGACCGGCGGGGTGACGAAGTCGCCCTCCTGCACCTTGTTGGACAGCGGCAGGTACTCCATGGCCTGGTAGATGCCCTTGAGCTCACGGCCCGGCGCCGGCAGGTCGCGTGCCTGCGTCGCACCGGCGGCGATGACCACGGCGTCGTACCGGCGGCGCAGCTTGGCGCCGTCGATGTCGGTGCCGATCTGGACACCGGTACGGAACTTGGTGCCCTCCGCGCGCATCTGCTCGATACGGCGGTTGATGTGCCGCTTCTCCATCTTGAACTCGGGGATGCCGTAGCGCAGCAGGCCGCCGATGCGGTCGGCGCGCTCGAAGACCGCGACCGTGTGGCCGGCCCGGGTCAGCTGCTGGGCGGCGGCCAGACCGGCCGGGCCGGAGCCGATGACGGCGACGGTCTTGCCGGAGAGGCGGTCCGGGGGCTGCGGGGTGACGTCGCCGCTGTCCCAGGCCTTGTCGATGATGGTGACTTCGACGTTCTTGATGGTGACGGCGGGCTGGTTGATGCCCAGCACGCACGCCGACTCGCAGGGCGCCGGGCACAGCCGCCCGGTGAACTCCGGGAAGTTGTTGGTGGCGTGCAGCCGCTCGGAGGCGGCCTGCCAGTCCTCGCGGTAGGCGTAGTCGTTCCACTCGGGGATCAGGTTCCCCAGCGGACAGCCGTTGTGGCAGAACGGGATGCCGCAGTCCATGCAGCGGCCGGCCTGCTTGGTGATGATCGGCAGCAGCCCGCCGGGAACGTAGACCTCGTTCCAGTCCTGCCTGCGCTCCTCGACGGGACGGGTCGGGGCCGTCTCGCGGGGCGTGGTGAGGAAGCCCTTCGGGTCAGCCATTTGCCGCCTCCATCATCTTCGCGGTGGTCTCGGACTCGCTGAGTCCGGCCTGCTCGGCGGCGTTCTTGGCGGCGAGCACTGCCTTGTAGTCCCTCGGCATGACCTTGCCGAAGCGGTTGAGGGTGTTCCCCCAGTCGGCCAGGAGCTTCTCGGCCACCGTCGAGCCGGTCTCCTCCTGGTGGCGGCGCACCACGTCGTGCAGCCACTTGATGTCGTCCGCGTCCAGCGCCTCGACGTTCACCATGCCGGGGTTGACGTTGTCCGGGTCGAGGTCGAGGACGTACGCGATGCCGCCGGACATGCCGGCCGCGAAGTTACGGCCCGTCTCGCCCAGTACGACCGCCCGGCCGCCGGTCATGTACTCGCAGCCGTGGTCGCCCACGCCCTCCGAGACGACCGTGGCACCGGAGTTGCGGACGCAGAAGCGCTCGCCCGTGCGGCCGCGCAGGAACAGCTCGCCGCCGGTCGCACCGTACGCGATGGTGTTGCCCGCGATGGTCGAGTACTCGGCGAGGTGGTCGGCGCCCCGGTCCGGGCGGACGATGACGCGGCCGCCGGACAGGCCCTTGCCGACGTAGTCGTTGGCGTCGCCCTCCAGGCGCAGGGTCACTCCCTTGGGGAGGAAGGCCCCGAACGACTGGCCGGCCGAGCCGGTGAGGGTGATGTCGATGGTGTCCTCGGGCAGGCCCGCGCCACCGTACTTCTTGGTCACCTCGTGGCCGAGCATGGTGCCGACCGTGCGGTTGACGTTACGGACCTTGACCTGGGCGCGGACCGGGTCGCCGTTCTCCAGCGCGTCCTTGGCGAGCTCGATCAGCTCGTTGTCCAGCGCCTTCTCCAGGCCGTGGTCCTGGTCGACCGTGTGGTGCAGAGCGGCGCCCTCGGGCAGCGCCGGCACGTGGAAGATCGGGGCGAGGTCGAGGCCCTGCGCCTTCCAGTGGTCGACCGCCTGGCTGGTGTCGATCAGCTCGGCGTGGCCGACGGCCTCCTCGAGCGTACGGAAGCCGAGCTCGGCGAGCAGCTCGCGGACCTCCTGCGCGATGAACTCGAAGAAGTTCACCACGTACTCGGCCTTGCCGGAGAAGCGCTCCCGCAGCACCGGGTTCTGGGTGGCGATGCCGACCGGGCAGGTGTCCAGGTGGCAGACGCGCATCATGACGCAGCCGGAGACGACGAGGGGGGCGGTCGCGAAGCCGAACTCCTCTGCGCCCAGCAGGGCGGCGATGACGACGTCGCGGCCGGTCTTGAGCTGGCCGTCGGTCTGGACGACGATGCGGTCGCGCAGGCCGTTGAGCAGCAGGGTCTGCTGGGTCTCGGCCAGGCCGAGCTCCCAGGGGCCGCCCGCGTGCTTGAGCGACGTCAGCGGCGAGGCGCCGGTGCCGCCGTCGTGGCCGGAGATCAGCACGACATCGGCGTGGGCCTTGGAGACGCCCGCCGCGACCGTGCCGACGCCGACCTCGGAGACCAGCTTCACGTGGATGCGGGCCGCCGGGTTGGCGTTCTTGAGGTCGTGGATCAGCTGAGCCAGGTCCTCGATGGAGTAGATGTCGTGGTGCGGCGGCGGTGAGATCAGGCCGACGCCCGGCGTGGAGTGCCGGGTCTTGCCGATCCACGGGTAGACCTTGTGGCCGGGCAGCTGGCCGCCCTCGCCGGGCTTGGCGCCCTGGGCCATCTTGATCTGGATGTCGTCCGCGTTGACCAGGTACTCGCTGGTCACGCCGAAGCGGCCGGAGGCGACCTGCTTGATCGCGGAGCGGCGCGCCGGGTCGTACAGCCGGTCGGCGTCCTCGCCGCCCTCGCCGGTGTTGGACTTGCCGCCGAGCTGGTTCATGGCGATGGCCAGCGTCTGGTGCGCCTCCAGCGAGATGGAGCCGTACGACATGGCGCCGGTGGAGAAGCGCTTGACGATCTCGGAGACCGGCTCGACCTCGTCGATCGAGATCGGGGCCCTCTCGTCGTCCTTGAACGTGAACAGGCCGCGCAGCGTCATCAGGCGCTCGGCCTGCTCGTCGACGCGCTGGGTGTACTGCTTGAAGATGTCGTACCGACGCGAGCGCGTGGAGTGCTGCAGCCGGAAGACGGTGTCGGGGTCGAACAGGTGCGGCTCGCCCTCGCGGCGCCACTGGTACTCGCCGCCGATCTCCAGCCGGCGGTGCGCGGCGGGGATGCCGGAGGCCGGGTAGGCCTTGGCGTGCCGGGCGGCGACCTCCTGGGCGATGACGTCGAGACCGGCGCCGCCGATCTTGGTGTCGGTGCCATGGAAGTACGTGTCGACGAACTCGGCCTCGAGGCCGATGGCCTCGAAGACCTGCGCGCCACGGTAGGAGGCGACGGTGGAGATGCCCATCTTGGACATCACCTTCAGCACGCCCTTGCCGAGCGCCTTGATCAGGTTCTTGAGCGCCACCTCGGGCTCGATGCCCTGAAGGAACGTTCCGGCGCGCAGCAGGTCCTCGACCGACTCCATGGCCAGGTACGGGTTCACGGCGGCGGCGCCGTAGCCGATCAGCAGCGCGACGTGGTGCACCTCGCGTACGTCGCCGGCCTCGACCAGCAGGCCGACCTGGGTGCGCTGCTTCGTACGGATCAGGTGGTGGTGGACCGCCGAGGTGAGCAGCAGCGACGGGATCGGCGCGTGCTCGGCGTCGGAGTGCCGGTCGGACAGCACGATCAGGCGGGCGCCGTCCTCTATGGCGGCGTCGGCCTCGGCGCAGATCTCCGCCAGGCGGGTGGCCAGTGCCTCGCCGCCACCGGAAACCCGGTAGAGGCCGGACAGCGTCGCGGCCTTCAGGCCCGGCAGGTCGCCGTCGGCGTTGATGTGGATGAGCTTGGCCAGCTCGTCGTTGTCGATCACCGGGAAGGGCAGGGTGATGTTGCGACAGGATGCCGGGGAGGGCTCCAGCAGGTTGCCGGACGGGCCGACCGCGCTGATCAGCGAGGTGACCAGCTCCTCACGGATGGCGTCCAGCGGCGGGTTGGTGACCTGCGCGAACAGCTGGGTGAAGTAGTCGAAGAGCAGCCGGGGACGGGCCGACAGCGCCGCGATCGGCGAGTCCGTACCCATCGAGCCCAGCGGCTCGCCGCCGGTCGTGGCCATCGGCGCGAGGATGACGCGCAGCTCTTCCTCGGTGTAGCCGAAGGTCTGCTGGCGTCGGGTGACCGAGGCGTGGGTGTGCACGATGTGCTCACGCTCGGGCAGGTCGTTGAGGTGGATCAGGCCGCCGTCCAGCCACTCCTTGTACGGGTTCTCGGCGGCGAGCGTGGCCTTGATCTCGCTGTCCTCGATGATCCGGTGCTCGGCGGTGTCCACCAGGAACATGTGGCCGGGCTGCAGGCGGCCCTTGCGGACCACCTTCTCCGGGGCGATGTCCAGCACGCCGGACTCGGAGGCGAGCACGACCAGGCCGTCGTCGGTGACCCAGTAGCGGCCGGGGCGCAGACCGTTGCGGTCCAGGACCGCGCCGACCTGGGTGCCGTCGGTGAAGGTGACGCAGGCCGGGCCGTCCCAGGGCTCCATCAGCGTGGAGTGGTACTGGTAGAAGGAGCGGCGGGCCGGGTCCATCGAGGTGTGGTTCTCCCACGCCTCGGGGATCATCATCAGCACGCTGTGCGGCAGCGAGCGGCCACCGAGGTGCAGCAGCTCCAGCACCTCGTCGAAGGTCGCGGTGTCCGAGGCCCCCGGGGTGCAGATCGGGAAGACCCGCTCCAGGTCCCCACCACTGCTCTCATGGTCAGCAAAGCTGAACAGGTCCGAGGCGAGCTGGGACTCGCGGGCCCGCATCCAGTTGCGGTTGCCCTTGACGGTGTTGATCTCACCGTTGTGCGCCACGAACCGGTACGGGTGGGCCAGCGGCCAGCTCGGGAAGGTGTTGGTGGAGAACCGGGAGTGGACCAGCGCGATCGCGGTCGCGATCCGGCGGTCCGACAGGTCCGGGAAGAACGGCTCCAGCTGCCCGGTGGTCAGCATGCCCTTGTAGACGATCGTACGAGCCGAGAGCGACGGGAAGTACACGTCGGCCTCGCGCTCGGCGCGCTTGCGCAGCACGAAGGCGGGCCTGTCAAGATCGATGCCGGCCTTCTGCGAGCTCTTCGCGTCGGTGACGAAGAGCTGGGAGAAGTAGGGCATGGTCGAGCGCGAGGTGGCGCCCAGCAGTTCGGGGGCGACCGGCACCTCGCGCCAGCCGAGGACCGTCAGGCTCTCTTCTGCGGCGATCCGCTCGATCGACTCGACGGCCTTCGTACGGTCCTCTTCCTCGACCGGGAGGAAGGCGATGCCGACGGCGTAGTGGCCGGCGGCGGGAAGCTCGAATCCCGCGGCCTCGCGCAGGAAGGCGTCCGGGACCTGCAGCAGGATGCCGGCGCCGTCGCCGGAATCGGGCTCGGCGCCGGTGGCGCCGCGGTGCTCCAGGTTGCGCAGTACGGTGAGCGCCTGCTCGACCAGCGCGTGGTCAGCCTCGCCGGTGAGGGTGGCCACGAAGCCGACGCCACAGGCGTCGTGCTCATTGCGCGGGTCGTACAGCCCCTGCGGGGCGGGGCGCCCATCCATGTGGGCCCAGCCGGAGCCGGTGGGCTCGGGCTGCGTGGACGCGGAACGCATCGGCTCTCCCGTCGTCGTCATTTGGCATATGTCATGCGCATCCGGGACGACGTTGGCCCTCTGCGATTTCGTGCAGGTTACATGATGGCCGGATGGCCGAAAAGTGGATAGTCCGCTTCCATCATGTGGACAGAAAGGCGCTACGAGCAGGCAGTATGCGGCCGGCGTCGCTCCCGTTGAGACGCGGGCGGCTCTGCCCGCGGCGCCACAGGGAGATGCCCTGTGTTGGCCGGGCTGAAACGCGCGGGTAACAAGAGGCTTGTGGCCTGGTCAACCGCTAGCGGACGGCGTTACCGAACAAAGCGCCCAGAACGAAGGTAACCCCTGCGGCCGCTCCGCCCAAGACCAGCTGCCGGAGCCCGCTGAAGGACCACGAGCGGGCGGTGACCTTCGACACCGCGGCGCCGCACGCGAACAGACCGGTGAAGGCGACGATCAGCGCGGGCCAGAGGGCCGTCGCGCCCAGGAGGTACGGCAGCACCGGCAGCAGCGCGCCGATCGCGAAGGACGCGAAGGACGAACCGGCGGCGAGCAGCGGCGACGGCAGATCGGTCGGGTCGATGCCCAGCTCTTCCCGGGCGTGTATCTCCAGCGCCTGCTCCGGGTCCACGGACATCTGCCGCGCCACCTCGTGCGCGAGGTCCGGGTCGACGCCGCGCGACACGTAGAGCGACGCGAGCTCCAGCAGCTCGTCCTGCGGGTTACGGCTCAACTCCAGCCGCTCGAGAGCGACTTCCGCCTCAACCAGCTCCCGCTGGGAGGCCACGGAGGTGTACTCCCCCGCCGCCATCGAAAACGCCCCGCCGGCCAGCCCGGCCAGGCCGGTGATCACGATCATGTGCGGCGACACCTCACCGCCGGCCACACCGGTGATCAGTGCCAGGTTCGACACCAGGCCGTCCATCGCCCCGAACACGGCGGGCCGCAGCCAGCCACCGCTCACGTCCCGGTGCTCGTGGTGGCTCACGTGCAGGGGAGCAGCGGCTGAGTCCGTCTCGACTGCCAAGGACGACATGGCGCACCCACTCCCTCCGGCCGAGGCTCGGGCCTCGGTCCTTCCCGCGAACACCCTGACCGTACGCTGCCGTTCCCTTCGTTTCCAGCAAGGAAAGCCTGCCTTACCTGCGAAAACGCGGAACGAAACGGCCGCCGCACCGGGGGGTGCGGCGGCCGTGGGATGCGTCGGGCGTGGGATGCGTCGGGCGTCAGGAGTTCTTGGCCTCTTCGACGGGGGCCCCGGCCTCGGCTTTCGGCTCGGCCTCGTCGTCCGCCTCCGCCTCGTCGTCCGCCGCGACAGCGGGCTCCGCGTCGTCGGCAGCGGCGTCGGCGTCGGCGTCGGGATCGGCGTCGGTGTCGGCGGGCTCCGGGTCAGGCGTGGCGTCGGCCGCGACCGCGGCAGGCTCCACGACCTCCTCCCGGCCGGGGTGCCGCTTCGCCGAGATGACGAAGTACACGACGGCGCCGAGGAAGACGACGATCGACGTCCAGTCGTTGAGCCGCATGCCCAGGATGTGATGGGCGTCGTCGACCCGCAGCGACTCGATCCAGAACCGGCCGACCGTGTACGTGGCGACGTACACCGCGAAGGCCCGCCCGTGGCCGAGCTTGAAGCGCCGGTCGGCCCAGATCACCACGAGGGCGACGCCGACGCACCACAGCGACTCGTAGAGGAAGGTCGGGTGGTACGTGGCGATGTCGGGGGTGTCGACGGGCCGGTGCGCGGGGTCGATCTTGAGCGCCCAGGGCAGGGTGGTGGGCCGGCCGTAGAGCTCCTGGTTGAACCAGTTGCCCCAGCGGCCGATGGCCTGGGCGATGGCGATGCCGGGGGCCAGGGCGTCCGCCCACGCGGGGAGGGGGATGCCGCGGCGACGGCAGCCGATCCAGGCGCCGAGGGCGCCCAGGGTGATGGCGCCCCAGATGCCGAGGCCGCCCTCCCAGATCTTGAAGGCGTTGACCCAGTCCTTCCCGGCGCCGAAGTAGAGCTCGTAATCCGTGATCACGTGGTAGAGACGGCCGCCGACCAGGCCGAACGGCACCGCCCATACGGCGATGTCCGCGACCGTGGTCTTCTGTCCGCCGCGGGCGGCCCAGCGCTTGCCGCCGATCCAGACGGCGACGAAGACGCCGATGATGATGCAGAACGCGTAGCCGCGCAGCGGAATGGGGCCCAGATAGAGCACTCCGCGCGACGGACTGGGGATGAATGCGAGTTCCATGGCAAAGTCCGACGCTACCCTGCCGGGCGGGCGCGCGGGCACCCACCCGGCAACGGCTGGATAACGCCTCAGCCGGAGGCGGAGGCAGAGGCGGACGCGGCGGACGGGACCGATGTGCTCGGTGTGATGCTGGGCGTCGCCGTGCCCGCCTTCTTCCCCTTGTTGGCGTCCGCGACCATCTGCTTGAGCTTGTCCGGGGTCAGCGGGTTCTTCGGGTCCGCGTAGATGCTCTTGCCGTTCAGCAGCACGGTCGGCGTGGAGTTGAAGCCGGACTTGCCGAAATCGGTGTTGGACGCCTTGATCCAGTCGTCGTACATCCCGTTGTTCACGCAGGCCGTGAAGGCGGCGTTGGTCAGGCCGGGCACCTTGCCGGCCAGCTGTAGCAGATAGGGCTTCTGGGCGAACTTGTCGCTGGTCTCCGGCGGCTGGTTCGCGTACAGGACGTCGTGGAATTCCAGGAACTTGTTCTGGTCCTGCGCGCACGCCGCCGCGTTGCCCGCGTTGAGGGAGCCGATGCCGCCCAGGTTGCCGTCGATGATGCGGACGATGTGGTAGTCGACCTTCATCTGCCCCGAGTCCTGCAGGCTGTGGACGGTGTCGCGGTACGTCTTCTCGAACTGGCCGCACGCCGGGCAGCGGAAGTCCTCGTAGACGGTCAGGGTGGACGGCGCGTCGGTCGCGCCGCTGGGGATCACGAGCTTGCTGGTGCCGGTGGCACCTGCCGGGGCCGCGGCGGGCGTCCCGGAGCCGCCACCGCTGTTGCTGTTGTTGGCGACCACCACGCCGATCACGGCGGCGATCGCCAGGACGGCCACGACACTGCCGCCGACGATCAGCCCCCGCTTGCGCTTCTCGCGCGCCTTGTCCTTCTCACGCTGTTCCTGCAGCCGCTCGCGGGCGGTGCGCTTGCCTTCACGGTTCTTCTCGCTCACGCCCGTGCACAACGAACCGGGGGCACGCATCCGCGTACCCCCGGCCCGTATTTCGCCCATATGAGCTACGCGTGAGCTACCCGCGGCCGCGTACGCCCTTCGCCAGGTCCGCCGCCAACTCGCGCACGCCCACCAGCCCGGCGGCCTCGTCCGGCGCGTCCAGCATCCGCTTGACGAAGGCCGAGCCGACGATGACGCCGTCGGCGAAGGCGGCGACCTCCGCGGCCTGCTCGGCGTTCGAGACGCCGAGGCCGACGCAGACCGGCAGGTCGGCGGTGGCGGCCCGGGTGCGGCGGACCAGGTCGGAGGCCTGCGCGCCGACGCTCTCACGGGTGCCGGTGACACCCATCAGCGACGCCGCGTAGACAAAGCCGGACCCGGCCGCGGTGATCTTGGCCAGGCGCTCGTCCTTGCTGCTCGGCGCGACCACGAAGACCGTGGCCAAGCCGTGCTGCTCGGCGGCCTTGCGCCACACCTCGGACTCCTCGACCGGCAGGTCGGGCAGGATGCAGCCCGCGCCGCCCGCCTCGGCCAGCCCGGCGGCGAAGCGCTCGGCGCCGTAGCGGTCGACCGGGTTCCAGTACGTCATGACCAGGATCGGCGCCCCGGTCGCGTCGTGCGCCTCGCGGACCGTACGCAGCACGTCGGCGATCCGTACGCCGCCGCGCAGGGCGATGTCGTCGGCGGTCTGGATGACCGGGCCGTCCAGCACCGGGTCGCTGTGCGGCAGGCCGACCTCGACGATGTCGGCGCCGCCCTCCAGGGCCGCCTTGACGGCCGCGATGCCGCCGTCGACGGTCGGGAAGCCGGCCGGCAGGTAGGCGATCAGGGCGGCGCGGTTCTCGGCCTTGGCGTCGGAGAGGGTCTTGTTCAGCAGCTCGATGTTGCCAGTCACTTGCCGGCCCCCTTGTCCGCAGCGTCGTCGTACAGCCCGAAGTAGCGGGCCGCCGTGTCCATGTCCTTGTCGCCGCGCCCGGAGAGGTTGACCAGCAGCAGGCCCTCAGGACCCAGCTCGCGGCCGACCTCGAGGGCTCCTGCGAGGGCGTGCGCGCTCTCGATCGCCGGGATGATGCCCTCGGTCATGGACAGCAGCCGCAGCGCCTGCATCGCCTCGTCGTCGGTGACCGGGCGGTACTCGGCGCGGCCGCTGTCCTTGAGGTACGCGTGCTCGGGGCCGATGCCCGGGTAGTCCAGGCCCGCCGAGATCGAGTACGGCTCGGTGATCTGGCCCTCGTCGTCCTGGAGGACGTACGAACGCGAGCCGTGCAGGATGCCGGGCTCGCCGGCCGTCAGGGTCGCGGCGTGCTCGCCGGAGGACACGCCGTGGCCGGCCGCCTCCAGGCCGATCAGGCGGACCTTCTCGTCGGGGATGAAGGCGTGGAACAGGCCGATCGCGTTCGATCCGCCGCCGACGCACGCGGCGACCGCGTCCGGGAGGCGGCCGACCCGCTCCAGGATCTGGCGGCGTGCCTCGACGCCGATGACGCGGTGGAAGTCCCGCACCATCGCCGGGAAGGGGTGCGGGCCTGCGACGGTGCCGAAGAGGTAGTGGGTGCGGTCGACATTGGCGACCCAGTCGCGGAACGCCTCGTTGATCGCGTCCTTGAGGGTGCGGCTGCCGGACTTCACGGCGATGACCTCGGCGCCGAGGATCCGCATCCGGGCCACGTTGAGGGCCTGGCGCTGGGTGTCGATCTCGCCCATGTAGATCGTGCACTCCAGGCCGAACAGCGCGCAGGCGGTGGCCGTGGCCACGCCGTGCTGCCCGGCGCCGGTCTCGGCGATCACCCGCGTCTTGCCCATGCGCTTGGTGAGCAGCGCCTGGCCCAGCACATTGTTGATCTTGTGCGAGCCGGTGTGGTTCAGGTCCTCCCGCTTGAGGAAGACCCGCGCCCCGCCCGCGTGCTCCGCGAACCGCGGCACCTCGGTGAGCGCGCTCGGCCGCCCCGTGTAGTTGACCAGCAGGTCGTTCAGCTCGGCTGAGAACGCCGGGTCGGTCTTGGCCTTCTCGTACTCGGCTGCCACCTCGTCCACGGCGGCGACCAGCGCCTCCGGAATGAACTTGCCGCCGAACGCCCCGAAGTAGCCCTCTGCGGTGGGGATCAGGCCCTCGGGGTCGGGAATGAAGAAGTCATCGGACATGACGGTTCTGGCTCCTCGCGTCCTTTTACGGATGAACGGTACGTATCGCTTGTCCGCGACGTCCTCGCCTGTCCGCGCGCACAGCGCCGAAGCCTCTCCGGGACCGGGAGGATTTCAGCGGCTCAGCGCACAAGGGTGGACGTCACGGAGCCGTGACGCCATCGGCGACCGTTCACCTGGCCCGGCTCGCAGCCGATCACATACCGCACCCGTCGGCCCAGCACGCGCCTGGCCGGCGCGCGGCAACCGCGCGGGCGGCAGCCGCGGCGCAGTCGCGCGTACGCGTCCGGGCTGGAGGGCCCGGCGGCGAGGGACAGGGGCATGGCGGTCATCCTACCGGTTGGCCCGGAGATTTCGTGCCGCCGAGCCGGGTAGGCGCTGATCCGGCGAGACCGACGTGAGCGACGAGCCGAAGGAGTCCAAGGAGTCCAAGGAGTCCAAGGAGTCCCACGAGACAAGGAGTCCGACGAGACATGGGAGCGGAGCTGTGGAGCGACGTGATCTGCTCGGCGTCTACCTCAACGATCATCTGGCCGGAGCCACCGCCGGCACCAGGCTCGCCCGGCGAATGGCGAGCGCACAGGCCGGTCCGGGCCCCGGCCTGGAGGGGCTGGCGGCCGAGATCTCGGAGGACCGGGCCGCGCTGCTGGAGATCATGAGGCAGCTGGGTGTGCCGATCCGGCACTACAAGGTCGCGGCCGGATGGTTCGCCGAGAACACCGGCCGGCTCAAGCCCAACCGCCATCTGCTGCGCCGCTCGCCACTCAGCGACCTGCTGGAGAGCTGGAGATGCTGCGGCTGGGAGTCGAGGGCAAGGCGGCGGGATGGCAGACGCTCCGGACCGTGGCCGGCTCCGACCCGGGCCTCGGCCTGGACCGGGACCGTCTCGACGAGCTCCTCCACCGGGCACGGGCACAGGCCGAGACGCTGGAGAAGCTGCGGATCCAGCACGCGGCGGAGCTCTTCGGGAAGGGCGTCGGTCAGCCGCGGCCGTGACGCAATGCCGGGTGGGCGCCCGCGGCGACCAGGTCGGCGACGGAGGCCTTGGGGTCGCGGCCGGTGACGAGCGACTCGCCGACCAGGACGGCGTCGGCGCCGTCGTTGGCGTACGCGATGAGGTCGTGCGGGCCGCGGACACCGGACTCGGCGATCTTGACGATGTGGTCGGGGATCTCGGGGGCGACACGCGCGAAGTTCCCGCGGTCGACTTCGAGGGTCTTGAGGTTACGCGCGTTGACGCCGATGATGCGCGCGCCGGCATCCACCGCGCGGGCGACCTCTTCCTCGTCGTGGACCTCGACCAGCGGGGTGAGTCCGATCGACTCGGCCCGCTCGATCAGCGAGACCAGCGCGTCCTGCTCCAGCGCCGAGACGATCAGCAGCGCGAGGTCCGCGCCGTGCGCCCGGGCCTCCCAGAGCTGGTAGGCGGTGACGATGAAGTCCTTGCGGAGCACCGGGATGTCGACCTTGGCGCGGACCGCGTCGAGGTCGGCCAGGGATCCGCCGAACCTGCGCTGCTCGGTGAGCACGCTGATGACAGCGGCACCCCCGGCCTCGTAGTCCGCAGCGAGTCCGGCCGGGTCGGCGATCGCGGCGAGCGCACCCTTGGAGGGGCTGGAGCGCTTCACCTCGCAGATGACCTTGACGCTGTCGCCACGCAGGGCCGCGACGCCGTCCTTGGCCTCGGGGGCCTTGGCCGCGAGCTCCTTGAGCTCGTCGAGGGAGACCTGTGCCTGCCGCTCGGCGAGGTCTTCGCGGACTCCGTCGATGATCTCGTCGAGCACACTCACGCGAGCGGTCCCCTTCCATGAGCGAAATGATCAAGCCAGCGAATGAGATGTTCCACCAGCACTGCGATGGTAACCGGCGGGGCGCGGAGGACTCGCATCCGGCCGGACGTATGCCCACTAGGTGGACATATCTACGGCGCCAGGGCCGCCCCCACCGGCAGGTTCCGGACAATCGTGAAAGCGATCACTACCGCCGCCACACCCCACACGTACGCCGGTCTCAGCGGCACCTCGAACGGCCGCCCCCGGGCCGTACGCGACGCCCACACCACCCAGAAGACGGCGAAGGCGACGTAGCCGGCGACCGCCAGCGCGTTGAACCCCAGCGCCGCGCCGAAGTCGCCGTGCGCGACGGCATAGGCGCTGCGCAGGCCCCCGCAGCCGGGGCAGTAGATGCCGGTGTACTTCAGCAGCGGGCACACCGGATAGTGCCCGGGCGTGTTCGGGTCGACCGTCCCTACGTAGGCGAAGGCCGCGACGACCCCGCCCAGTACGCCGAGGGGCGCGGCGAGGCGCCGCAGGGACGGGGCCGGGGTGGCGGGGGCGTCGGTCACGGGGCGATTGTCCCCCGGAAACGGCGGATGGCGCAGCCCGTCATGGGCCACGCCATCCGTCATGCTCCCGAGCCGGCTCAGCCGTGCTGGTCGGCCGTACGCCCGGAGGACGAGGACTTGGTGTCCTTGCCGAGGCCGGCCGCCCGCATGGCCATGCCGACGACGCCGCCGAGGGCGGCCACGACGAGGCCGGCGATCATGCCCAGCGGGTTGGCCAGGACCACAAAAGCACCCGCGATGCAGAAGCCGATGAAGGCGATGGTCACGCCGGTCCAGGCGGCAGGGGTGTGTCCGTGGCTGTTGCCCGCCATGAGTGCTCCCAAGTCGTTCTACGAGTTCTGAGGCTCTGAGGGTTCAGAAGGTCGGCACCATTGTTCCCTAGACCGGGTCAGACCGCGTCACCGGCCTCCGTGGGGTCCTCCCCCCGGTCCAGGGCCTTCCACAGGTCCTCGGGCCGGTCGGGGTCGACCATCGCCGCGCGCTGCTTACGGGGCCGGGGCTCGGCCCCGTCCCGGTCGTACCGGTTGGACATCCCCGGCCAGGCACGGCCGCGTACCAGCGCGAGGACCCCGGCGGCCAGCAGCAGCGCCCCGCCCGTGGCGGCGACCAGCGGCCAGGCGGTCGTACTGCTCGTACTCACCGAACTGTGGGCCACGGCGGTGGCCGTCGAGGCGGCCGCGTCCAGCGCCGAGGTGTCGCCCAGGGCCGACAGTGCGGCGGCCACCGCGCCCGCCCCGCTCAGCGCCAGCAGCCCCGCCACGATCACCCGGCCCGCGCCACGCACCGCGAACACCGCGACCAGCGCGGCCAGCCCCACCAGCGCCAGCGCGCCCGGCAGAGCCGCCACCTCGCTCCCGGAGGCGCTGACCCGCACACTGCCGCCCGCGAAGGCGGCGGTGCCGTGCATCCAGGTCTTCCCTGCCGCGAGCAGCAGCACCGAGGCGCCGACGACACCGAGCAGCAGCCCCACAGCCAGGCTCCCCCGGCCACCACCGCCCCTGGCGGCGGGCGTTACGGCGGCCTCGGCCTCGGCCTTGGCTTCGGCCTTGGCTTCGGTTTCGGCGGTACTGGGCTCGGTCACGGCAGTCACCCCACCACTATCGCCTATCGCCGCAGCGCGTTCGCCGTGGCCACCGCGCGCAGCACCGCCGCCGCCTTGTTGCGGCACTCGGTGTCCTCCGCGACCGGGTCGGAGTCCGCCACGACCCCCGCGCCGGCCTGCACGTACGCCGTGCCGCCGCGCAGCAGGGCGGTGCGGATGGCGATGGCCGTGTCGGAGTCCCCGGCGAAGTCCAGATAGCCGACGCAGCCCCCGTACAGGCCGCGCCGGGTGGGCTCCAGCTCGTCGATGATCTGCATCGCGCGCGGCTTGGGCGCGCCGGACAGCGTCCCGGCGGGGAAGCAGGCGGTCAGCACGTCGAAGGCGGTCCGCCCGGCGCCCAGCGTCCCCGTCACCGTCGAGACGATGTGCATCACATGGCTGTAGCGCTCGATCGACATGAAGTCGACCACCTCAACGCTGCCCGGCTCGCACACCCGGCCCAGGTCGTTGCGGCCCAGGTCGACCAGCATCAGATGCTCCGCCCGCTCCTTCGGATCGGCCATCAGCTCGTCCGCGAGGGCCTGGTCCTCCTGCGGGGTCGCCCCCCGGGGCCGCGTTCCGGCGATCGGATGCACCATCGCGCGGCCGTCCTCGACCTTGACCAGCGCCTCCGGGCTGGAGCCGACCACGTCGAAGCCGTCGAAGCGGAACAGATACATGTACGGCGACGGATTCGTCGCCCGCAGCACCCGGTAGACGTCCAGCGCGCTCGCCGGGCAGGGCGTCTCGAAACGCTGCGACGGCACGATCTGGAAGGCGTCCCCCGCCCTGATGTACTCCTTCGCCGTCTCCACCGCCGCCTGGTACGTGGCTCCGCCCGACCGCGCCGTCATCTCCTCCGGCAGCGCGGACGGCGGCAGCTCCACCGGCGCCGAGTCGGCCGGCCGGGCCAGGTCGGCCGCCATCGCGTCCAGGCGGGCGACGGCGTCCGCGTAGGCCTCGTCGACGCCGGTGTCCAGGTCGTTGTGGTTGATCGCGTTCGCGATCAGCAGCACCGAGCCGTCCCAGTGGTCCAGCACCGCCAGGTCCGACGTCAGCAGCATCGTCAGCTCGGGCAGCTCCAGGTCGTCCTGCGCGTGGTCCCCGATCCGCTCCAGGCGCCGCACGATGTCGTACCCGAGGTACCCCACCATGCCGCCCGTGAACGGTGGCAGCCCCGCGTCGTCATGCAGGTCGCGCGGCGTGTGCAGCGTCTCCACGGTCGCGCGGAGCGCCTGCAGCGGGTCCCCCTCCGCCGGCACCCCCACGGGCGGCGTGCCCAGCCAGTGCGCCTGCCCGTCGCGCTCGGTCAGCGTCGCATCGCTCCGTACGCCCACGAACGAATACCGCGACCACGACCGCCCGTTCTCCGCCGACTCCAGCAGAAACGTCCCCGTCCGCTCCCCCGCCAGCTTCCGGTACAGCCCCACCGGCGTATCACCGTCCGCCAGCAGCCTCCGGCTCACCGGAATCACCCGGCGGTCCAGCGCGAGCTTCCGGAACGTATCAAGGTCGGGGGTGACGGTGCCCGTGGTCATGCCCGAAGCCTAGTGCCCTCCGGGCAGGCCATCGGTTCGGGTCAGCCCGGGTTGCGGGAGAACGTTCCGCAAGGCGAGCGAAGCGAGGGGGGTCCCACCCCCGGCGACGGCGGCGCGCCACGTTCGGCGGTGGCCGGGGTTGTTCAGCGGCCGCGGGCCGGTGGCCGGGTTGCGCCAGCCCGCTTCGCCTCCGGCGAGCGGCCGACCCGCAACCCGGGACCGGTTCAGCCCAGCGGCAAGCTGTCCGCGTCGAAGCAGGTGCGGTCGCCGGTGTGGCAGGCGGCGCCGACTTGGTCGACCTTGACGAGGAGGGTGTCACCGTCGCAGTCGAGGGCGACGGACTTGACGTGCTGGACGTGGCCGGAGGTGTCGCCCTTGACCCAGTATTCCTGGCGGCTGCGGCTCCAGTAGGTGCAGCGGCCGGTGGTGAGGGTGAGCCGCAGCGCCTCGTCGTCCATCCACCCCAGCATGAGCACCTCGCCGGTGTCGTACTGCTGGGCGATGGCGGGCACGAGACCGTCGGGGTTGCGCTTGAGGCGGGCGGCGACGGCGGGGTCGAGGGAGCGGTCGAGCGGGGAGTCCATGCCTCTATTCTGCCGCCGATCGCACCCGGACCGGAAAAGCCGCATAAAGAACATAGCCCGCAAGTCGACTGACCCGCCGTCAGCGGAGGGCGGGCCCTGTCACGACTTAGTATCCGAGTGAAGCCGACGTCACCCGTATGGGGCATGCTTCGTGCATGAGTTTTCCTCCGCCGCCCCCGCCCAACCAGCCCCAGCCCGGCCAGGGCGGCGGCTACGGTCCGCCGCAGGGATACGGACCCCCGCCCCCGCCACAGGGGGGCGGTTACGGCTACCCCGACCAGGGCGGCTACCCGCCCCAGGGCGGAGGCGGCTACGGAGACGCCGGCGGCGGTTACGGAAGCGGCGGCTACGGCGGAGGCGGCGGATACGGCCCCGGGGGCCCGGGCGGCCCCGGCGGATACCCCCCGCCCCCGCCGCCGAACGGTGGCGGCGGGAACGGCGGGAAGATCGCCGCGATCGCGATCGGCGCGGTGGTCGTCATCGCCGTACTCGTCGGCGGAGTCGTGGTGATCCTGGGCGGCAACAAGGACAACACGGCGGCGAGCTCCAGCAGCCCGACCCCGACCGCGTCGGAGACAGCCTCGGCCACCGCCTCCGACGGAGCCACGGACACCGCCACCGCCGACTCGAACCCCACCGACAGCCTGGTCCCCTACGTCGTGCTCAAGCCCGGCAAGTGCTTCGACCACCCGGGCCTGAACAGCAGCGTCACCGCCGTCACGACCCGCTCGTGCAGCTCCCCGCACGACGGCGAGGTGATCGCCAACGAGACCCTGACCGGCAGCTTCACCACCGAGGCCGAGCTGCAGAAGAAGGTCCTCAGTCTCTGCGAGAAGGACGCCAAGGCCCGCCTCGCCAAGATCCCGGCCGACGGGAAGACGTATTACTACTACGCGATCTACCCGTCCCTCACGACGTACACGGTCCAGAACAAGGACACCATCTCCTGCTCCCTCACCCTCAGCAACACACTCGACGGTAAGCAGCTCACGAAACCCCTCGCCTAGGCCCCCGGTCGGCGGGGCGTGGACGTACGCTGACGGTATGTCGACTCATGCACAGCGTGAACGTCTACTCCTCGCCGACCTCCTGGAGAGCGTCGGGCTCGAGGCCGCCACCCTGTGTGACGGCTGGACCACCCGCGATCTGGCCGCACACGTCGTCGTCCGCGAGCGCCGCGCCGACGCCTCCGCCGGGCAGCTGATCCCGCAGCTCGCGCCCCGGCTGGAGCGCGTGCGCAAGGAGTTCGCCGACAAGCCGTACGAAGAGCTGATCCTGCTCATCCGCAGCGGCCCGCCACGGCTGTCCCCGTTCGCCCTCAAGCAGATCGACGAGGCCGCGAACACCGTCGAGTTCTTCGTCCACTCCGAGGACGTCCGCCGCGCCCAGCCCGACTGGACACCCCGCGAGATCGACCCCGTGTTCGCCGACGTCCTCTGGTCCCGCCTGGAGCGCAGCGCCCGCCTCCTCGGCCGCAAGGCCCCGGTCGGCGTCGTTCTGCGCCGCCCCGACGGCCAGACCGCCGTCCTCCACCGTGGCACCCCGGTCGTCACGGTCACCGGCGAGCCGGCCGAGCTGGTGCTCTTCGCCTTCGGGCGTACGGAGTCCGCCCGGGTCGAGACCGAGGGCGACAAGGACGCGGTCACCAAGCTGTACGAGGCGAAGCAGCTCGGCATCTAGTGCCCCTCCCGGCACTAGCGCGGCAGTTCCGCGCGCCGCAGCGCCGGTGAGGCGATCCCGTACGCGGCGGCCAGCACCGACACCGCCGCGCTGACCGTGAACACCGGCTCGAGGCCCCAGGCCGCGATGCCGGCACCCATCAGCGGGTAGGTCAACGGTGCGACGCCGACCGTGAAGAGGGTCAGTACGGAGCCGACCCTGCCCAGATAGGCGGCCTCCGCCGTGGTCTGGAGCAGGGCGCCGACCAGCGCGCCGGAGAACCCCGCCGACAGCCCGATCACCGCGCCCGCCCCGACGGCCGCCGGCAGCGACGGGACGTACGCCAGGGCGGCCGCCGCGACCGCGCCCAGGGCCATGGAGCAGCTCAGGACGCGGCCGGCGCGCGGCACCCTGCCCCGTACGGTCAGCAGCAGCGAGGCCGCGCCCGCGCCGACCCCGAAGCCGCAGACAATCCAGCCGAGCCCGGCGGCGCCCCAGCCACGCTCGCTCGCCAGTAGCGTCACCCCGATGTTCAGCGGTCCGCCCAGGCCCAGCTCGCCGATGGCTCCGACCACCACCAGCGCCGCCAGCACCCGGTTCCGCCTGATGTGCCGGATCCCGTCGGCCAGATCCCGCCAGGCGGTTCCTTTCCTCTCGGCACCGACACGGTCATCGCCGGGCAACGGGGCCACCCGTACAGCCGCCAGCAGCACCAACGACACCGCGAACAGCGCCCCCGCCACCCCGAAGGCCGCCGCCGCACCGCCGAACGCCATCGCCACCCCACCCAACGGCGCCCCGGCGACCGTGGCCACCCGGGTGGCCAGCCCCTTCATCCCCTGAACCCGGGCCAGCTGGTCCGGCCCCGTGATGCGCGGCGGCAGCGCGCTCACGGCCGGCATGAACAGCGCGTCCACCGCACCGAAGACCAGCGCCACCACCACCAGAGCCCACAGCCCCGGCGTCGCGACCGCCAGCAACCCAGCCATGGCCAGGATCACGACACACCGTGTCGCATCACTGCCGATCACCACCCTGCGCGGCCCGAACCGGTCGGCGATCACTCCCCCGCCGAGCATTAACGCCGCTCTCGGCACCGAGCTCACCGCCAGCACCAGCCCCGCCTGCGCGGCACTCCCCGTCCGGGTGGCCGCCCAGGACAGGGCGAGGAAATAGACGCTGTCGCCGACGAGCGACGCTGCGAACGCCGCCAGCCAGCGCAGCACGTTGCCGTCCCGGTGGGCGGGCTTGCCGGCAGCGATGGACGTCGTGGTCATCCCGGTCGCCTGCATGTCGGCGGCCTCCTTCTTCACAGGTCAGTCGCGGAAAGGGAATCCGTACAGGTGCAGGGAGACGTGCTCGCGCCCCTCCCCGTCGCCGGCGGCCTCGGCCGCGCGGCCGTGCTCGATCCAGCGGCGGACCAACGCGTCCATCTCCTCGCCCAGTCGGCCCAGTTCGGCGGCGGTCAGACCGGCCACGTACTCGGAGCTGAACTCCGTCTCCATCCACTCCTTGGGCCAGGCCGACGACTCGTCCAGATGTGCCATGTACCGCTCATAACGGGACGTCACGATCTGCCGGGTGACCGCGCTCATCACCGCCGCCCCCTCCGGCCGGTCGGCGAAGTCCGTGCTGCGGAAGCTGAAACCGCGCTCCGAGGCGACCTGCCACCACCGCTCCCGGCCGTCCGAACTCTCGCCGGGCGCCTCGACGATGAAGCCGTGCGCGGCCATCTTGCGAAGGTGGTAGCTGACCAGCGACGGGGCCTCGTCGACCTGCTCGCCCAGCTGCGAGGCAGTGGCCTTACGGGCGACGGTGAGGGCCCGGTAGAGCTTGATGCGCAGCGGATGCGTGAACACCTTCAGCGCGTCGATGTCGGTGACCCTGGGGGTCTTGTCGTCTGCCATGTCATCACGGTAAATGTGCAACAAAAATTGCGCAATACATTTTGCGCAACTTCCCCTTCAGGCTATCCGCGACGAACACAACACCAGCGCGAGAGGATTGACGCCATGTCACTCGACGGAACCCGCGCCCACACCACCGCCTCCGGCGCCCTCCCCCCGCTCGTCGCCGACGCCGTCAAAGCAGCCCAACGGCTCGGCTTCGACTACTCCTGCCGCCCCGAGCACGGCCGCCTCCTCCAGGTCCTGGCCGCCGGCGCCACCCGCATCGGCGAGACCGGCACCGGCTGCGGCGTCGGCCTAGCCTGGCTGGCCTCGGGCATGCGTCCGGGCGCGGCCGCGGTGAGCGTGGAACGAGACCCCCTACGAGCGACGGCGGCCGCCGAGGTCTTCGCGTCCCGCGACGACGTGACCGTCACACGCGGCGACTGGACAGCAATCGCCGCCCACGCCCCGTACGACCTCCTGATCCTCGACGGCGGCGGCCAGGGCAAGGGCGACGGCCTCCCCGCCGACCCCGAACGGCTCCTGCGCCCCGGCGGCGTCCTGGTCGTCGACGACTTCACCCCGTCCCACACCTGGCCCCCGCTGCACGACGGCCGCCCCGACGAGGCCCGCCTGCACTGGCTCACCCACCCCGCCCTGCACAGCGTCGAACTCCCCCTGGCCCCCGAACTGGCCGTCCTCATAGGGACCCGTCGCTTCCCCTCCCCCAACGAGACCTGGACCGTAGGCGCGGTCATCCTCAACTCCACCGGCAAGGCCTTCGCCCAGAAACGCAGCCCCGACCGCCGGCTCTTCCCGGACTGCTGGGACATCGTGGGCGGCCACGTCGACCCCGGCGAGACCCTGCTCGAAGCCCTCCTCCGCGAGGTCGAGGAGGAAACCGGCTGGCGGGTCCGCCGCATCATGCGCTCCCTCGGCACCTCCACCTGGACCGGCGACGACGGCCTCGGCCTCCGCCACGAGGCCGACTACGTCATCGAGGTCGACGGCGACCTCGCCAACCCCCGCCTGGAATGGGCCAAGCACTCCACGTACGACTGGTTCGGCCCCGCCGACCTCCCCCGCCTCCTGGAGAACCGGAGTCCCGCCGAGTTCCTGGTCCACGACCTCATCGCCAAGGCCCTGGGCCAGGGCTGAGCGCCTGCGCCTGCGCCTCGGACGAGTCCCTGGTTGCGGTCTCGTGGGCGGCCAACGGCCGGTGGCCGGGTTGGGCCAGCCCGATCCGCCTCACGCGGACGGCCTACCCCCAACCCGGGGGGGGAGCAGAAGTGAACGGTAGGAGAACCAGGGTCGCAGCCACCCACCCACCCACCCGGTAGGCAACGACGGCGGGGAGGGCCGGGGTCGGAGGGGTGGGGGTTCTGGACGCTCCGCATATTTGTGTGCGGCATGCCGGGCAAGGCAACGGACGGACCCGTCACGCACGTAAATATGTCGGTCCAGGACCCCCAGCCCCGGAGGCCCCGGACCGTCACCTCACCGGGTGACCGGCCCCCCGCAGGGCGCCCTTGACCTCGCCGATGCGCAGGTCACCGAAGTGGAAAACAGAAGCGGCCAGCACGGCGTCCGCACCCGCAGCAACCGCCGGGGCGAAATCGGAGAGCTTGCCGGCCCCGCCGCTCGCGATCACCGGAACGGTGACGTGCTTGCGGACCGCCGCGATCATCTCCACGTCGTAGCCGTCCTTCGTCCCGTCGGCGTCCATCGAGTTGAGCAGAATCTCACCGGCACCCAACTCCGCCGCCCGGTGCGCCCACTCCACCGCGTCGATACCAGTCCCACGCCGACCGCCATGCGTGGTGACCTCGAACGAACCGTCCGCCATCCGCCGGGCATCAACCGAAAGCACCAGCACCTGACTGCCGAAGCGCTCAGCAATTTCTCGAATGAGCTCGGGCCGGGCGATGGCAGCCGTGTTGACACCGACCTTGTCGGCCCCCGCCCGCAGCAGCTTGTCGACGTCGTCGGCAGAACGCACCCCGCCACCCACCGTCAGCGGGATGAAGACCTGCTCGGCCGTCCGGCGCACCACGTCGTACGTGGTCTCGCGGTCGCCGGAGGAGGCCGTGATGTCCAGGAAGGTCAGCTCGTCGGCGCCTTCGGCGTCGTACAGCTTGGCCATCTCCACGGGGTCACCGGCATCGCGGAGGTTCTGGAAGTTGACGCCCTTCACGACGCGGCCGTTGTCCACGTCGAGGCAGGGGATGACTCGGACCGCAAGGGTCATTCAGGGGCTCCTCGGAATGCTTCCACGTCGACTTCGACAAGCACGCGCGAGTCGACGAAGCCGGCGACCACGACGATGCTCCCGGCCGGGCGCACCGCGCCGAAAAGCTCCTTGTGCGCGCGGCCGACATCCTCCGCGTCGCGGGCGTGGCTGATGTACATGCGGGTGCGGATGACGCTTTCGGGCCCGAGACCGAACTTCTCCAGCGCGGCGAGCGCGTTGCCGAAGGCCAGCAGGGCCTGCTCGTACGGACTGCCCTCACCGCTCACCTCTCCGCCGACCAGCGGCATGGTGCCGGGGACAAGGACCCGGTCCCCTGCCGCGACGGCGCGGGCGAAGCCCATGGTCTCTTCCCAGTGGCTGTCGCTCTGGACGCGCTGCACGGCAGGGGTGTCAGTCATCGTGATACGGCCTCCAACGCCTCTTCCAAGGTGAACGCCTTGGCGTAAAGGGCCTTGCCCACGATGGCGCCTTCGACACCTTCCGGGACAAGAGTCGCGATCGCGCGCAGGTCGTCAAGGGAGGAAACGCCGCCGGACGCGACGACCGGCTTGTCGGTGGCCGCGCAGACGTTCTTCAGCAGGTCCAGGTTGGGGCCCTGGAGGGTGCCGTCCTTGGCGATGTCGGTGACGACGTAACGGGCGCAGCCCTCGCTGTCGAGGCGGGCCAGCGTCTCGTACAGGTCGCCGCCGTCGCGGGTCCAGCCCCGGCCGCGCAGGGTGGTGCCGCGTACGTCCAGGCCTACGGCGATGCGGTCGCCGTGCTCGGCGATGACCTTGGCGACCCATTCGGGGGTCTCCAGGGCGGCGGTGCCGAGGTTGACCCGGGTGCAGCCGGTGGCGAGGGCGGCGGCCAGCGTGTCGTCGTCGCGGATGCCGCCGGACAGCTCGACCTTGATGTCCATGGTGCGGGCGACCTCGGCGATCTGCGCCCGGTTGTCGCCGGTGCCGAAGGCGGCGTCGAGGTCGACCAGGTGCAGCCATTCCGCACCGGACTGCTGCCAGGCGAGGGCGGCGGCGAGCGGGTCGCCGTAGGACGTCTCGGAGCCGGACTCGCCGTGGACGAGGCGGACGGCCTGGCCGTCGCGGACGTCGACGGCGGGAAGGAGTTCGAGGCGGTGCGTACTCATGGAAAGGGAACCTGGCCTTAGGTGAGGATCGGGTGCTGGCCGGCCGGCAGCGCGCCCCGCGGTCGGCCTCCGCCGGACGGGACGGAAGACGACAACCGGTCGGCGCCGCAGGTCATAGCGTGTCGAGCCAGTTGGTCAGCAGCTGCGCGCCGGCGTCGCCGGACTTCTCGGGGTGGAACTGGGTGGCCCACAGCGGGCCGTTCTCCACGGCGGCGACGAAGGGCTCGCCGTGGGTGGCCCAGGTGACCTTGGGGGCGCGGATGTGGGCGTTGCCGACTTCCAGCTCCCATTGCCGTACGGCGTAGGAGTGCACGAAGTAGTAGCGCTCGTCGGGGTCCAGCCCGGTGAAGAGCTTCGTGTCCTCGGGCGCCTTGACCGTGTTCCAGCCCATGTGCGGGACGACGGGGGCGCGCAGCGGCTCGACCGTGCCGGGCCACTCGTCGCAGCCCTCGGTCTCGACGCCGTGCTCGACGCCCCGGGCGAAGAGGATCTGCATGCCGACGCAGATGCCCATGACCGGGCGGCCCCCGGCGAGCCGGCGGCCGATGATCCACTCACCGCGTACGGACTTCAGCCCGGCCATGCAGGCGGCGAAGGCGCCGACGCCGGGGACGAGGAGCCCGTCGGCGTTCATGGCCTTGTCGAAGTCGGCGGTGATCTCGACGTCGGCCCCGGCGCGGGCGAGGGCGCGCTCGGCGGAGCGGACGTTGCCGAAGCCGTAGTCGAGGACGACGACGTTCTTGGCGGACGTGCTCAAGACGGCCTCCCTAAAGGCTCAGGAACCCGACGGTCAGCGACGCGACGGCACTGAGGCCCAGCAGAAGGATGACGCTCTTGGGCAGCTTCTGCTTCCAGAAGGAGTAGACCCCGCTGGCCAGGAAGATGCCGAGGAAGATGTAGACGGCTGCGGCCGTGCTCATCAGAGGGCGCCCTTCGTCGAGGGGAGGATGCCGGCCGCGCGCGGGTCGCGCTCGGAGGCGTACCGAAGCGCCCGGGCCAGGGCCTTGAACTGGCACTCCACGATGTGGTGGGCATTGCGCCCGTACGGGACGTGGACGTGCAGCGCGATCTGGGCCTGGGCGACGAAGGACTCCAGGATGTGCCGGGTCATCGTCGTGTCGTACTCGCCGATCATCGGCGCCATCTTCTCGGGCTCGGTGTGCACGAGGTAGGGGCGGCCGGACAGATCGACGGTGACCTGGGCGAGGGACTCGTCCAGCGGGACCGTGCAGTTGCCGAAGCGGTAGATCCCCACCTTGTCACCGAGGGCCTGCTTGAAGGCGGCGCCCAGTGCGAGGGCGGAGTCCTCGATGGTGTGGTGGGAGTCGATGTGCAGGTCGCCCTCGGTCTTGACGGTGAGGTCGAAGAGGCCGTGGCGGCCGAGCTGGTCGAGCATGTGGTCGTAGAAACCGACGCCGGTCGAGATGTCGGTCCGGCCGGTGCCGTCGAGATCGATCTCGACCAGGACCGAGGTTTCCTTGGTGGTGCGTTCCACGCGGCCTACGCGGGACATGTGCTCAGCTCTCCTTCTTGAGGTCACGCGCCGCTTCCAGGAACGCGTCGTTCTCGGCCGGGGTGCCCGCGGTGACCCGCAGCCAGCCCGGTACGCCGTTGTCGCGGACCAGGACACCGTGGTCGAGGATCGCCTGCCAGGTCTGGTGGCTGTCCTCGAAGCGGCCGAACTGGACGAAGTTGGCGTCCGAGTCGGTGACCTCGTAGCCGATCGCGCGCAGCTCGTCGACCAGGCGGTCCCGCTCGGCCTTCAGCTGTTCGACGTACCCCAGCAGCGTATCGGTGTGCTCCAGCGCGGCGAGGGCGGTGGCCTGGGTGACGGCGGACAGGTGGTACGGCAGGCGTACGAGCTGCACGGCGTCCACGACCGCGGGGTCGGCGGCGAGGTAGCCGAGGCGGAGCCCGGCCGCGCCGAAGGCCTTGGACATGGTGCGGCTGACCACCATGTTGGGGCGGCCCTGGATGAGCGGCAGCAGCGACGGCCGGTGGCTGAATTCGCCGTACGCCTCGTCCACGACGACGAGGGCCCCGGCAGTCCCTGCGCGGGCGGCCTGGGCGGCCTCGTACAGGGCGAGGACGGTGTCGGCGTCGACCGCCGTGCCGGTGGGGTTGTTGGGGGAGGTGATGAAGACCACGTGCGGGCGGTGCTCGGCGATGGCCGCCGTGGCCGCCGCGACGTCGATGGTGAAGTCCTCGTTGCGCGGGCCGGAGAGCCACTGCGTGCCGGTGCCGCGTGAGATCAGCCCGTGCATGGAGTACGAGGGCTCGAAGCCGATCGCGGTGCGGCCGGGGCCGCCGAAGGTCTGCAGCAGCTGCTGGATAACCTCGTTGGAGCCGTTGGCGGCCCAGACGTTGGCCACGCCGACCTCGTGCCCGGCGGTGCGGGTGAGGTACGCGGCCAGGCCGGTGCGCAGCTCGACCGCCTCCCGGTCGGGGTAGCGGTTGAGGTTCCTGGCCGCCTCGCGGACCCGCTCGGTGATGCGCTCGACCAGGGCCTCGGGCAGTGGGTACGGGTTCTCGTTGGTGTTCAGGCGTACCGGGACGTCGAGCTGGGGGGCGCCGTACGGGGACTGGCCACGCAGCTCGTCCCGGATGGGGAGGTCGTCAATGCCGGTCACGAACCCGGTACCGTCCAATCGAATCGTGCTCGTACGGCCGCGCCGTGCGCGGGCAGGTCTTCGGCGTCGGCGAGGGTGACCACGGTCCCGGCGACCTCGGCCAGCGCCTCGCGGGTGTAGTCCACGACGTGGATGCCGCGCAGGAAGGACTGCACGGACAGCCCCGAGGAGTGGCAGGCGCAGCCGCCGGTGGGCAGCACGTGGTTGGACCCGGCCGCGTAGTCGCCGAGGGAGACGGGGGCGTAGGCGCCGACGAAGACCGCGCCGGCGTTGCGGACCCGGGCCGCGACGAGGGCGGCGTTCTCGGTCTGGATCTCCAGGTGCTCGGCGGCGTAGGCGTCGACGACCGCGAGGCCCTGGTCGATGCCGTCGACCAGCACGATGCCGGACTGCCGGCCGGCGAGCGCCGGGACGATCCGGTCCTCGACGTGCTTGGTGGCCGCGACCTGGGTCTCCAGCTCCTTCTCGACCGCCTCGGCGAGGTCGGGCGAGTCGGTGACGAGGACTGCGGCGGCCAGCGGGTCGTGCTCGGCCTGGCTGATCAGGTCGGCGGCGACGTGCACAGGGTCGGCGGTGGCGTCGGCGAGGATCGCGATCTCGGTCGGCCCGGCCTCGGCGTCGATGCCGATCCGGCCCTTGAGCAGGCGCTTCGCGGCGGCCACCCAGATGTTGCCGGGGCCGGTCACCAGGGCCGCCGGGCGGCAGTCCTCGGTGCCGTAGGCGAACATCGCGATGGCCTGGGCGCCCCCGGCCGCGTACACCTCGTCGACGCCGAGCAGGGCGCACGCGGCGAGGATGGTGGGGTGCGGCAGGCCGCCGAACTCCTTCTGCGGCGGTGAGGCGACGGCCATGGAGGCGACGCCGGCCTCCTGCGCGGGCACCACGTTCATGATCACGGACGACGGGTAGACGGACCGGCCGCCCGGCACGTACAGGCCGACGCGCTCGACCGGGACCCAGCGCTCGGTGACGGTGCCGCCGGGCACGACCTGCGTGGTGTGGTCGGTGCGGCGCTGCTCGCCGTGCACGAGGCGGGCGCGGCGGATGGACTCCTCCAGGGCGGCGCGCACCTTCGGGTCCAGCTCGGCCAGGGCGCGCCTGATCGCGTCCACCGGCACCCGGACCCGGTCGATGACGACTCCGTCGAACTTCGCCGCGTAGTCGATCAGCGCTGCCGTGCCACGATGCTTTACGTCCTCGCAGATCGGGCGCACCTTCTCAAGCGCGGCCTCGACGTCGAGTTCGGCACGGGGCAGCAGGTCGCGGTCGATCCCGCCCGTGGGGAAGGCATCGCCGCGCAGATCGATTCGGGAGATCACCCTCCCAAGTGTAGAGAAAGCCACTGACGGCCTGCTCCGAGTATCAGTCCCTGATACGGCGCGCCGCACCCGAAAAGGCTAAACATCTTGTACAGCATCCAGGGCCCGGTGCTGCGCAAACAGAGCAGGCTGCACAGCAAAAGAACTCACTGTTGCACACCCTCTCCCGTCTCGCCTTAGCTATCTGCATAACCGCATGCTTCCGAGCGGTATCCCAGCACGAGGGAAGGTTGCAACGATGACCATCGAGGACACCCTCACCAGCCAGGAGCGACTGGCCGAACTGGATCTCCCGCAGCTTCAGCAGCTCGTCGGTCTGGTCGACTACGACAGCGGTACGGACCCCTTCCCCGTCACCGGGTGGGACGCGGTGGTCTGGGCTGTCGGCAACGCGACCCAGACCGCCCACTACTTCCAGTCGGCCTTCGGCATGGAGCTCATCGCCTACTCGGGGCCGGAGACCGGCAACCGCGACCACGTCTCGTACGTCCTGCGCAGCGGGGCGATCCGGTTCGTGTTCAAGGGTGCGGTGGACCCGGCGAGCCCCCTCACCCAGGCGCACCGGCGGCACGGCGACGGCGTGGTCGACATCGCCCTCGAGGTCCCTGACGTGGACCGTTGCATCGCCCACGCCCGCGCGCAGGGCGCCACCGTCGTGGAGGAGCCGCACGACATCACCGACGAGCACGGCACGGTCCGCGTCGCCGCCATCGCCGCGTACGGCGACACCCGGCACACGCTGGTGGACCGCTCCCAGTACGAGGGCCCGTACCTGCCCGGCTATGTGACGCGCTCCTCCTCCTACGCCAAGCGGCCGGGCGCGCCTCGGCGTGTCTTCCAGGCGCTGGACCACGTCGTGGGGAACGTCGAGCTCGGCAGGATGGACGAGTGGGTCGACTTCTACAACCGGGTCATGGGATTCACCAACATGGCCGAGTTCGTCGGGGACGACATCGCCACGGAGTACTCGGCCCTGATGAGCAAGGTGGTCGCCAACGGCAACCACCGGGTGAAGTTCCCGCTCAACGAGCCGGCGCCGGGCAAGAAGAAGTCGCAGATCGACGAGTTCCTGGAGTTCTACCAGGGCCCTGGCGCCCAGCACCTCGCCCTGGCCACGAACGACATCATCGCCTCCGTCGACGCGCTGGTCGAGGAGGGCGTGCAGTTCCTGGCCACCCCCGACTCGTACTACGAGGACCCCGAGCTGCGGGCCCGCATCGGCAAGGTCCGGGTGCCCGTGGAGGAGCTGCAGAAGCGCGGCATCCTGGTCGACCGCGACGAGGACGGCTATCTGCTGCAGATCTTCACCAAACCGCTGGGCGACCGGCCGACCGTCTTCTTCGAGCTGATCGAGCGGCACGGCTCGCTCGGCTTCGGCAAGGGCAACTTCCAGGCCCTGTTCGAGGCCATCGAGCGCGAGCAGGCCAAGCGCGGCAACTTCTGACGGATCCGACGGATCGGGAGTCCCATGGCGTACTACCGGCAGGCGGGCCGGATCCCGCCCAAGCGCCATACCCAGCACCGCGCACCCGACGGCGGGCTGTACTACGAGGAGTTGATGGGCGAGGAGGGCTTCTCCTCCGACTCCTCGCTGCTGTACCACCGGTTCATCCCCTCGGCCATCTCCGCCGCCGAGCCGTGGCAGCTCTCCGACCAGACGCTGACCCCCAACCATCCGCTGGTCCCCCGCCACTTCCGCACGCACGAGCTGTTCTCCGGACCGGATGCCAAGGCGCAGGACGTGGTCACCGGGCGACGGCTGCTGCTGGGCAACGAGGACGTACGGATCGCCTACGTCGTCGCCGGGCAGCCGTCGCCGCTGTACCGCAACGCGGTCGGCGACGAGTGCGTGTACATCGAGTCGGGGTCCGCCGAGATCGGCACGGTCTTCGGCACCCTCACGGCACGGCAGGGCGACTACGTCATCCTGCCCCGGGCCACCACCCACCAGTGGCGGCCCACCGGCGACGAGCTGCTGCGGGCGTACGTGATCGAGGCCAACTCCCACATCACCCCGGCCCGCCGTTATCTGTCGCGGTACGGACAGCTGCTGGAGCACGCCCCGTTCTGCGAGCGGGACCTGCACGGCCCGGAGCTGCCGGAGCCGGGCGAGGACGTCCGGGGAGAAGCAGAGGTACTGGTCAAGCACCGTGGGCCGGACGGGATCAGCGGCACCCGGTACGTCTGTCCGCACCACCCCTTCGACGTGGTGGGCTGGGACGGCTGCCTGTACCCGTACACCTTCAACATCGCGGACTTCGAGCCGATCACCGGCCGGATCCACCAGCCGCCGCCGGCACATCAGGTCTTCGAGGGGCAGAACTTCGTGATCTGCAACTTCGTCCCGCGCAAGGTGGACTATCACCCGCTGTCGATCCCCGTGCCGTACTACCACTCCAACGTGGACAGCGACGAGGTCATGTTCTACTGCGGCGGGGACTACGCGGCGCGCAAGGGTTCCGGCATCGGGCCCGGTTCGATCTCGCTGCACCCGGGCGGGCACGCACACGGGCCGCAGCCGGGTGCGTACGAGCGCAGCATCGGGACGGAGTTCTTCGACGAGCTGGCGGTGATGGTCGACACCTTCCGGCCGCTGCGGATCGGCGAGGCCGGGGGCGCGTCCGAGGCCGCGGGGTACGCATGGAGCTGGGCCGAGGGGAGCGCACGATGAACGCAGGACCGGGACCGGCATCGGCCACCCCGGCAGCCTGGGCGGGGCTGGTGGACGACGCCGCGCTCTTCCCGCCGGGCGACGCACCGCTGCCGAAGGCCCTGCCGGCCCACGCCGCCCATCGCGCCGCCTGGTACGCCGAGCTGGTGGGGGCGTTCGTCCACCCGGCGCCGCGGGCCTCGGAACTGGCGGCCGCCGCGCCGCGCGGCACGCTCGACGTCAGCCTGACGCTGCCGGGCGGCCCGGCGACGTACGGGCCGGCCGCGGCCACCCTGGCCAGCGGCGGCCGGGTGCGGCTGGTGGCCGCGGAGGTCGTGGTGCCGGAGGACCTGGACTCGCGGGTCCTCGTCGACGCCCTCGACGTGGCCCTGCCCGCGGAGGTGCGCGGGTACGTCGAGCTGCCCAGGTCGGCCCGCCGCGACGAGGTGCTGCGGGCGCTCGCGGGTACCCGGTACCACGCCAAGCTGCGCACCGGGGGGATCGTCGCGGAGGCGTTCCCGGACGAGAGCGAGCTGGCCGGGGCGATCGTGGCCTGCGTGCGCCAGGGCACCCCGTTCAAGTGCACGGCCGGGCTGCACCGGGCCGTGCGGCGGCGTGATCCGGAGACCGGCTTCGAGCACCACGGGTTCCTCAATGTGCTGCTCGCGACCGCCGCCGCGCTCGACGGGGACGAGCCCGAGGCCGTCGCCGCCGTGCTGGCGCAGCGGGACCCGGACCGGCTGGTGGCCGACTACGCCTTCCTGGGGCCGGACGGCGCCGCCGCCGCACGGACCCGTTTCACCTCGTTCGGCTCGTGCAGTATCGAGGAGCCGGTCGAGGACCTGGTCCACCTCGGACTGCTGCACGCACCCGTGACCGCACGTGTTCCCGCACCCGTTCCCGCCGGAGGAGAGCCCGACCATGACGTGGCTTGATCTGCCCGCCGACTCCCTGTTCGGCGTCGACAACCTGCCGTACGGGGTGTTCTCGCCTGCCGAAGGAGCGCCACGGGCCGGGGTGCGCGTGGGCGACCTCGTGCTCGACCTGGCGGCCGCGCTCGACGACCCGGTCTTCGCGCACGACTCGCTGAACCCCTTCATGGCACAGGGCGTGGCGCGTTGGCGCGAGGTGCGCGCCCGGATCACCGAACTGCTCACGCAGGACCGGCACCGGGCCGCCACCGAGCCGCATCTGCACCGGCTCGACGAGGTGACCCTCCGGCTGCCGATCGAGGTCGCCGACTATGTCGACTTCTACGCCAGCGAGCACCACGCGACCAACCTCGGCCGACTGTTCCGCCCGGGGACGCCGCCGCTCACCCCCAACTGGAAGCATCTGCCGATCGGTTACCACGGCCGGGCCGGCACGGTGGTGGTCTCCGGCACTCCGGTCGTCCGCCCGAAGGGCCAGCGCAAGCCCGCCGACGCGCAGGCGCCCGTCTTCGGTCCCTCGGTGCGCCTCGACATCGAGGCGGAGGTCGCCTACGTGGTGGGCACCGGCTCGGCGCTCGGGGAGTCGGTGGCCGTCGCGGACTTCGCGGAGCGGGTGTTCGGCGTGTGCCTGCTGAACGACTGGTCGGCGCGCGACCTCCAGGCGTGGGAGTACGTCCCTCTGGGCCCGTTCCTCGGCAAGTCCTTCGCCACGTCGGTGTCCCCCTGGATCGTGCCGCTCGACGCGCTGGCGCACGCCTGGGTGGCGCCGCCGCCGCGCGACCCGGAGCCGCTGCCGTATCTGGCCGACGCGGGGAAGCAGGGCCTGGACCTGACGCTGGAGGTGCGCCTCAACGGCCACCGGATCTCCAACCCCCCGTACGCCTCGATGTACTGGACGGGCGCGCAGATGCTCGCCCACCTGTCGGCGAACGGCGCCGCCACCCGCACCGGCGACCTGTACGGCTCGGGCACGGTCAGCGGCCCGAGGGAGGACCAGTACGGTTCGCTCATCGAGCTGACGGCGGCCGGCGCGCAGCCGTTCGAACTGCCCGACGGGACCTGGCGTACCTTTCTCGAGGACGGCGACGAGGTCACCCTGACCGGCACCGCCCCCGGGCCGGCCGGCTCCCGGATCGGCCTCGGTGAGGTCACCGGCCGCATTCTGCCGGAGCGGCCGGAGCCCGCTTCGCCTTGAGCGCTGGACCGTTGCCGGGGCCGTTGCCGGGTTCGTTGCCGGGTTCGTTGCGGAGCCCGCGAATGCAATGTATACATTGATTATGCATACCTCCGGCAGCAAGTCCGCGGAGCGTCCCGGCGTGCACAACAACGCCGAACTCGCCTACCGGCGGCTGCGCGAACGGCTGATGTCCGGGCACTACCAGCCCGGTGACCGGCTCGCCGAGGTCGCCATCTGCGACGAACTGGGCATGAGCCGCACCCCCGTGCGCGAGGCGCTGCGCCGCCTGCAGAGCGACGGCCTGGTCACCGCCACCGGCCGGGGCGTCGTGGTCAGTTCACTCTCCCAGGAGGAGATGCTGCACGCGATGGAGCTGCACGGCGCCCTCGACGCGCTGGCGGCCCGGCTCACCGCCATCCGGCAGCGCGAGGGGCGGCTGGCGCCCTCTCAGGTCGAGGAGCTGAAGGAGGCCGCCCACCAGGTGGTGGAGCGCGGCGAGGCCGGCAACACCACCGGGGCGTGGACCGCCAACCTGGACTTCCACCTGCTGCTCGCACAGCTGTCGGGCAATCCGCTGCTGGAAGACACCCTGGACCGGATCTGGGCCCGGTTCGCCCTGGTGAGCCTGAGCAACATCAGCCGCCGCACCGACCTCCGACCCCCGCAGCACGACGCGATCATCGACGCGATCGTCGCCGGGGACCCGGACCGTGCCGCCGCGGCCGCGGCCGCGCATGTCCACGAGGCCAGCGAGAAGTACAGCGAGCCACGAACAGGCTGAACTGCCTGGTCAGGGGCGATTCGAAAAAACCGGTCCTCAACCCGGCGCTGGACGACGCGACGATCGTGAAGATCCTGCTGGAGACCCCCGCGGGGATCGCCAACGCGGACGGGATCGCCCGGCTCGACGGCGTCGACATCATCGCCATCGGGGCGAACGACTTCACCGCCGAGCTCGACCGCTACCACGAGTTGGGCGTGCGGACGATCCGGCTCGACCTCTTCGCCCGCGCCTCCTGGCCGCTCGATGACCTGATCGCGTACATCCGCAGCATGGGGCGGCCCGGGCGAGGCCACGCGGCCGGCACATCCAGTTCTACGCGCCGGGCACGGTCGTGCGGGCCCTGCTGCCGTTCCTCGCCGGTCTGGAGGACACCTTCGTGATCGACCACATATTTATTTTATTTCGACCACATGGGGTACTTGACTTCCTCCCCCGCCTAAAGGCGGGGGATTCCAGCGGTCGCCCGCTGGGTTTCCTGCTTCACCGACGACCGCCCCGTCCGGGAGAACTCCCGTTGAGGTCTTACACCGTCTCCACAGGCCGAGACGGCCAGCCCGGCCGCCTTGATGTTGCGCGCCGCGTTCACGTCGCGGTCATGGGTCACGCCGCAGTCGCACGTCCACTCACGGACGTTCAGCGGCAGCTTCGCCCGGATCGTTCCGCACGCCCCGCACAGCTTCGAGCTGGGGAACCACCGGTCGATCACCACCAGGTCGCGCCCGTACCACGCGGCCTTGTACTCCAGCATCGTCCGCATCTCGGTCCACGACGCATCAGAGATCGCGCGGGCGAGCTTCCGGTTCTTGACCATGTTGCGGACGGTCAGGTCCTCGATCACGACCGTTTGGTTCTCACGGACGAGTCGAGTGGTCAGCTTGTGCAGGAAGTCCCGGCGCCGGTCAGCGATCCGCGCGTGGACCTTGGCGACCTTCCGGCGGGCCTTCTCCCGGTTGGCCGATCCCTTCTCCTTACGGGACAGCTCCCGCTGCGCCTTCGCCAGGCGCGCCCGGTCGCGGCGTTCGTGCTTCGGGTTGGTGATCTTCTCTCCGGTGGACAGGGTCACCAGGGAGGTGATGCCCGCGTCGATGCCGACCGCGCTGTCGGTGGCCGGGGCCGGAGCGATCGCGTCGTCGCACAGCAGCGACACGAACCAGCGCCCTGCCGCATCCTGGGACACGGTCACCGTGGACGGTGCCGCGTTTTCGGGGAGTGGACGAGACCACACGACGGCGAGAGGCTCGCGCATTTTGGCCAGCGTCAACTGGCCGTCGCGGTAGCGGAATGCCGAGCTGGTGTACTCCGCCGACTTCCGCGACTTCTTCCGCGACTTGAACCGCGGGTACTTCGCCCGTCCCTCGAAGAAGCTGGTGAACGCGCCTTGCAGGTGCCGCAGGCATTGCTGCAACGGGACCGAGGAGACCTCGGACAGGTAGGCGAGTTCCCCGGTCTTCTTCCAGGCGGTGAGCATTGCCGAGGTGGCGTTGTAGTTGACCCTCTCCTGCCGCTGGTACCACGCGGTGGTACGGGCTTCGAGGGCCATGTTGTAGACCTTCCGCACGCAGCCCAACGTGCGCGACAGCTCGGCTGCCTGTGCATCGGTCGGATAGAAGCGGTACTTGAACGCCCGCTTCACGTGAGTGGTCACGGCTCACAAACTATCACACCAGCTTGTGACTCACTGCGGGCATCACCTGGGAACACGCCGATCCGCCCCGGCCCCTACCGGATCGCGAAGGACAAGCCGCTGTTCTCCGTCGCGCCGCTGGGGCGCGCACTGGTGGCGGCGCGGCCGGACCGGCTCATCTGGGGCTCCGACTGGCCGCATCTGCCCAACGGGCAGCGGGACACCGGTGAGTTGCTGAACCTGCTGGCGGACTGGGCGCCCGACGAGAAGGACCGGCACCGCATCCTGGTGGAGTCCCCGGAGAAGCTCTTCTTCTCCTAAGGTGATCAAGGCAACTTCGGTTGTCCTGTGAGCCACGGGAGGGGATACCGGTGACCGAGCCGTCGGACGGCGCTCCGCAGCCGCATCAGCCGCCGCAGGACTGGACGCCTGTGGAACAGGGGCTGTGGGAGGCCTACCGCCTCGGCGAGTGGTACGACCTGCGCACCGGTATCCCCGAGCGCGACGACCCGGCCGCCGACCGCTTCTGGGGGCCCGACCGGACCGTACGGGCCGAGTCCATCGCCAGGCTGCTGCTCGACGGGCCGCCGGCCATCTCCGGCCGGGTCGCGTGCGTCAAGCTGTCGGGCGCCCAGATCAGCGGGGAACTGCAGCTGTCAGGCGGCAATGTGGTGCCGTATGTCGAGCTGCGGGACTGCCGTTTCGAGCAGGTCGTGATGCTGTCCGAGTGCCAGTTCACGACCGTACGGATGGTGCACTGCGCCATACCGCGCCTGGAGGCCGCCCGGCTGCACACCACCGGCGACCTGCATCTGCCGCAGTGCACCGTCGAGGGCGGCATCCGGCTCACCGACGCCCACATCGGCACCGACTTACTGCTCAACCAGCTCACCGTCCGCCGCGACCGGCACGGCCGCGCGATCGCCGCCGACGGGCTCAACGTCGCCCAGGACGTCGAGGCCGAACTCATCGAGGCCACCGGTGAGATCAGCCTGCGCAGCGCCCGGATCGGCGGCCGGCTGAGCCTGCGCGGCAGCGTGCTGCACAATCCGTACGGGCGGTACGCGCTCAATGCCGCCCGGGTCCAGGTCGAGCACACCCTGTATCTGAGCGCGGGCTATCTGGGCTCGGGCCAGAGCAGCGGCACCCCGCCGAACGGAGTGCGCACCCGGCACTTCACCTGCGAGGGCGGGCTGCGGCTGGACGACGGCCGCTTCGGCAACGCCGTGATCATCAACCAGGCGCGCTTCCGGCTCACCGGCAGCCAGCAGCTGTCCCTGCGCCGGGTCCAGACCCCCGAGCTGCGGCTGACCCTGGACGAGCCGCCGAGCGGGGGAATCTCGCTGGCCGGCGCGCGGGTCGGCAACCTCACCGACACGCAGGCCAGCTGGCCGGAGACGGCGAGCATCGACCTGACCGGCTTCACGTACGGCTCGCTGAGCCCCGAAGGGTCCTTTCCGCTGCGTGAGCGCATCGCGTGGCTGGCGGCGGCGACCCCCGAGTACAGCCCGGAGCCGTACGAGCATCTGGCGGCCGCGCTGCGGGCCAGCGGCGAGGACTCCGACGCCCGTGAGGTGCTGCTCGCCAAGCAGCGGAGTCGGCGCGAGACGCTGCCGCTGGCCGGAAAGCTGTGGGGCTACCTCCAGGACATCACGGTCGGCTACGGCTACCGGGCGGGGCGGGCCGCGCTCTGGATGGCGGTGTTGTGGGCGATCGGCGCGACCTTCTTCGCCGCCCACCCGCCGCCACCCCTGAAGGCGGACGAGGCCCCGCACTGGAGCGCCGCCCTGTACGCGCTGGACCTGCTGCTACCGGTCATCGACCTGGGCCAGGACAGCGCCTGGAAACCGGCCGGGGGCGAGCAGTGGGCGTCGGCGGTGCTGGTGGTGCTGGGGTGGGTGCTGGCGACCACGGTGGCGGCTGGTGCCTCACGGCTGCTGAGGCGCGGCTGACCGGAATGCACAAGTCTCGGACAGATATCGAATCTTCATCGAAAGTACAGGGATCCGACCGGCAAAAGGCCGTTCAATAAATGCATCATGCCTGTTTTCCGCTCCATGGTCGCCGTGTCGCGCATGCTGCGCCACGTCCCGCACATCGGTGCCGATCTGCCGCCCGATGACGCGGTGCTCCTCGACGCGCCCGACGACCGGCTCGCGGCGGCCGCCGCCCACCTCGGCGACGGCGACTTCAAGCCGGTCGCCGAGCTGCTGGCCTGGACCCGCGACGCCGCCTGGTGGGAGACCCGGGACCGGCATGTCGGCTGGCTCGCCGAGCACCACCTCGCGGGCGGCACCTGGCTGCGGGGGTGGCTCGACGCCGACCCGGACAGCCCCGACGTGGCCGTCGTCCGCGCCGAGGCCGCCGTACGGCACGCCTGGCGGGCCCCCTCCGCCGCCGACCGCGTCGCCCTGCTGCGCGAGGCCGGCCCCCTGGTCCGCGCCGCCGCCGAGGCGAGCACCGGTGATCCCGTCCCCTGGCGCACCGCCATCACCCGCGCCCGCGGGCTGCGCGCCCAGCGCGAGGACTTCGAGGGCCTGTGGGCGCAGGCGGTCGCCCGGTCCCCGCACCACTTCGGCTGCCACGTCAGCGCCCTGCGCTTCCTGCGCGCGGACGAGCACTGCCGCCAGGAGGAGTTCCTTGCCTTCGCCGCCGACGCCGCCGACAGCGTCCTGCCCGGCTCGCTGGTGCTGGGCCTGCCGCTGATCGCGGCGTACGAATGCCTGCTCTCCGGCGGACCGGGCATGGACTCCTACGTGGACACCGCCATCGCCGGCGCCCAGGAGCTGTCGGCCTGGCACAGTCCCGGCGACCGCGAGCCGGCCGAGGTGCGCAACGTCCTGATCCAGATGCTGATCCTGCGTAAACGCTGGTCCGAGGCCCTGGACCAGTTCCGGGCGACCGGGGTCCACGCGACGGCTTTTCCGTGGCGGCGCACCGGCGAACCCCGGGGCGAATTCCTGGAGATGCGCACCGGCGTACGCGTCCAGCTCGCATCCAGCGTCCGCCTCTGGGCCAAACCGGGCGGGCCTTACACATAGGCTTGCTGGCTGTGACCGCTCGCATCCCGCTCTTTCCGCTCAATTCGGTGCTCTTCCCCGGCCTCGTACTGCCGCTGAACGTCTTCGAGGAGCGGTACCGCGCCCTCGTACGCGACCTCATCGCCCTCCCCGAGGAGGCACCCCGCCGCTTCGGCGTCGTCGCCATCCGTGACGGCCACGGGCTGGAGGCCGCCACCAAGGGCATCTCGGAGGGCGAGGGCGCGGCGGCCGGGTTCGGCACGGACCCGGCGAAGGCCTTCTTCGAGGTGGGATGCGTCGCCGAGGCCGCGACGATCGGCGAGCACGAGGACGGCGGCTACGAGCTGGTTTCCACCGGCACCACACGCTTCCGCCTGCTGTCGGTGGACCCGAGCGGCCCGTATCTGATCGGCGAGACCGAGGACCTGCCCGAGGAGCCCGGCGAAGGCTCGGGCGCGCTGGCCGCGGGGGTGGCCCGGGCCTTCCGTACGTACCAGAAGCGGGTCGCGGGCGCCCGCGAGCGGACCCTCACCTCGGGCTCGGGACAGGAGCTGCCGGACGAGCCGTCGGTGCTGTCCTACCTGGTGGCCGCCGCCACCGTGCTGGAGACCCCGGTCAAGCAGGCGCTCCTCGAAGCGCCCGACACCGCCACCCGGCTGCGCGAGGAGCTGCGGCTGCTGCGCCGCGAGGCCGCCGTCATCGGTAAGCTCCGCACGCTGCCCGCCGTCGAGCTCACCCGGCAGGCCCCCAGCCCCAACTGACCTCCTGCACGCCGCCGGGGGGTTGTCGCGGCAGCCGGCCGGTCGCCCGGCCTCGGGCCAGCGATCCTGCCCCAGATGACGATGACGGAGCTCGCATCCCATGGCCAAGAAGACCAAGACCTCCGGCGGCACACCCGCCACCGTGGCCCTGGAACGGGCGGGAGCGCCCTTCACGGTCCACGCCTACGACCACGACCCGGCCGCCGCCCTCAGCTACGGCGAGGAGGCCGCCCAGGCCCTCGGCACCTCTCCGGAGCGGGTCTTCAAGACCCTGGTCGCCGACGTCGACGGCTCCCTCACCGTCGCGGTCGTGCCGGTCGCCGGCTCGCTGGACCTCAAGGCCCTGGCCTCCGCCGCCGGCGGCAAGCGGGCCGCCATGGCCGACCCGGCCGCCGCCGAGCGCACGACGGGCTACGTCCTGGGCGGCATCTCACCGCTCGGGCAGCGCAAGCGGCTGCGTACGGTGGTCGACGCCACGGCGCTGGACCACGACACGGTGTTCGTGTCGGCGGGCCGGCGCGGCCTCGAGGTGGAGCTGGCGCCGCAGGACCTGGTCGCGCTGACGGGAGCCGTCACGGCCCCCATCGCGCGCGCCAAGGGCTGACTCACAGACCCGGGAACCGCAGCAGTGGGCGAAGCCCACCGGCCCGCGCCGCCGGGTCGGTGATGTGCCGGGAGACGGCCGGGGTCTGCCCGACGCGGAGGTGCCCGGACTGTCGGTGCCGGGGATTAGGATTCCCATCGCCGCACCCAGAAGTTCATAGGACCGACCCCCCGCCGGAGGTGTCACTCCCCGTGACAGACCAGCCGTTCACGCACTTGCACGTCCACACGCAGTATTCGCTCCTGGACGGTGCCGCGCGGTTGAAGGACATGTTCAAGGCCTGCAATGAGATGGGCATGTCGCACGTGGCGATCACCGACCACGGCAATCTCCACGGGGCGTACGACTTCTTCCATCAGGCCAAGGCCGCCGGAGTCACCCCGGTCATGGGCATCGAGGCCTACCTGGCGCCGGAGTCGCGGCACTACAACAAGCCCGTGAAGTGGGGCGCGCCGCACCAGAAGGGCGACGACGTCTCCGGTGCCGGCGCCTACACCCACATGACGATCTGGGCGCGGAACAAGGTCGGGCTGCACAACCTCTTCCGTGCCCAGTCCCGGGCCTCCTTCGAGGGGTACTTCCGCAAGCCCCGGATGGACCGGGAGATCCTCTCCGACTGCGCCGAGGGCCTGATGGGCACCACCGGCTGCCCCTCGGGCGAGGTGTCCACCCGGATCCGCCTGGGGCAGATGGACGAGGCGATCAAGGCCGCCGGGGAGTACCAGGACATCTTCGGCAAGGAGAACTTCTTCGTCGAGATCATGGACCACGACATCGACATCGACCGCCGCGCCCGCGACGGCCTGATGGAGGTCTCCAAGAAGCTCGGCGCGCCCTTCGTCGTCACCAACGACTCGCACTACACGTACCCGCACGAGTCGGCGGCCCACGACACCCTGCTGTGCATCCAGACCGGCTCGAACATGTCCGACCCCGGCCGCTTCAAGTTCGACGGCTCCGGCTACTACCTCAAGTCCGCCGCCGAGATGTACGCGATCGACTCCTCCGACGCCTGGCAGGAGGGCTGCCGCAACAGCCAGCTGCTGATCGCCGACCGGATCGACACCTCCGGCATGTTCGAGTCCCGCAACCTCATGCCGCGCTTCGAGGTGCCCGAGAGCTACACCGAGGTCAGCTGGTTCCGTGCGGAGGTCGCGCGCGGCATGGCCCGCCGCTTCCCCGGCGGCATCCCGGAGGACCGGCAGAAGCTCGCCGACTACGAGATGGACACCATCGTCCAGATGGGCTTCCCGGGCTACTTCCTCGTTGTCGCCGACTTCATCATGTGGGCGAAGAACAACGGCATCGCGGTCGGCCCCGGCCGAGGCTCCGCGGCCGGTTCGATCGTGTCGTACGCGATGGGCATCACCGACCTCGACCCGGTCCCGCACGGCCTGATCTTCGAGCGCTTCCTCAATCCCGAGCGCATCTCCATGCCCGACGTCGACATCGACTTCGACGAACGCCGGCGCGCCGAGGTGATCCGGTACGTCACCGAGAAGTACGGCTCCGACAAGGTCGCCCAGATCGCCACCTACGGCACCATCAAGGCCAAGAACGCGATCAAGGACTCGGCCCGCGTGCTGGGTTATCCGTACGCGGTGGGCGACCGGATCACCAAGGCGATGCCCGCCGACGTCCTGGGCAAGGGCATCCCGCTCTCCGGCATCACCGACAAGGACCACCCCCGCTACAGCGAGGCGGGCGAGGTCCGGGCGATGTACGAGAACGAGCCGGACGTGAAGAAGGTCATCGACGCCGCCCGCGGCATCGAGGGCCTGGTGCGGCAGATGGGTGTGCACGCGGCCGGCGTGATCATGTCCAGCGAGCCGCTGATCGACCACGTGCCGATCTTCTCGCCCAAGAACGACGGCGCGGTCGTCACGCAGTGGGACTACCCGAGCTGTGAGTCGCTCGGCCTGCTGAAGATGGACTTCCTGGGCCTGCGCAACCTGACGATCATGGACGACGCGGTCAAGTCGATCAAGGCCAACAAGGGCATCGACATCGACCTGCTCTCCCTGCCCCTGGACGACCCGAACACGTACGCCCTGCTCGGCCGGGGCGACACCCTCGGCGTCTTCCAGTTCGACGGCGGCCCCATGCGCTCCCTGCTGCGCATGATGAAGCCCGACAACTTCGAGGACATCTCCGCCGTCTCGGCCCTGTACCGGCCGGGCCCGATGGGCATGAACTCGCACATCAACTACGCGCTGCGCAAGAACAAGCAGCAGGAGATCACCCCGATCCACCCGGAGCTGGAGGAACCGCTCCGCGACGTCCTCGACGTCACGTACGGCCTCATCGTGTACCAGGAGCAGGTGCAGAAGGCCGCGCAGATCCTCGCCGGGTACTCGCTCGGCGAGGCCGACATCCTGCGCCGCGTGATGGGCAAGAAGAAGAAGGAGGAGCTGGACAAGAACTTCGTCTTCTTCCAGGAGGGCTGCAAGAAGAACGGCTACTCGGACGCGGCCATCCAGGCCGTGTGGGACGTCCTGGTCCCCTTCGCCGGGTACGCGTTCAACAAGGCCCACTCGGCCGCGTACGGCCTGGTCTCGTACTGGACCGCCTATCTGAAGGCGAACTATCCGGCGGAGTACATGGCCGGGCTCCTGACCTCGGTCAAGGATGACAAGGACAAGATGGCGCTCTATCTCAACGAGTGCCGTCGCATGGGCATCAAGGTGCTCCCGCCGGATGTGAACGAGTCGGACGCCAACTTCACGCCGCGCGGTGACGACACGATCGTCTTCGGTCTGACCGCGGTGCGAAACGTCGGTACGAATGTCGTGGACTCGATCGTGCGGTGCCGGAAGTCGAAGGGGAAGTACACCTCCTTCCCGGACTTCCTGGACAAGGTCGAGGTGGTGGTCTGCAACAAGCGGACCGTCGAATCGATGATCAAGGCGGGCGGCTTCGACGAGCTCAAGCACACCCGCAAGGGCCTGTCGGCGATCTTCGAGTCGATGATCGACAACGTGGTCGCGGTCAAGCGGAAGGAAGCCGAGGGGCAGTTCGACCTCTTCGGCGACCTCGGCGGCGACACGGCGGACTCGGGCACCACCTTCGGCCTCGACACCCCGATCGGCGAGGACGAGTGGGACAAGGGCTATCTGCTCGCCCAGGAGCGGGAGATGCTCGGCCTGTACGTCTCCGACCACCCGCTCTTCGGCATCGAGCACATCCTCAACGACAAGACGGACGCCGCGATCGCCGCCCTCAACGGCGGTGACTACTCCGACGGCTCGATCGTCACCATCGGCGGCATCATCTCCGGCCTGCAGCGCAAGATGACCAAGCAGGGCAACGCGTGGGCGATCGCCACCGTCGAGGACCTGGCCGGCTCGATCGACTGCATGTTCTTCCCGGCGACGTACCAGCTGGTCTCGACGCAACTGGTCGAGGACGCGGTGGTCTTCGTCAAGGGCCGCCTCGACAAGCGTGAGGACATCCCCCGGCTGGTGGCGATGGAGCTGATGGTCCCCGACCTGACCGACGCCGGCACCAACGCCCCGGTGACCATCTCCATCCCCACGGTCAAGGTCACCCCGCCACTGGTCGCCCGGCTCGGCGAAGTCCTCGCCAGCCACAAGGGCAACACCGAGGTCCGCGTCAAGCTCCAGGGCGCCCGCAAGACCACCGTCCTACGCCTCGACCGGCACCGGGTCACCGCCGACCCCGCCCTCTTCGGCGACCTCAAGGCGCTGCTCGGCCCGGCCTGCCTCGGCGTGGCGGCCCAGCAGCAACAGGCGGGCTGAGCTGCGGGCGCAATGTGACGTGAAGTGATTTATGTGCCTGACGTGACTGAGGGGCACGCCCGTGACGGGTGTGCCCCTCAGTGCGTGCTCTACGCCTCACCGGCCTCAGTTGTGGCCGAACTTCTTTCCGCGCTTGTGCGATACGTGCTGCTCGGAGCCGGGAACGGGCATCGTCTGCTCCGAAGCGGCGGAAGTCTTGGCCATGTCGTCATCGGGCATCGTGGCCGTGGCATGGCGGTCGTGACGCTGTCCGGTGCGTTCTCCCCGGTTCTTGTTCTTGCCCACGATCGTTCCTCCTTGTAGGAAACCTTGGACGTCGGGCACCACTCACGTTTCCATGGGAGTACGAAGGTCGCATTTCGGGCAGTTGCAGAGTGTGACGATCGTAGGGCCACAAAGGGCCGTAGAGGGCTGGATCGCCACGCCGGTGATCGAGTTCCGGCTCATAACCTCCCCGGGTTCGGGCAGACTCGGAGGAATATCCATACCGGGGGGACGTCAGGACACCGGAGAAGAGGGTGAGACCGATGGACCGCTGCGTCGTCCTGGTGGATGCCGGCTACCTGCTGGGTGCCGCCGCGAGCCTCCTCGCCGGAGACTCCTCCCGGTCCCGGATCACCGTCGATCACGCCGCCGTCGTCGCCGGTCTGCGCGAGCGCGCCGAGCTGGAGACCGGCCAGCCGCTGCTGCGGATCTACTGGTTCGACGGCGCCCCCGACCGCGTACCGCAGCCCGAGCACCGACGGTTGCGGGTCATGCCGCGCGTCACGGTCCGGCTGGGCGCGCTCACCCGTACGGACGGTCGCTGGGCGCAGAAAGGCGTCGACGCGGCCATGCATGCCGAGCTGTCCGAGCTGGCCCGCAATCGTGCCTGCTCGGACGTCGTCCTGGTGACCGGTGACGGCGATCTGCTGCCCGGCATGATGTCCGCCAAGGAACACGGCGTCGCGGTGCACCTGTGGGCCGTCCAGGCCGCCGACGGCGACTACAACCAGTCCGAGGACCTGGTCGCCGAGGCGGACGAACGGCGCGTCCTCGACCGCGAGTGGATCACCCGGGCCATCCGGGTGCGCGAGGTCGCCGGCGTCTGCGCACCGCTCAGCCCCCGGCCCGAGATCGCGGCGATCCTCTCCGCGCCGCTGCCCGAGTCCGCGCCGAAGCCGCAGCCCGTGCCGGACGAGCAGGCCGCCGCCGGCAAGAACGGCTCCGCCGCCACCGCCGACACCCACCCCCCGGCCGCCCCGGGCAAGCTCGTCCCCACCCCCAAGGACCTCGCGGGCCTGCGCGCCCCCGCCCACCCGGCGCCGCACCCCGCCCCCAGTGCCACGCTCCGCTGGTCCTCCGACAAGGGCATGGTCGGCGCCGCCGACACCGCCGAGAGCACCCTGCCGACCCTCGCCCAGCTCACCACCGCCGAACAGCGCTGGGCCGACCGCGAAGAGGACATCACCACCGTCTCCGGCGACCCCTTCGAGGTCGGCCAGGTCTTTGCCCGCCGCTGGATCGCCCGCCTCGCCGACCCCGCCAACATCCAGCAGCTCTCCGTCGAATACCCCCGCGTCCCCCACCGCATCGACGGCGAACTCCTCCGCTACGCCGCCCGCTTCGGCCTCCTCGCCCACAAGGACGACCAGATCGACGAGCACGACCGCTACGCCATCCGCGCCGGCTTCTGGCGCGAGATCGACGCCCGCTCCGTAGCCGACCGCCAACCCACCCCCGCCGCGGAGTAGCGCTCCACCCCCACCAGGTTGGGGGTAGGCCGTCCGCCTGAGGCGGAGCGGGCTGGCCCAACCGGCCTGCACCCGGCAACGGGCCGACCCCGTACGGGCCTGGCCCGTGAGCCAGGCGGACGGCCTACCCACAACCCGGGAAACGGCGTCGGCCGCAGAGCGCGTACTCTCAGGTCTCGTGAGTACGGGCACGGACCAGGCAGCCGCCGCGCGCGACACGGCAGTGATCCGTGTACGCGGGCTGGTGAAGAGCTACCCGGCCCTGCGCGGACGCCGAGGCAGAGGCAGCGGCGGCAAGGGCACGGCGGCCGTGCGAGCCAGCGACGGGATCGACCTGGACGTGCGGCGCGGGGAGATCTTCGGGCTGCTGGGGCCGAACGGCGCCGGCAAGTCGACGCTCGTACGGCAGTTGACGGGGCTGTTGCGCCCGGACGCCGGGGCGATCGCGATGCTCGGCCACGACCTCGTACGGCACCCGGAGCGCGCGGCGCGGCTGCTGGGCTACCTGGGCCAGGAGTCGACCGCCCTGGACGAGCTGACGGTAGGACTCGCGGCGGAGACGACGGGCCGGCTGCGGGGGCTGGACACCCGGACGGCGCGGGCCGAGCGGGACGCCGTACTGGAGGAGCTGGGCCTGACGGAGATCGTCGGGCGCCCCATCAAGCGGCTGTCGGGCGGCCAGCGCAGGCTGGCCTGCTTCGCGGCGACACTGGTGGGCGAGCGGCCGGTGCTGGTGCTGGACGAGCCGACGACCGGCATGGACCCGGTGGCGCGGCGCGCGGTGTGGGCGGCGGTGGACCGGCGCCGGGCGGAGCACGGGGCGACGGTGCTGCTCGTGACGCACAACGTGATCGAGGCGGAGACCGTGCTGGACCGCGTCGCGGTGATGGACGGCGGCAAGGTGATCGCGTGCGACACCCCGGCCGGGCTGAAGGCGCTGGTCGCGGACGAGGTCCGGCTGGACCTCGTGTGGCGGGACGAGCCGCCACTGCAGGTGCCGGAGATCGCGGCGCTGCGCGCGAGCGCCACCATCGCCGGCCGGCGCTGGACTCTGCGGCTGCCGCAGGAGCGGGCCCGCGCGGTGGTGGCCGAGGTGACCGGCGGACCGGCCTTCGCGGCGCTGGACGATTTCACGCTGGCCACGCCGAGCCTGGAGGATGTGTACTTGGCCCTCGGCGGCCGCCAGAAGGGACTGGTGAAGGCGTGAGGGTGTACCCGGCGCAGAGGAGGAGCGGCGCAGCATGAGTGTCGCCTCCGCAGGAGCGGAAATGAACGCGGTCGCGCAGGCCGCACCGGGCCGCGCGGCCGAGCCCCATGCGGTCGGGCCGGCCGAAGCGGCCGCCCCGCTCGCGCCGCGTGCCCGGCTGCTGCCCGCGCTGGGCGCGGTGTACCGGGCGCAGCTGTCCCGGGCGAAGGTGGCGCGGATCCCGCTGCTGTTCGTGGCGACCTTCCAGTCCGTCGGGATCATGGTGCTGATGCGCGGCGTGGTGGACGGCGGCTCGCAGGGCCCCGCCGCCCGTTCCGTGGTCGCCGGGTCGACCGTGCTGGTCGTGGCTTTCGTGGCGCTGAATCTGCTGGCGCAGTACTTCGGGCAGCTCCGTGCCTCCGGCGGCCTGGACCACTACGCGACGCTGCCGGTGCCGCCCGCCGCCGTGGTGCTGGGCGCGGCGGGCGCGTACGCGTCCTTCACCGTGCCCGGCACGGTGGCGACGGCGGTCATGGGGTGCGCGCTGTTCCAGCTGCCGTTCGCGAACCTGTGGGTGCTGGCGGCGGTCGTCCCGCTGGCCGGTGCCGCCCTGTCGGGCCTCGGCGCGGCTCTGGGGCTGCTGGCGCCGCGCCAGGAACTGGCCACGCTGTTCGGCCAGTTGGGCATGTCGGCGGCGCTGCTGCTGGGTGTGCTGCCGGCCGCGAACCTGCCGGGTCCGATCGGCTACGTACGGGATCTGCTGCCGTCGACGTACGGCGTCGAGGCGCTGGCCCGCGCTTTCGACGCGCATCCGGACTGGCTCGCGCTGTGCGGCGACCTGTCGGTGTGCGCGGCGGTGGGCGCGGTGTCGCTGGCCGTGGCCACGTGGGCGTACCGCCGGGCCGCCTGCCGGTGACCACCGATGACGCGCGTCACAGCCGCACCTGGCACGATGGCAACGTGACCGCACCGCTGACGCCGCATGACCAGCCGTATGACCAGCCGTCCACGCCGCCGCCGTACCCGTCGGCCGAAGGACCCCATGACGAGGCCGGCGTGCCGGAGGAGGAGCGCATGGCCCTCGGCCAGGAGCTCAGGCGCGGTGCACTGACGGCTCTGCTCGTCGCGGTGTCCGGGGTGGTGCTGGGGCTGCTGTGGTTGTGGCTGGCGCCCCGCATTCCGCTGGTCTCCGACGGCAAGGCCGTCTACCTCAAGGACTCCGAGGGCGAGCAGGCGGCCGGCGGCGACAGCACCTTCGTGGTGATCGCCCTGGGGATGGGCGTGGTCACCGGGGCCATCGCCTTCTGGCGCTGCCGGCGCGGCGGGGTGGGCATCGTGCTCGGTCTGGCGGTCGGGGCCGTGCTCGGTTCGCTGCTGGGGTGGCGCCTCGGGGTCTGGCTGGGGCCGACGCAGGACCTGGTGGCGCATGCCAAGGCGGTCGGCGCCAAGAAGGTCTTCGACGCCCCGCTGGAGCTGCGTGCCAAGGGTGCCCTGCTGATCTGGCCCATCGCGGCCACGCTGGTCCACCTCGGCCTCATCTCGACCTTCGGCCCCCGTGACGCGCAGCCCGCCCCGCACTGGGACACCCCGGCGCCACCGCCGCCCCAGGCCTGAGCCTTACCTCCGCTCGTCCCTGGCCACAACCGGGTGCGCCGAGGCGTGTACGGGCGCCTTGTTGGCCTCGTCCAGGGCGGCGGCCACGGCGACGGACGGGCCGACGACGACGGTGGCCAGGACCCCGGCGATGATTCCGAGACCGCGCGTGATGGTTGTCCTGCGCATGGCGATCTCCCCTTCTGACTCGGTGCGTTACCGGCGTTATCGGGAATCATCGCCTGCCGCGCTGTGCGGATGCTCTGACGCGTCTGTGGACTCGCTATCAGGCTCCCGGCCTTTCAGCGTGCTGTTAGCCGACCTTTAGGCAACTCATACAACCGTTCGTGCGAGACTCTCCGCCATGGAGGGGACCGACCCACAGCTGAGGGCACTGCGCGCGGCACTGTTCGCCGCGCTGTGCGTCACGCTGTCCGTCACCTCCCACGTGCTGCTCTCCAGCGTGCCGCTGCCGCTGACGGCCGTTGCGGGGGTGTACGCGGTGGTCTTCGCGGCCGCCTACGCGCTCGGCGGCCGCGAGCGCGGCTACTGGGCGATCGCCGCCCTCCTGGTCCCGCTGGAACTGGCCGCCGACACCGCCTTCACCGCCGGCCAGCACACCTGTTACGGCCCCGGCGGTGGCCCCGTCACCGGCTCCTGGCGCGCCCTGACCTGCGACGGCGGCGCCGTCGGCGGCACCCTGGCGCACACCGCCGGCACCGGCACCGCCGACTCGGCCTCACCCTGGCTGCTGCTCGCCGTCCACCTCATGGTCGGCCTGGCCGCCTCCTGGTGGCTGCGGCGCGGCGAGGCGGCCCTGCACCGGGTGCTGCGTACGGCGTTCGGGCCCCTGGCGGTCGCCATGGCGGCGGCGCTGGGCGGTTCTGCGGTCCCCGGGCACCTTCCGGCAGCCCGGGCAGGGCGGGGCGTGGCCGCCGCGCCGGCGCTGCCGCTGCCGCTACTGCTGCACTCCGTCGTACGACGTGGACCGCCCTGCCCGGCCGCTTCCTGAGCGAGCGACCTGAGCACGGCCCCCCACACGCGTACGTACACAGACGGAGAACGAAGGATCATGAGCAAGAGAAACAGCCTCGCCGCCAAGACCGCCGCCCGCGAGCGACTGCGCGCCGAGCGTGAGCGGCAGGCGAAGCGCGACAAGCTGCGCCGCCAGATACTCGTCGCCAGTGGCGTGGTCGCGACGCTGGCGATACTCGCCGGCGTGGCGGTCGCGGTGGTGAAGATGAACAAGCCCAGTTACTGGGAGGCCGCCGCGAGCAAGACACTGGTGAAGCCCGCGCACTCCTCGGGCACGAACGGCACGTCCATCGTCGTCGGCTCGGCGAGCGCCAAGCACACCCTCAAGGTGTACGAGGACCTGCGCTGCCCGGTGTGCGCACAGTTCGAGCAGACCTCTGGCGACACGGTTCAGGCGCTTGCCAAGAACGGCACGTACAAGATCTCGTACACCATGGGCGCCTTCCTGGACGGCAACCTCAAGGGCACCGGCTCGAAGAACGCGCTGAGCGCGCTGGGCGCGGCGCTGAACGTGAGCACGGACGCCTTCGTGCAGTACCACAAGGTGCTGTACTCCAAGTCCGTCCACCCGGAGGAGACCACGGACGCCTTCGGCAGCGACACCAACCTGATCAAGTACGCGCAGCAGGTTCCTGCCCTCAAGAACAACACGGCCTTCCAGAAGGCCGTGAAGGACGGCACCTACGACAAGTGGGCGCTGACGATGGACAAGCAGTTCACCACCGACGGCATCACCGGCACCCCGACGGTGAAGCTGGACGGCACCGCCATCGCGAACCCGCAGTCCATGACGGCCGCCGAGTTCGAGGCAGCGGTCAAGAAGCAGATCGGCTAGTAAAGGCACCGTGACGCGTCCGGCCGGTCCCTGGCATCGCCCCGGGGACCGGCCGGCGAAGTTCCGTCGAACACTGCGGAATGTCCTTCGCACAGGGGTTACTGGTGCGTAACCTGTGCGCCTGTGACCGAGACCTCTGCACCCTCACAGACCTCAGCATCCTCATCTGCCCCCAGCCGCCGCGCAGTTGTGAAGGCCGCCGCTGCCGGGGCCGCACTGATACCCCTGGCGGCCACCGCCGCCCATGCCCAGACCGGCGCCGCGCCCGCCTTCCTGCACGGCGTGGCGTCCGGCGACCCGCTGCCCGACGGGATCCTGCTGTGGACCCGGGTGACGCCGACCCCGGAGGCCGTCCCGGGCTCGGGCCTGGGCGCGGACACCGAGGTGAGCTGGACGGTCGCGGCGGACCGGGCCTTCAACTCCATGGTCGTCACCGGCTCCACCACCGCCACGGCGGCCGCCGACCACACCGTCAAGGCCGACATCCGCGGCCTGAAGCCCGCCACCGACTACTGGTTCCGCTTCACCAGCGGCGGCGTCGACTCCCCCGCCGCCCACACCCGTACGGCCCCCGCCGCCGACGACGCCGTCAGCGGGCTGCGCTTCGGCGTCGTGTCCTGCGCAAACTGGGAAGCCGGATATTTCTCCTCGTACCGCCACCTGGCCGCGCGCGGCGACCTGGACGCCTGGCTGCACCTCGGCGACTACATCTACGAGTACAAGACCGGCGAGTACGCCGCCCGGGGCACCGTCGTCCGCCCGCACGCGCCGGCCAACGAGATCATCACCCTCGCCGACTACCGCACCCGGCACGGCCGTTACAAGACCGACCCCGACCTTCAGGCCCTGCACGCCAAGGCTCCGGTGATCGCGATCTGGGACGACCACGAGTTCGCCAACGACGCCTGGTCGGGCGGCGCCCAGAACCACACCGAAGGCACCGAGGGCACCTGGACCGCCCGCCAGGCCGCCGCCAAGCAGGCCTACTTCGAGTGGATGCCGGTCCGCCCCTCCATCGCCGGCACCACCTACCGCCGGCTGCGCTTCGGCAAACTCGCCGACCTCTCCCTGCTCGACCTGCGTTCCTTCCGCTCCCAGCAGGCCACGGCCGGCAGCGGCGGCGTCGACGACCCGGACCGTACGATCACCGGCCGGGCCCAGCTCGACTGGCTCAAGTCCGGCCTGACGGCGTCGGCCGCGCAGACCACCTGGCGGCTGATCGGCAACTCGGTGATGATCTCCCCGGTCGCCTTCGGCTCCCTGCCCGCGTACCTCCTGGAGCCGCTGGACGAGTTGCTGAGCCTGCCCAGGGACGGCCTGGCCATCAACACCGACCAGTGGGACGGCTACACCGACGACCGCCGCGAGCTGCTGGCCCACCTCCACGGCAACGGCATCCTCAACACGGTCTTCCTGACCGGCGACATCCACATGGCCTGGGCCAACGACGTGCCGGTCAAGGCGGCCACGTATCCGCTGTCCGCCTCCGCCGCCGCGGAGTTCGTGGTCACGTCGGTGACCTCCGACAACCTCGACGACATCCTCAAGGTCGAGCCGGGCACCGTCTCCGTCGTCGCCGCGGCCGCCATCCAGGCCTCCAACCGCCATGTCAAGTGGCTCGATACCGACTCCCACGGCTACGGAGTCCTCGACATCACCGACGCCCGCGCACAGATGGACTACTACGTCCTCTCCGACCGCACCGACCGCGCCGCCACCGCCACCTGGAAGCGCTCCTACCGCACGAGGACCGGCACACAGAAGGTCGAGCGGGTCTACTCGCCCGTCAGTTGACGGTCACACCGTCGATTTCCGGCCGCTCACCGCGTTAACCCGGGATCTCGCGGGACGGGCACACAAAGGTTTGCCACGTACGAAATCCGGCAAATCGCCCGTCCCGCGTATCAGGGCTATTGCATACCTAGGGATTACCCTGCCTTTACCAATGGGCCGGTTCGGATCTGCACTCGACCTGACATGGACACATAACCTCCGGACGGCGAGGAGGAAGTTCCTCTCGCTCCGATCCCCCACAGGAGTGCCCATGTCCCCCCGCGCCGCCCGCTCCCGTTCCCGACTCCTCGGTCTCGCCGCCATGGCCGGAACGTTCGCCCTGCTCCCGATGTCCGGCGCCACCGCCACCGTGAGCAGCGCCGCCGACCACGCCAGAACCGGCGCCCAACAGTGTGCCGACAACAGCGACGCCGCCGCCCGCAAGATGAAGGGCTCCACCGCGAAGGAGCCCAACGCCCTCACCGCCGCCCAGGTCACGCGGATGAACGCCGACCTGAAGCAGAAGCTCACGGCGCTCAAGGCCGACGGCAAGAAGACCACCCTGTCGGCCGCCGCCACCACGACCATCCCGGTCTACTGGCACGTCATCACCAGCGGCACCACCGGCAGCCTGACCGCAAGCCAGATAGCCGGCCAGATCTCCGTCCTCAACGCCGCCTACGGCGGTTCCGGCACCGGCAACGTCAGCTCCGGCTTCCAGTTCAGCCTCGCCGGCACCGACTACACCAACAACTCCACCTGGTACAACCTCACCGACGGCTCGTCCGCCGAGAAGACCATGAAGTCCACCCTTCGCAAGGGCGGCGCCGGAGCCCTCAACATCTACTCCGCCAACCTCCAGAACAGCCTCCTGGGCTGGGCCACCTTCCCGAGCTCGTACGCGTCCAACAAGACCTACGACGGCGTCGTCATCCTCGACACCTCCATCCCCGGCGGCTCCACCACCAACTACAACGAGGGCGACACCGCCACCCACGAAATCGGCCACTGGCTCGGCCTCTACCACACCTTCCAGGGCGGCTGCAGCGGCACCGGCGACTCGGTCTCCGACACCCCCGCCGAGCAGAGCGCCGCGTACCAGTGCCCCACCGGCCGGGACACCTGCACCACCACCGGCGTCGACCCGATCCACAACTTCATGGACTACACGTACGACTCCTGCATGTACCAGTTCACCTCCGGCCAGGTGACCCGTATGCAGAACCAGTGGACCGCCTACCGCGCGAGCTGACCGGGCACTGATCCCGACTCCCCCGCGTTCCCGTCCTGATGGAGAAGACCAAGGGACGGGGACGCGGGCGCCGCGTCGTACTGATCATGCTGCTCGCCGGCCTCGTGCTGGCCGCTGCCGCCTGGCCGACGCTCAAGGCACAAGTCCGGGCCGCGAGTTGGGACAAGCAGCAACCGGAGGGCCCCGACCACATAACCCCTCGCATGAGGGCGGTCCGGGACGCGGTCGTCAAGGAGTTCCACCTCCAGGGCGCCCCCGGCTGCTACCGCAAGGAAGGCGGCATACCCGGCGGCGGCGAACACCCCCTCGGCCGCGCCTGCGACTTCATGCTCACCCCCGCCGGCAAACGCGCCACCGGCCACGCCGACGCCCTCGGCGAGCAGATCGTCGCCTGGGTCCGCCGGCACGCCGCGCAGTACGGCATCTGGTACGTCATCTACGAACAGCACATCTGGTCCAGCCGCCTCCCCCAACAGGGCTGGAAACTCATGGAGGACCGCGGCTCGATCACCCTCAACCACTACGATCACGTCCACATATCGGTGTACTGATCATGGGGCTGACCGAGCCGGCGCCGACGGCACTGACCTGGGATGACTGTCCTTGGCTCTCTCTGGGCGTCCGCCGAAGGACGCCAATGTTGAAGCGCAGCTGGACACTCAGCGGAGCGCCACATCGGCGACAGCTGCCCCTGGATGACGGCTGACCTCACGTGAGGTTGATCGATCTCGCCCGATCACTAACATCCTGGTATTTCAGCTAGTACCGTCTATGTGGGGTTTGACGGGGGCCAATGGTGCCGTGGAGATCATCACAGCTCCGAGCTGTAGTGACTGCGTGTCAGGCTGCGTTGTCTGCCCGTACGTTGGAAGTTTGATGTGCGGGAACGGCTGATCGATTCGACAGAGGTGGAATCATTTCTGGCGCAACCGAAGTTCGTGATTGGGTATTTTCCTCAAGTGGACGGCACGGAAGGAGAGTTCATGTCAGGTGATACCAGTGACTACAAGCTTGAACCTGCCGTGATTACCAACTTTTCCGCAAAGAGGATACACGATCCCGAGTACAGAATTGAACTCCGTCGACTTCTGGGTGAGCAGCAGATCGTTGTAATTCGAGACTGCGTAGAATTCTCTTCGCCACAATTCCTCGGTCTAGCCGAGGTCTTTGGCACACCTTCCCCCACCTTGCCGATCGATACGGCACATGTAGCGCACGATACTATCCAGATCATCGAGCGCGTTGAATCTGACGGGAATGGTGACACCCGTAAGCCTTCTAGTTCGTACTGGCACTCAGATAGGTCCTTTCTGGCCGATCCTCCAACAGCTACGCTCCTGTGCTCTCGTTTCGTTGCGAAGGAAGGCGGGGCAACTGAGTTCGTCAGCACGCGGTCGGCATACAATGCTCTCGATAGAAAAGAACTTGAGTACGCGCTAAAGGTTCAGGTGCGACATTCCTACTCTTTCTATCATCGGAACCTTCAAAGGGACTCCTACTCGGCCAGTGATCGCGCAGCTGCAGTGTCTCGATTTCCGGATTCATGGCATCCATTGATCCGAGAGGATCCATTTTCTGGAAAATGCGGTCTGTACTTGAGTCAGCTGTGTGCGGATAGTGCTCGCCTCGATGGCGACTTTGACGCCAGTGAATCCGTGCTGCGTTATGTACGCTCCCAAACCGAAGTGGTCACCGGGGGGCATAATGCGTACGCTCATCACTGGAAATCGGGCGATGTTGTCATCTGGAGCAATTCCACATTGATGCATCGCGCCTCTCGTTCGACCGGTTACAGAAAGCTGGAACGCGTAGTGGTTAGTTAGAGCAGTGTGTCCGTATCGACTCACAGAGAGTGTGGCCCGGGTGAATGCTCTGAGTATCGGAGTGATCTCCAGTATATTGGCGACGGCGCTCACGGCTGGGGTGGGAATTTGCGCCAAGTACTTTCGTGGACGACGCGGCTTTCTGTACGGTTGGTGGTGGCAAATAACGTACCCGCCGAGCAGGAGGGTAATTTCAGAGCCCACGGAGTTGCCAACACGCGGAGTCGAATGGGGGCCACAAGAAGAACGTGAACACTCTCTCTGGAGCCTTGATGGATCAGAAGATCTGCCCTGGTCCATCGAACTCCTGAAGTTGCGACACGCCGGAAGGGAATTCGAAGGTCGATCGTGGAGGGTTCATCGATTCTATTACGAGAGGGTGTGGACGTCGAGCGGTCGGATGCATGAAGATTCCGTTCTGGATGGGCACTACTGGAGAATACGCGGCGAGGGCGGCCACGGTAACTTCCATATGTGGATGCTGAGTGGGGGTGCACGGTTCTGCGGTCAATTCTCTGAATCCCGCGGTACAGCCAACTCCGATGGCGTCCTATCCATAATGGTTGGCGCACCCATTGAGTGGGTGCGGCTTGGATCAAATCGAGAAGCCAAGATTATTCGCTGGTTGACCAGCGACGACGTCTCTGAAGGCTGGCGACACTGGCCTCGGCCGGTGCGGCGCCGCATGTTACATGCCCTAGGACTGACCCCCGAGGCGCCTTGGTGGAAGAGCCTTAGATGGGCGTCAGTCCTGTATGGGGACCTGAGCGCCGTATATGCGGTTGAGTTGGAAGAAAGGCGAAACCGCCACGGAGACGGCGATGGAGGCGCGAATCGAGCTGATGAGCCGGCCTCTTGATTGCGCCTCTCTATCGATCGTAGGAGTACTCCGGAGGCCCTAAGCTCATCAACCGTCCATGCTGGTCAGCCACATTGTGCGGCTACCTCCCTCATGCGCACTTGCGCGGTGCGCATCGCGGTGCGAGGACGGTCACTTCCCGGTGTACTGATCATGGAGTTGGGCTCTCCGCGGGCCGCGACGCGGCCGGACGAGTGAAGCCGGGGGCCGGGACGCAACCGGCGGGACGCCGGGGGTTGTCCTGTTCGGCAAGTCCGGGCGACGTGGCCCGAGATCCGAGAGGAAACACCATGAGCCTTCTCTCCACTCCACTGCAGTCAGTCGGCGGCGACTACTACCTCGCCGCGCCCGCGGCCGCCGCCGCGAGCGTGCCCCATGCCCTGTCCGCCATCGACGCGCGCTGGGTCGAGCTCCATGCCGCGCTCATTTCGGCGGGGGTGCCCCCGCTGCCGGGGGACAGCTCCGCGGTGCACACCATCGCGCAGCGGCTCGACGACGCCACGGTCAACGCCGTCGTCGCCTGGATCGACAGCGCGGCCGCCCGCTGAGTTTGGGCCCAGACGGCGAGTTGGGGGAGGGCGCGGTGGATATCCGCAGTGTGGGCTGCCGCCTCCAGCGTCTCGACGAGTTGGAGGCGGCTGCCGTTCTACTCGGCGTCCAGGTCGGCCAGGTCGGCCAGGAAGTCGAGGGCGATGGCCCAGGTCCGTTCGGTGGCGTCCGGGTCGTGGTCGTCGAGGGCGGGGTCGGTGTAGAGGTGGCCGGCGCCGCGGTAGCGGTGGACTTCGACGTCGGCGCCGGCTTTGCGCATCCGGAGGTACCAGGCGTTGAGCCAGTCGTCGGACTCGAAGGGGTCGGGGTCGGCGACGTGGAGCTGGACGGGGAGGCCGGGGGCGGTGGCGTCGTCGGCGAGGTCGGAGGTGCCGTGGAGGAGGAGCAGGCCGCGGGCCTTGGAGTCGGCGAGGGCGAGGTTCTGGGCGATGGAGCCGCCGAGGGAGAAGCCGGCGTAGACCAGGCCGTGCTCGGAGAGGGGTCCGGAGACGGTGACGGCGCGCATGAGGAGTTCGTCGCGGCCGATCTCCTCCCGGATGGCCAGGCCCTCCTCCAGGCTCTCGGTGGTACGGCCGTCGTAGAGGTCGGGCACGTGCACCTCGTGACCGGCCGCTCGCAGCCGGTCGGCGGCGGCGTGCACGGCCGGACGCAAGCCGTAGGCCGAGTGGAAGAGGACGATATTCACGGGTCTGCCTTCGCTCGGGGTCGGGTACGCGACCATGGTGCCAGCTACCGTTCAAAGCATGGAGAACGTCATCCGCCCGATCATCGTGGCCGGTGGCGCCGTTGTCCTGACCCTCGCCGTGGGCTGGGTGGTCGACATGGCGCTGCGCCGTGTCGACGCCCGGCACCCCGAGACGCCACTGTGGGACCTGCTGCGCCGGTGTCGGCTGCCACTTCAACTGGCGCTCCTGGCCGCGCTGTTGCGGGGCTCCTACGAGGCCGCGCATCTCGGCCGCCGCCACGACGCGGCCATCGGGCAGGCACTGACCCTGGTGCTGATCGGGGCCTGCGCCTGGCTGGTGGTGCGGGTGGCGGTGGCCGTCGTGGAGGCCACGTACTCGCGGTACGCGTCCAGTACCCACGACCCGGCGCGGGTGCGGCGGGTCCGTACGCAGGTGACGCTCATCCAGCGGGTGGTGTCCGCGATCGTCGGGGTGGTGGCGGTGGCGGCGATGCTGCTGACCTTCCCCGCGATGCGGACGGTCGGTACGTCCATGCTGGCCTCGGCGGGTGTGATCGGCGTCGTCGCCGGTGTCGCGGCCCAGTCGACGCTGTCGAATCTCTTCGCCGGGCTGCAGATCGCCTTCGGCGACGTGGTGCGGATCGGCGACGTGGTGGTCGTCGAGGGCGAGTGGGGGAAGGTCGAGGAGATCACGCTGACCTATCTGGTCGTGAACACCTGGGACGAGCGGCGCATCACCATGCCGGTCTCGTACTTCACCAGCAAGCCCTTCGAGAACTGGTCACGCGGCAACCCCCGCATGACCGGCACCGTCTTCTTCCACCTCGACCACGCCACCCCGATCGACCTGATGCGTGAACGCCTCCACCAGGTCCTCAAGGAGTGCGAGCAGTGGGACGGCCGCGCCTGGGGCCTCGTCGTCACCGACACCACGCCCTCCACCATCCAGGTCCGCGCCCTGGCCACGGCCAAGGACGCCGACGACATCTGGAACGTACGCTGCATCATCCGCGAGCAGCTCATCGAATGGCTCCGCCGCGAGCACCCCTACGCCCTCCCCCGCATCAACACCGCCCCCGCGCCCGGCCTCGCGGAGGCCCCCATCCGTAAGCAGGCCGCCCCCAACTCCGAGTACATGGGCCCGGGCCCCGGCTCCCACTGAGCACCGGCTCCTACGGGTGCGTGTTCGTGCTCCCGCTGCGCGGAGCGGTCCCCCGCAGGCTGCGCAGGTCGAGCTGTCGCAGCACCCGGTCGACGATCTCCGGGTCGTATCCCGGCTCGCTCCGGGCCGACAGCACCTCGTGCCGGGCGGCGGACAGCATCTCGCCCTGGATCCGCTGAACGGTCTTGATCCGCCCGACCCGCTTCTTGTGGGTCTCGCGCCGCTCCTCGGACAGGATGTCGGGACAGATCCGTACGCCGACGTCCACCGCCCGCCGCTGCAGCTGCTCGGCAAGTTCCTCCGGCAGTTCCTCCACCTGCTCGATCTCCTTCAGGCGGTGCTTGGCGGCCATCATGGCCCGCAGCGCGAGCATCCGTTCCAGGTCGTGCTCCGCCTCGATGTCGCTGCTGACGCCGAGCCGCTTCACGATCCAGGGCAGGGTGAGGCCCTGCAGGACCAGCGTGCTCAGGACGACGCTGAAGGCGATGAAAAGCACCTCGTCGCGGGCCGGGAAGGCGCTGCCGGCGTCCGTACGGAGCGGAATGGCCAGCGCGAGCGCGATGGAGGCCACGCCGCGCATGCCGGCCCACCACATGACGGCGGTCTCCCGCCAGCTCATCGGGATGTCCTCGTCCAGGTCCCGCCGGCGGTGCATGCGCTTGGCGAGGTACGCGGCCGGCAGCAGCCACAGCAGTCGTACGCCGATGACCACGGCGACGACCAGTCCCGCGTGGGCGACCATCGTGCCCCAGCGGCCGGAGCCGACGCCGAGGACTTTGTGCAGCTCCAGCCCGATCAGGCCGAAGGCGACCCCGGTGACGAGCGTGTCGACGACCTCCCAGAAGGTGCCGCCGGCCAGTCGGCCCGTCACGTCGTCGGCGTCGGCGACGTGTTCGGCCAGGAAGAGCGCCGTGGTCAGCACGGCGAGCACACCGGAACCGTGCGCGGTGTCGGCGATCGCGTACGAGGCGAAGGGGACCAGCAGCGTCAGGCCGATCTGCAGCGTGGGATCGTCGACCAGGCCCATGAGCTTGCCCGCGGCCCAGCCCAGCACCACGCCGACGGCGACCGCGACGACCGCCGACAGGACCAGCTCGCCGAGGGCTTTCGGCCAGGAGAAGCTGCCGGTGACGACGGCCGCGATCGCCACGTTGTAGAGCACGATCGCCGTGACGTCGTTGAACAGTCCCTCGCCCTCCAGGATCGAGATCAACCGGCGCGGCAGCCCCAGCTTCCCCGCCACCGCCGTCGCCGCGACCGGATCGGGCGGCGCGACCAGCGCCCCGAGCGCGACCGCCGCGGCGAGCGTGATGCCCGGCACGACCGAGCGGGCCACGGCGGCGACGGCCGCCATGGTGATGAAGACCAGAGCCACGGCGAGCAGGAAGATCGGCCGCTTGTTGGCGGCGAACTGCCGCCACGACGTGCGCTGTACGGCGGCGTAGAGCAGCGGCGGCAGCACCAGCGGCAGGATGAGGTCCGGGTTGATCGCCACGTTCGGGACGAACGGCAGCAGCGCCATCGCCATCCCGAGCAGCGTCATCAGCACCGGCGTCGGCAGCCCGAGCCGGTCCCCCAGGGGCACCATCACGATCGCCGCCAGCATCAGGGCGAAGAAGAGCGCGAGTTGATCCACGCCGAACAGCCTGCCACGCGCCCACGGCGCGCCGACCGGTTGGCGGCGGCCCTGCCGGGGGCTCATCCGGGTTGTAGGAGAACGTTCAGACGCCGACGCGGCCCCGGCCACCACCTTCGCGGTGCGCACCCTCGCCGGGCGCGGCACTAGCTCAAAGCGCGCCGCATCGACTGGTGCGCGATGCCCGCCTCTTCGTACTCCGGGCCGTACGCCACGTATCCCAGCCGTTCGTAGAAGCGCACCGCGTGCGTCTGCGAGTGCAGCTCGACGGCCGAGAGGCCGATGCGGCGGGCCTCGTTCTCGATGGCGCGGACCAGGGCGGCGCCGAGGCCGAGGCCGCGGGCGGCGCGGGTGACGGCGAGGCGGCCGAGGGTGCCGACGCCGTCGTCGCCGAGGAGGAGGCGTCCGGCGCCGAGGGGGCCGTCGGGGCCGGTCGCAAGGACGTGGACGGCCTTGGCGCCGGGCTCGTCGTTCTGGTCGATCTCGAGCTCGGCGGGGACCTTCTGCTCGTCGACGAAGACCTCACGCCGTACGGCGAAGCACGCCGCCAGGTCGGCCGGGGTCTCGGCGACCCGCACGTCGTACAGCCCAGACCCAGGCCCAGGCCCGGGCTCGGGCTCGGGCTCGGGCTCGGGCTCAGGCACTGTCGCTCCGGACCGTGTCGAGGGCGTGCTGCAGGTCGTCCGGGTAGTCGCTCTCGAACTCCACCCAGCGGCCGTCCTCGGGGTGCTCGAAGCCGAGCCGGACGGCGTGCAGCCACTGCCGGGTGAGCCCGAGCCGCTTGGCGAGCGTGGGGTCGGCGCCGTAGGTGAGGTCGCCGACGCAGGGGTGGCGGTGGGCGGACATGTGGACGCGGATCTGGTGGGTGCGGCCGGTCTCGAGCTTGATGTCGAGCAGCGAGGCCGCGCGGAAGGCCTCGACCAGGTCGTAGTGGGTGACGCTGGCCTTGCCGTCGGCGACGACGGCCCACTTGTAGTCGTGGGTGGGGTGGCGGCCGATCGGCGCGTCGATGGTGCCGCTCATCGGGTCCGGGTGGCCCTGCACGAGCGCGTGGTAGCGCTTGTCCACGGTCCGCTCGCGGAACTGCTGCTTGAGCAGGGTGTACGCGATCTCCGACTTGGCCACGACCATCAGCCCGGACGTGCCGACGTCCAGCCGGTGCACGATGCCCTGGCGCTCGGCCGCACCCGACGTGGAGATGCGGTAGCCCGCGGCGGCCAGGCCGCCGATGACGGTGGTGCCGGTCCAGCCGGGGCTGGGGTGGGCGGCGACGCCGACCGGCTTGTCGATGACGACGACGTGATCGTCCTCGTACACGATCTTCATGCCCGGCACCGGCTCGGCGACGATCTCGACCGGGCGCGGCGGGGCGGGCAGCTCGACCTCGAGCCAGGCGCCGCCGCTGACGCGGTCGGACTTGCCGGCGGCGCTGCCGTCGATGGTGACCTTCCCGGCGGCGGCCAGCTCGGCCGCCTTGGTCCGCGAGAATCCGAACATACGGGCGATGGCGGCGTCGACCCGCTCGCCTTCGAGGCCGTCGGGTACGGGCAGGGTGCGGATCTCGGGGGTGCTCTGGGGAAGGGTGCTCACCCGATCGAGTATGACGGACTCGGCGCGGTACTCAGTCCTTGTGGACGGTGCCGTCCGGGTCCAGGCCCTTGAAGGACAGCAGCACGATCAGGATGCCGCCACAGACGATCGCCGAGTCGGCCAGGTTGAAGACCGCGAAGTGGGCGGGCGCGATGAAGTCCACCACATGCCCCTCCAGGAAGCCCGGAGCACGGAAGACCCGGTCCGTGAGGTTGCCGAAGGCGCCGCCGAGCAGCAGGCCGAGCGCGATCGCCCAGGGCACGCTGTAGAGCTTGCGGGCGATCCGCGCGATCACGAAGATCACGCTGGTCGCGATGATCGTGAAGACGATCGTCATCCCCTGGCCGAAGCCGAAGGCCGCGCCGGCGTTGCGAATCGCCTCCAGGCGCAGGTACTGGCCGAAGACGTCGATCGGCGCATGCCCTTCGAGGCTGGTCACGACCCAGATCTTGCTGACCAGGTCCAGAGCGTACGCCAGCGCCGCCACGCCGAGCAGCACGGCGATCCGACGCGAGCCCTTGCGGGTGGGCTCGGCCGTGGCCTCGTCCTGCTGCGTACCGATGGTGGGCTCCGCGTTCGCCATGTACGTACGTCCCTTCCTGACGAGGACGAGGTTACGTTACGGCACAGGCGTACGGCTCGGCGGTGGGTCAGCGGCGTTCCTGCTTCTGCTTGCAGTCCATGCACAGCGTGGCCCGGGGGAAGGCCTGCATCCTGGCCTTGCCGATGGGGTTGCCGCACGACTCGCACAGGCCGTACGTGCCCGTGTCCAGCCGGTCCAGTGCGTGCTCGGTCTGGGCCAGCATCTCGCGGGCGTTGGCGGCCAGCGACATCTCGTGCTCGCGCGTGATGTTCTTCGTACCGGTGTCCGCCTGGTCGTCACCGGCTCCGTCGCCGGAGTCGCGCAGCAGCCCGGCGACCGCGGCCTCCGAGGTCGCGATCTCGGCCCGGAGCCGGGTCCCCTCGGCGAGCAGCTCGGTGCGCGCCTCGTCGACCTCCTCCGCGGTCCACGGATCCTCGCCCGGCCGTACGGGCAGTTCCCCGGGCACCGCGATGCGGGGCGTGGGCACGGCTGTCGCCTTGGGCACGGCCGTCCCGGCCGCGGTCTTCTTAGCAACCACCTTCTGGGCTCCCGTCTTCGTGGACTTCGCTGCCTTGACGGCGGATGCCGCCCTCTTCTTCGCCGGTTTCATGGGTTTCACCGGTTCCGAGGCCTTGCGGGTGGCCGGAGCCGCCTTCTTGGCGGACGCGGCCTTCTTGACCGGGGTTGCCTTGCCGGACGCCGGAGCCGGTGTGGGCGGCTTCGCGGCAGCGCGGCCCTTGGCAGCGGCCGCCGGGCTCTTCTTCGCGGCGGTCTTCTTCGCCGCGGTCGTTTTCGCCGGCGTCTTCGTCGCCGCCGTCTTGGGCACGGCCTTCGTCGCCACCGTTGTCTTGGCCACGGTTTTGGTGGCCACCGTCTTCTTCACCGCGGCCTTCCTGGGCGCGGTCTTCTTCGCCGTGGCCTTCTTGGTCGTCGCGGTTTTCGTGGTCGCGGATTTCTTGGCCGCCGTCTTCTTGGCCGCCTGCTTGGCCGCCTTCGCAGGGGCGGCCTTCTTGGCCGCACCGCTTACCGGTCTGCCCGGCGCAGCCGTTCTCTTCGCCACCATGGACGCGGCCCCTTCACATATGGTGATCTTGCGCGCGAATCGTGCCGGAACGATAAATCGACTCCGGAGCCGCGGCAACGGGGCTCGCCGCCGGATTCGCCCGCCATGCCCGGATCGGGAGGAGGTCTGCAACCGTTGTGCCCAGCTGACCGCCAGGTATTCCGGTTCTTCCGGGTAGGGCGAAGCTGACCGGGCCATTCGGGTCACGCCCCGCCCACCCGGAAACCTGCCGACGGCGCGCCCCCGGGCCCCGTACACTGGGCGAAGCGAAAGGCGTCGAAGGGGACGAGTAGCGCCGCACGCAGCCAGTAGCGACCCGGGGACGGTGGAAGCCCGGGGGTGTGCGCGACGTGAAGATCACCCCGGAGCCGCCGGAGGAAAGCCCGCGAGGGCGAGTAGAACCGGCAGCGCGACCCCAATGAGGGGGCTGCGGACGGACCCGTCCGCGGTCAAGGAGGGTGGTACCGCGGAAGCAGCGCGCACAGCGTGTGGCTTTCGTCCCTCCGGACGGAAATGACATGTCCGCCGGAGGCAGAATCCGATGACGCAGTACCGCCAGGTCCCCGCCCAGGTCGACCTGCCCGCGCTGGAGCACGAGGTGCTCGCGTTCTGGCAGGAGAACAAGATCTTCGCGCGCTCCCTGGAGCAGAGTGAGGGCAAGCCCGAGTGGGTCTTCTACGAGGGCCCGCCCACCGCCAACGGCATGCCGGGCGCCCACCACATCGAGGCCCGCGTCTTCAAGGACGTGTTCCCGCGCTTCAAGACCATGCAGGGCAACCATGTGACCCGTAAGGCCGGCTGGGACTGCCACGGCCTGCCCGTGGAGCTGGCGGTCGAGAAGGAGCTGGGCTTCTCCGGCAAGAAGGACATCGAGGCGTACGGCATCGCGGAGTTCAACGCGAAGTGCCGCGAGTCCGTGACCCGGCACACCGACGCCTTCACCGAGCTGACCACCCGCATGGGCTACTGGGTGGACCTGGACGACGCGTACCGGACCATGGACCCGGGCTACATCGAGTCGGTCTGGTGGTCGCTGAAGCAGATCTTCGACAAGGGCCTGCTGGTCCAGGACCACCGCGTCGCGCCCTGGTGTCCGCGCGACGAGACGGGCCTGTCGGACCACGAGCTCGCGCAGGGCTACGAGACGATCATCGACCCCTCCGTCTTCGTCCGCTTCCCGCTGACCTCCGGCCCCCTCGCGGGCGAGGCCGCGCTGCTGGTCTGGACGACGACCCCCTGGACCCTGGTCTCCAACACCGCCGTCGCCGCGCACCCCGACGTCCGTTACGTCGTCGCCACGAACGGCGAGGAGAAGCTGGTCGTCGCGGAGCCACTGCTCGGCAAGGCGCTCGGGGAAGGCTGGGAGGCCACCGGGCAGTCCTTCACCGGCCGCGAGATGGAGCGCTGGACGTACCGGCGGCCCTTCGACCTCGTGGAGATCCCGGACGCGCACTACGTCGTCAACGCCGAGTACGTCACCACGGAGGACGGCACCGGTCTGGTCCACCAGTCCCCCGCCTTCGGTGAGGACGACCTGAAGGTCTGCCGCGCGTACGGGCTGCCGGTGGTCAACCCGGTCCGCCCCGACGGCACCTTCAAGGAGGAGGTGCCCCTGGTCGGCGGTGTCTTCTTCAAGAAGGCCGACGAGAAGCTGGTCGCCGACCTCCAGGAGCGCGGGCTGCTCTTCCGCCACGTTCCGTACGAGCACAGCTACCCGCACTGCTGGCGCTGCCACACCGCGCTGCTCTACTACGCGCAGCCGTCCTGGTACGTACGCACCACCGCCGTCAAGGACGCCCTGCTGCGCGAGAACGAGCGCACCAACTGGTACCCCGAGTCGGTCAAGCACGGCCGCTTCGGCGACTGGCTGAACAACAACGTCGACTGGGCCCTGTCCCGCAACCGCTACTGGGGCACCCCGCTGCCCATCTGGCGCTGCACCGAGGGCCACCTCACCTGCGTCGGCTCCCTCAGCGAGCTCTCCGACCTCACCGGCACCGACCAGGCCGGCCTGGACCCGCACCGCCCGTACATCGACGCGGTCACCTTCGACTGCTCCGAGTCCGGCTGCTCGGCCACGGCCACCCGCGTCCCCGAGGTCATCGACGCCTGGTACGACTCCGGGTCCATGCCGTTCGCGCAGTGGGGCTACCCGTACCGCAACAAGGAGGTCTTCGAGCGCACCTATCCCGCGCAGTTCATCTCCGAGGCGATCGACCAGACCCGCGGCTGGTTCTACACGCTCATGGCCGTCGGCACGCTGGTCTTCGACCGCAACGCGTACGAGAACGTCGTCTGCCTCGGCCACATCCTCGCCGAGGACGGCTGGAAGATGTCCAAGCACCTCGGCAACATCCTCCAGCCCATCCCGCTGATGGACCAGCACGGCGCCGACGCCGTGCGGTGGTTCATGGCCGCCGGCGGCTCCCCCTGGGCCGCGCGGCGGGTCGGCCACGGCACCATCCAGGAGGTCGTCCGCAAGACGCTCCTCACGTACTGGAACACCGTCGCCTTCCAGGCCCTCTACGCCCGTACGGCCGGTTGGGCCCCCGGCGACACCGACCCGGCCCGCCTGGACCGCCCGCTGATCGACCGCTGGCTGCTCGGCGAACTGCACGCGCTCGTACGGGATGTGACGGAGTCTCTGGAGTCCTACGACACCCAGCGCGCCGGCAAGCTGCTGTCCGCCTTCGTCGACGACCTGTCCAACTGGTACGTGCGGCGCTCGCGGCGCCGCTTCTGGCAGGGCGACGCGGCGGCGCTGCGCACCCTGCACGACGTGGTCGAGACCGTCAGCCGGCTCATGGCGCCGCTGGTGCCGTTCATCACCGAGCGCGTGTGGCAGGACCTGGTCGTGCCCGTCGACCCGGCCGCCCCCGGGTCCGTACACCTCGCCGACTGGCCGGCCGCCGACCCGGACCTGATCGACCCGACGCTGTCCGAGCAGATGGCGCTCGTACGGAGGCTGGTCGAGCTGGGCCGTGCCACGCGGGCCGAGTCCGGCGTCAAGACCCGCCAGCCGCTGTCCCGTGCCCTGGTCGCGGCCACCGGCTTCGAGGCGCTGGGTGACGAGCTGCGCGCCCAGATCGCGGAAGAGCTGAACGTGGCCGGGCTCGCCTCGCTGAGCGAGGTCGGCGGCTCCCTGGTCGACACCACGGCCAAGGCCAACTTCCGCGCCCTGGGCAAGCGCTTCGGCAAGGGCGTCCAGGCCGTCGCCAAGTCCATCGCCGGCGCCGACGCCGCGGCCCTCTCGGCCGCCCTGCGCGACGGCACGGCCTCGGTCGACGTGGACGGCGAGGCGGTGGCCCTCTCCCCGGACGAGGTCATCATCACCGAGACCCCGCGCGAGGGCTGGTCCGTCGCCTCCGACTCGGGTGCGACGGTCGCCCTCGACCTGGAGATCACGCCGGAGCTGCGCCGTGCCGGCCTCGCCCGCGACGCCATCCGTCTCATCCAGGAGGCCCGCAAGAACTCCGGCCTCGACGTCGCCGACCGCATCGCCCTGCGCTGGCAGTCGGCCGACGCGGAGCTCTCCTCCGCCCTTGGCGAGCACTCCGGGCTCGTCGCCGACGAGGTCCTCGCGACCGACTTCGCGGAGGGCGAGGCTGACGACTCCTACGGCGCCGCGTTCACGGACGAGGCCCTGGGCCTGACGTTCCGCCTGCGCAAGCGGTAAGGCCCACAGCCCTCCTCACCCGCAGCGCCGGGCGAGGAGGGCCCGGACCGTCCTGGCGTTCATGCCGGTGAGGTCGGCGATCTGCTCGGGCGGGCACTGGAGATAGTGCAGCACCGTGATGTCGTCGTCCGGCCCGGCCAGCCGGCACCGGCGCGTACCGGTGCCGGCCGCGTGGCGGCGTATGCGGTTGTTGAGCAGCCGCCAGGCGTGGGCGGGCGGGTTGGGGCCGCCCAGCACCTGGGGCCAGGTGATGGCCAGATCCCCGAACGTCTCGCGTACGGCCTGGTCGGCGATATCGGCCGAGTCCAGCCGCTGGCAGGCGTAGCGCAGGTAGGGGATCCAGCGCAGCGTGTGGAAGGCGAGGAAGGTGTCCGGCAGCGCCAGTGGCGGGCTCGGATTCATGGCGGCCATCGTGGTCATCGCCCGGTCCGGTCCGGCTGGGGGTCCTTGACGGACGCCGAGGGCCACACGGCGGCGGGCCAGGTGGGCCAGGAGGGCGGTGGCCACCAGCCGGTCGGGGGAGCCTGCGACGCGCGCAGAAAGTACCTGGGGACCGGCGCGTCGGTGGCCGGCGGCACGGAGTCGGCGACTGTCGCGGGGTCAGGACCCGGGTGCGGGACGGCTCGTGCGGTGGCGTCGTCCGCCGGGGCGCCACCGCCGAGCCGGTGGTACACCTTCGACAGCGTGTTGCCCGGTGCCCAGCGCTTGGAGACGGTCTTCCCGTCGAGCTTGAGGATGCGCCCGATGTCCCCCCAGCTGATGGCGTGTCGCGTCCGGGCCTTGAAGATGGCGACCCGGGTCAGGTATTCGGTGAGGTCCCGCAGTTCGGCCACCTGCTCCAGCAGGGCGACGGAGTCCTCCGCCGTGGTGTCGGCGTCGGCCTGCTGCCGCATGCGTACGGCCAGGCTGACCAGGTCGTCCGTGAAGCGCCGGCCCCAGTCGTCATGGACGGCGTGGTCGTCGGAAGGACCGGCCGCACGGCGGCAGGAGGACTGCGAACAGCGCCGCGGAAGACGTCCGAGGGGCTTGTCAGGGGTGAAGGAGGTCATGCAGATCTCGCAGACCGCGGTACGACGCGCCATGGGTGGGTGAATGTCCTCGCGCTGGTGGGGAGTTCCGACGGAGCGGGCGGGACCGCGCGGTCCCGCCCGCGGGGCGTTCAGGCGCGCCGGTGCCAGCGCAGGCGCAGACGGGAACGATTCGCCATACCGCCGAGGATCACGGCCACGGACAGCAACTCCGGCGCCGCCGAGGGCTGCTGGATCAGAATCAGCGGGTAAACGATCACCGCCAGGAAGAAACCGAGCCGCACGTCACCTGAAAATTTCAGCGTGGAGCAGGTTTCGGCTGCCCGCAACGACGGCATGTTACGGTCGGAAGCTCCGAGCGGCGGCCACCACGGCCGACTGCCCGGGCACGGATCAGGGATCATCTCAACGTCCTCTGTTCTGTGGACAATTGCATGAGGTAGGGCCCTGGCGGTCGCCAAACCTTGGCCAGGGCCTTTCTCATGTTCCGGGACAGTACCGGAGCGATTCCCTGATACGCCAACAACATCGTCGGTAATTCCCACTTTTCCCGACGCCCCGTAAGAAAGCTACCGCTCGGTTTGCGCCAAGTCCGGCTAAACCAGGCCAAGTTGCAGTCACTGTCGGTCACATCGCTACCCAAGATCGCCTGGCCGGACCCCCGAAAAAAGATCATCGGAATACGGTGCGGAGCACTGCCGGGAACACATCGAAATCCACACCCTGCAAAGTGCAATTACATCTCCGCGCGTAAACCCGTGGCCCAGACACGAAAGCGGGCCGTCGGACAGCCGACCAGCCGTTGTCCACGGGCAGGATCACACCGGTGATGTCGCCGGCGGCGTCCGAGGCGAGGAAGACGATCGCGGCGGCCTGCCTGTGCCTGTCACACTGCGCCAAGAAGGCATCGGACGACAGAAACTCGCGGCGTCATCCGATGCCGACGAGATCAGGAGGGAAGCACGGCAAGGCGGCCCCCCGGTTGGAGATCGTACGCAGCCTGCGGGCCTGATCGCCGACTGCTACGGCCGGCCCGCCGACGACCTGGGCGTGAGGGTGCAGGCGCACACCTCCGGCGAGAACGTCGAGCACAGGCTCCTGGAGACCCTGCGCTCCGCACTGACGACGGTGCCCCGGGGACGACAAACGCCGCGGACGACAAAAGGGCCGGGCCCCTGAGGAAGCGATTCCTCGGGGGCCCGGCCCTGTGTGGTGCGGGTGGGACCGACGACTAGTTGTCGTCCTCGTCGATCAGGAAGCCACGCATCGGCGTGGGCGCCTGCTGCAGCGGCTGGGGCGCCTGCGGGCGGACCGGAGCCATGGGCTGGGTCATCGCGGGCGACATCTGCTGCTGGCCACCGTAGGTCGGGCTGGGGCCGTTGTGGCCGCCCATGCCCTGGCCGCCGTAGGACTGGCCGGCACCGCTGGTGTGACCCATGGCACCCGCACCGGCGGAGGCCATGCCGCCACCCATGGTGCCGCCGCCCATGCCCGCAGAGGAGGACAGGGAGGCAGCGGCGGGCGTACGCGGCGGGGCGAGCGAGTCGTCGGCCTGGTTCTCCAGCTGACGGAGCTGGCTCTCCAGGTACGACTTCAGTCGCGTCCGGTACTCGCGCTCGAAGCCGCGCAGGTCCTCGACCTTGCGCTCAAGCGTGGCGCGCGCGGACTCGAGGGAGCCCATCGCGACGCGGTGCTTCTCCTGCGCGTCCCGCTCAAGGGCGTCAGCCTTCGCACGGGCGTCCCGCTCAAGGCCCTCGGCGCGGCTGCGCGCCTCGCCGACGATCTTGTTGGCCTCGGAACGGGCCTCCGCGATCGCCTGGTCAGCGGTCTGCTGGGCAAGCGAGAGCACACGCGCGGCACTGTCGCCGCCGGGGCCCTGCTGCTGCATGGGGTGGCCGCCCATGGTGGGGCCGCCCTGCATGGGGTGCTGGCCCATCGGGCCGGGGCCCTGACCGAGCTGGCCCTGGCCCATCTGCTGGCCCATCTGGCCTTGGCCCATCTGACCCTGACCCATCGGGCCCTGGCCCATCTGACCCATGGGGCCGCCCTGCTGCATCGGGCCGGGGCCCTGCTGCTGCATGGGACCGCCCTGCTGCATCGAGCTGGGGCCGGCAGGCAGCTGCGGGGCGCCGGGCAGCTGGGGCGGACCCATCTGCTGCGGCGGTACCGGCTGCGGGCCTGATATGGCGGCAGGCACGGGGGCGCCGGGGCCTCGGCCGTCCTGCTGCTCGGGCTTGCGCATGCCCTGCTGCTGGTTCTGGGCGGCGGCTCGGGTGGCCGCGGCCAGTTTGGCTCGCAGGTCTTCGTTTTCTCGTAGGAGCCTTGTCAGCTCCGCCTCGACCTCGTCGAGGAAGGCGTCGACCTCGTCCTCGTCATAGCCTTCTCGGAGGCGGACGGTCGTGAACTGCTTGTTACGAACGTCCTCGGGGGTCAGCGGCATCTCTTCACCTCAACGTGATCGTCGGCATATCGGGAGCCCGCATCGGTCATCCTCGCAAGCTCCCTACGACGGTAAGCAGGATGTACACGATGATCATCAATACGAAGAAGGACAGGTCGAGCGCCACGCCCCCGAGACGCAGCGGCGGAATGAACCGCCGCAGAAGCTTGAGCGGCGGATCGGTGACAGTGTAGGTGGCTTCCAGCACGACCACCATCGGCTTGCCAGGGTGCCACGAACGGGCGAACTGGAAGACGTAGTCCATCACCAATCGGAAAATCAGGACAATCAGGAAACACATCAGCGCGATCCACAGCACCTGGAGTGCGATGTCCATCGCGCTGACAACTCCCTTGCTCGTCCAGTGGCCCTTCGGCCGGGTTCCTGCGGTTCCGTAAATCAGCTCTGATTGAAGAACCCGCCCTCGGCGATGCGGGCCTTGTCCTCCGCCGTGACATCGACGTTAGCAGGCGACAGCAGGAACACCTTTTGTGTCACTCGCTCGATGCTGCCATGGAGGCCGAAGACCAGACCGGCGGCGAAGTCGACAAGACGCTTCGCGTCCGTGTCGTCCATCTCCGTCAGATTCATGATCACCGGGGTCCCCTCGCGGAAGTGTTCCCCGATCGTACGGGCTTCGTTGTACGTCCGGGGGTGAAGCGTCGTGATCCGGTACGGCTCTCGTTCGGACACGACCTTAGGCATGATCACCGGTGCGTTCTTCTCCAGGCTATGACGTTCTTGTGTGATAGATGCCACTGGGGCGATTCGTGGTTCCCTCGGGGCGGGAGCATGCACGATACGTGCGGGTTCGTCCTGTTGTGTCGCCTGATGGGACTGGTGCGGGCGGCGGGGACGCTCGGGCTCCGGTTCCGGCTCGAACTCGTCGTCCGGGTCGAAGCCCGGGCCGTCGTACCCGTCGTCCTCCACGAGGCCGAGGTAGACCGCCATCTTGCGCATCGCGCCGGCCATGCTCTGCGTCCTCTCAGCGGGGAAAGACCATATTTTTGGTGTGGTCCGACTTGTTTGGTGACGTTACCCGAGCCCGGGACGGACTCCGAGCACCGCGCTACCGACGCGTACATGTGTCGCACCGGCAGCCACCGCTTCCTCTAGGTCCGCACTCATCCCTGCCGAGACCATGTTCGCAGTCGGATGCGTCGCGCGCAGCAAGGATGAGATTTCCGCCAGCCGATCGAAGGCGGCGCGGGGTTGACCCGCGTACGGTCCGGCCAGCGGTGCGACCGTCATCACCCCGTCAAGGCGCAGCGCCGGAGCCGCCGCGATCGCTTCGGCGATCCCTTCGACGGCATCGGGTGCGATTCCGCCCCGGCTGCCCTGCGCGCCGGCCTCGGCGTCCAGGGCGACCTGCACCAGACAGCCCAGTTCGCGGTCGGCGCGGTCGGACTTCAGTACGGCGGCCGACAGGGCGTCGACCAGCTTCAGCCGGTCGACCGAGTGCACGACATCGGCGTAACGGATCACGGAACGGACCTTGTTGGTCTGCAACTGGCCGACAAAGTGCCAGGTCAGGGGCAGATCCGCGCAGGCGGCGGCCTTGGGGGCGGCGTCCTGGTCGCGGTTCTCCGCGACATGGCGCACGCCGAGTTCCGAGATGATCATCACATCGCTGGCGGGGTAGGTCTTGGTGACCACGATCAGGGTCACCTCGCTCCGGTCCCGGCCCGCGGCCGCGCACGCGTCGGCGATCCGCTGTTCAACTCGGGCCAGATTCCGGGCGAGTTCGGTTCTTCGATCGGTCACGAGATGCCGCCATCCAACCAGACATATCCCGCGAGCCGTCCTGTGCTGCGCTCGCGGCGGTACGAGAAGTGATCCCCGGACTCCATCGTGCAGATATCGGATTTCTCACTGTTCCGCACACCGAGCCGGGCGAGCTGGGCATGCACGCCGACCGCGACATCCACCGACGGCGTACCCCAGCCGGTGGTCGCCCGGGACTCCGGGACGACGGTGGCGACCTCGTCGCGCATCGCCTCCGGCACCTCGTAGCAGCTGCCGCAGACGGACGGGCCGGTGACCGCGATGATCCGCTCCGGACTGGCGCCGAGTCCGACCATGGCCTCCACAGCGGCGGGCACCACCCCGGCGACCAGACCCGGGCGGCCGGCGTGCGCGGCGGCGGCGACCCCGGCGACCGGATCGGCCAGCAGGACCGGGACACAGTCGGCGGTGAGGACAGCGAGGGCGAGACCGGGCCGGGTGGTGACCACCGCGTCGGCCTCCGGGACCGGACCGTCACCCCAGGGGGCGGCGACCATCACGACCTCGTTGCCGTGCACCTGGTGCATCCAGACGACCTGCGCCGGATCGAGGCCCAGCGAGCGGGCGGCCAGTTCGCGGTTGGCCAGCACCGAGGCGGGGTCGTCGCCGACCGCGCCGCCGAGATTGAGGCTGTCGTACGGAGCGGCGCTCACCCCGCCCCACCTGTCGGTGAAGGCGAAGTGCGCGCCGCCCGGTACTGCGTGGCTCTGCGTTATCACGTGCTGCTGCGTCTACTTGAGGAAGTCGGGGACGTCCAGTTCCTCGGCCGTGGTGTCCTGGTAGGGACGGGCCGGGGGAACCTGCGGGGTGATCGGGGTGGCCGGGGCGACCTCCGCGACCGGCTCCGGCTCCTCCTCACGAGGCGTGACGCTGCCGAGACCGCTGTACGTGGAGCGCGGGGTCTCGATCCGGGGCGGGGTCGGGGCACCGGAGGAGGCCGAGCCGTCCTCGCGGGGGCCGCTGTACGCGCCGAGCACCTTGTCGCGGTTACGGGTCGGCGGCTGCCCGCCGTCGAAGCCGGCCGCGATGACGGTGACCCGGACCTCGTCGCCGAGCGCGTCGTCGATGACCGCGCCGAAGATGATGTTGGCCTCGGGGTGGGCCGCCTCACTCACCAGCTGAGCCGACTCGTTGATCTCGAACAGGCCGAGGTCGGAGCCGCCGGAGATGGAGAGCAGGACGCCCCGGGCGCCGTCGATGGAGGCTTCCAGGAGGGGCGAGGAGATGGCCATCTCCGCGGCAGCGACCGCCCTGTCGTCGCCGCGGGCGGAACCGATGCCCATGAGGGCCGAACCCGCCTCGGACATCACGGACTTCACATCGGCGAAGTCGAGGTTGATGAGGCCGGGGGTGGTGATCAGGTCCGTGATGCCCTGCACGCCGGACAGCAGGACCTGGTCCGCCGACCGGAAGGCGTCCAGCACACTGACCTGACGGTCGGAGATCGACAGGAGCCGGTCGTTGGGGATCACGATGAGGGTGTCGACGTTCTCGCGGAGACCCGCGATGCCGTCCTCTGCCTGGTTGGCGCGGCGGCGGCCCTCGAAGGTGAACGGCCGGGTGACCACACCGATCGTCAGGGCGCCCAGCGAGCGAGCGATATGAGCGACCACGGGCGCGCCACCGGTGCCGGTGCCGCCGCCCTCTCCCGCGGTGACGAAGACCATGTCGGCGCCCTTGAGCACCTCTTCGATCTCCTCGCGGTGGTCCTCGGCGGCCTTTCGGCCGACATCGGGGTTCGCGCCGGCACCCAGACCACGGGTGAGTTCACGGCCGACATCAAGCTTGACGTCGGCGTCGCTCATCAGCAGGGCCTGCGCATCGGTATTGATCGCGATGAACTCGACGCCCTTGAGACCGACCTCGATCATCCGGTTGATGGCGTTCACGCCACCGCCGCCGATGCCGACGACCTTGATGACTGCGAGGTAGTTCTGCGGTGCTGCCACGTCGAAGGCCTCTCGCCTCGAGTTACGTATGCCTGTGGGGCGGGGACGGTTCAACGCCGGCCGACCCGAACCCTAACCGTGAGGTTTAGGGTTACCAGTGTGCCTGTCCCGCATGTTTCTCTTTGGGACAGGACACTAAATCGACAAGCGGTTCGCGTTCAACGAACACGCCGAACCCTCCCGTTTTTCTTTTGACCCTATGTGATCACGCACCTGCCGGACCAACCAGGGTACGGGTCCCGTCAACGGTTTGGTCAACTACGTGACGCCGCAGGCGAAGTGGGAGCGCTCACGTCGAACTGATCCGCGCCTTTCGCCGCTTTCATCAGTGCCGTGAGCACGGCGGCTTTCTCCGCGCCGTTCTCCGCGCTCCCCCATACGACGGTCCGCCCGCCCGACAGCCGGACGGTGATGCCGTCGTAGGAAGTGACCCGGACGACCCGCGCCTGGCGGCGCACGGCGTCCGGGAGCTCACCGGCCACTTTCACGGCCGCCCGCAGCAGTGTCTTTGTCCCGAAATAGCGGTAGCCGGCGCCATGAGCCGGCGTCAATTCCACCAGCGGGACCCCGCTCGGGGCGCTGTCGATGGTGGCGAAGCGGACTCCGCCCGCGTCCACTTCGACGTACTTTCCGTTACTTTCGAGAAGGGCGGCGGGCGTTCTCTCGGTCACTTTCAGCGCGATCGTGTGCGGCCATGACCGTTCCACGTCCACATGGTCGATCCGGGGCAGCCGCTTCCTCAGCCGGCTCGCGATCCCGTCCGTGTCCGCCGACGCCAGCGGACCCCCCAGCGGCACCGCTGCCGCCGCCTCCACCTCGACCGGCGTCAGCACCTTGGTGCCGGTTACCTTCACCTGCGTGACCCGCAGCCAGGACGAGCCGTACAGCAACCACGTGCCGCCCGCGACCAGCACGGTCGCCGCGATCAGGACCACCAAGGTGGCCCGCCGACGCCGTACCGGCGCCGACGGCGGGGCCGCTTGCTGCTGCTCGGCGGTGGTCGTTGCGGCCACGGGGCCCTCCGGAGTGCGGTGCGTGTCTGTCGGCGGGCTCCATTTTGCGCTTCGCGGCGCCGTTGGTGCCGGAACCCACCGAACACCGGTGGGTTGGGGGCAGTCCGTGGCCGGGCGGTCAGCGCCGCGCGGCCACCGCTTCGTAGACCATGCCGACGAGAAGCTCGTCCGCGTCGCGGCGGCCGAATTCCGCGGCGGCGCGGGACATTTCGTAGAGGCGGTGGGGGTCGGTGAGGACGGGGAGGACGGTGGAGAGGACCCATTCGGGGGTGAGTTCGGCGTCATCGACGAGGAGGCCGCCGCCGGCCTTGACGACGGGCTGGGCGTTGAGACGCTGCTCGCCGTTGCCGATGGGGAGCGGGACGTACGCCGCGGGGAGGCCGACCGCGGAGAGCTCGGCGACGGTCATGGCGCCGGCGCGGCAGAGCATCATGTCGGCGGCGGCATAGGCGAGGTCCATGCGGTCCAGGTAGGACACCGGCAGGTACTGCGGCATGCCGGGCATGTTGTCGGCCCGGGGGAGCTCGTTCTTGGGGCCGACGGCGTGCAGGATCTGGACGCCGGACTGCTGCAGCCGCGGAGCGACCGTGGCGATGACCTCGTTGAGGCGGCGCGCGCCCTGGGAGCCGCCGGAGACCAGCAGCGTGGGCAGGTTCGGGTCGAGGCCGAACGCGGCGCGGGCCTCGGGGCGGACGGCGGCCCGGTCGAGGGTGGCGATGGAGCGGCGGAGCGGGATGCCGATGTAGCGGGAGTCGCGCAGCTTGCTGTCGGGGGTGGAGACCGCGACGGCGTGGGCGTAGCGGGAGCCGATCTTGTTGGCGAGGCCCGGACGGGCGTTGGCCTCGTGGACGACGATCGGCACGCCGAGGCGCTTGGCCGCGAGATACCCCGGCAGGGCCACGTAGCCGCCGAAGCCGACGACGCAGTCGGCCTTCGTACGCTCGAGGATCTGCTCGGCGGCCTTGATCGTGCCGCGCAGCCGCCCGGGGACGGTGATCAGCTCGGGCGTGGGCCTGCGCGGCAGTGGGACAGCCGGGATGAGTGCCAGGTCGTAGCCGCGTTCCGGGACCAGTCGGGTCTCCAGGCCGCGCTCCGTGCCGAGCGCCGTGATGCCCACGGTCGGGTCCTGCCTGCGCAGGGCGTCGGCGAGGGCGAGCGCGGGCTCGATGTGGCCGGCGGTCCCCCCACCAGCGAGTACGACATGCACCGAAATTCACCGCTCTCCGGACGGCCGCCGTCTGACGAACCGCCTCATCGTCCGTTTCGTGGCTCCCGTCAGGAAGCCGGGTCCCCGCGCGGCCAGTGCCGCTCGCGCCGCGGGCTCGCTTCTCGCGAAGCAGATCAGCAGCCCGATCGCGAACATGGTCGGCAGGAGAGCCGATCCCCCGTAGGAGAACAGCGGGAGCGGGACTCCGGCGATCGGCAGCAGGCCGAGCACCGCACCGATGTTGACCACGGCCTGGGCCGTGATCCACGTCGTCACGCCTCCCGCGGCAAACCTGACGAAGGCGTCCTCCGTACGACCGGCCACGCGGATACCCGCATAGCCTAGAGCCGCGAAGAGTGCGAGCACCGACAGCGTCCCCGCCAGACCCAGTTCCTCCCCTGTCACGGCGAAGATGAAGTCGGTGTGCGGTTCGGGGAGTTGGCCCCATTTTTCCACACTCGCGCCGAGACCGGAACCGAACCATCCGCCGGAGGCGAGCGCGTAGATCCCGTGCACGGCCTGCCAGCAGCCGCCACCGGGAGTCACCTCGGTCGCGCCGATGCAGGCGAGCCGGTCCATGCGGTTGCCGCTGGTCTTGATGAGCAGGATGCCGATGACGCCGGCGACGCTGAGGACGCCCGCGAAGAGCCTGGTCGGGGCGCCGGCCAGCCACAGCAGGCCGAAGAGGATCGCGGTGAGGATGATGGCGGTGCCCATGTCGCCGCCGAGCATGATCAGGCCGAGGATCATGAAGGCGACCGGGACCAGCGGCACCAGCATGTGCTTCCACTGGGCGAGCAGGTTCTTGGCGTCCTTGCGGGCCAGCAGGTCCGCGCCCCACAGGACGAGTGCGAGCTTGCCGAATTCGCTGGGCTGGAGCTGGAAGGGGCCGCCGAGATAGAGCCAGTTCTGGTTGCCGTTGACCGACTCCCCTATCCCCGGCACCTGGACCAGGCACATCAGGAAGGCCGAGCCCAGCAGCAGGGGATACGCGAAGGCCCGGTGCAGGCGGACCGGGAGTCGGGAGGCGGTGATCAGCAGGCCGGTGCCCAGGAAGGCGGCGAAGAGCTGCTTGCGGAAGTAGTACGTGGACGGCAGGCCGTATTCGAGGGCCTTGATCTGCGAGGCCGAGAAGACCATCACCAGGCCGAGCGCGGTGATCAGCAGGCTGCTGCCGAGCAGCACGTAGTACGCCGTCAGGGGGCGGTCCCAGGCCCGCTTCGCCTTCTCGAAGGCCGCTACGGCCCCGCGCAGGGCGCTGGGGCGGCGGGGCCCGCCGGGCGGGTGCGGGGCCCGTGGGCGGCCGCCCGGCCGGGGCACGGAGGCCTGTGACGGGCGGGCCGTGGTGCGCTCCCGCAGGGCGAGGCCCGCGGCAGCCGGCACGGAGCCGGGCACGGATCTCGGTACCAGGGCATCGCGCAGGGCTTGCCCGGCTCCCCCCGCGACAGCCCGGACGCGGGAAAAGAGACTGCCGTCGTGGTCGTCGGCCGTCATGTCCCTCCTTGATGCCTACGTGCCTGTCGGCAAGTCCCGTACGGCCTGGGCGAAGGCGTCTCCGCGGACGTTGTAGTTCGCGAACATGTCCATCGAGGCACAGGCCGGGGCCAGCAGGACCGTGTCGCCGGGGTGGGCGAGACCGGCCGCTGCGGCGACCGCCGCCGCCATCGCCCCAGTGTCGGTGCGGTCGAGGTCGACGACCGGGACCTCGGGCGCGTGTCGCGCGAGCGCTTCCCGGATGAGGGCGCGGTCGGCGCCGATGAGCACGACGCCGCGCAGCCGCTTGGCGGCGCCCGTCACCAGGTCGTCGAAGCTGGCCCCCTTGGCGAGGCCCCCGGCGATCCAGACGACGGGCTCGTACGCCGCCAACGAGGCCTCGGCGGCATGGGTGTTGGTGGCCTTGGAGTCGTCCACGTACGCGACGTCGTTCACGGTGGCGACGTGCGCGATGCGGTGGGCGTCGGGCGTGAAGGCCCGCAGACCGTCGCGTACGGCGGCCGGCGGCACGCCGAAGGCGCGGGCCAGGGCTGCGGCGGCGAGGGCGTTGGCGATGTTGTGCGGGGCCGGCGGGTTGATGTCGGAGACCTCGGCCAGCTCCTGGGCGTTCTTCTGCCGGTCCTCGACGAAGGCCCGGTCGAGCAGGATGCCGTCCACGACCCCGAACTCGGAGGGCCGCGGGCTGCCCAGCGTGAACCCGATCGCCCGGGCGCCCTCTTCGACGTCCGCCTCACGGACGAGGGCTTCGGTGGCCGGGTCGGCGACGTTGTAGACGCACGCGACCTGGTTGCCCTGGTAGATCCGGCCCTTGTCGGCCGCGTACGCCTCCATCGAGCCGTGCCAGTCCAGGTGGTCCGGCGCGAGATTGAGGACGACGGCGGAGTGGGCGCGGATGGAGGGCGCCCAGTGCAGCTGGTAGCTGGACAGCTCGACCGCGAGCACGTCGTACGGCTCGTCCCCGAGGACCACGTCCAGGAGTGACACGCCGATGTTGCCGACCGCCGCCGTACGCAGGCCTGCGGCCCGCAGGATGCTCGCCAGCATCTGGACGGTCGTCGTCTTGCCGTTCGTCCCGGTGACGGCCAGCCAGGGGGCCGGAGCCCTTCCCGACGGGGTGTCGCGCAGGCGCCAGGCGAGCTCCACGTCGCCCCAGACGGGCACGCCGGCGGCTTCCGCCGCGGCGAAGAGCGGGCTGCTCGGCTTCCACCCAGGGGTCGTGACGATCAGCTCCGTGCCCTCCGGCAGCGTCGCGCCGTCGCCAAGGCGGACCGTGATCCCAAGGGCTTGCAGCTCAGCCGCCTGGGCGCGGGCCTTCTCGTGGTCGGCACCGTCGACGACGGTGACCTGCGCCCCGAGGTCCCGGAGGACCTTGGCGGCAGGCACGCCGCTCACGCCCAGGCCTGCGACGGTGACGTGCCGTCCTGCCAGGTCAAGTCGCGTCGCGGTCACGCCGCCACCCCCTGTGCCTGGTTGCCGTTTCGTCGGCGGCTATCCACCGGTGGCCGGGTTGGGCCAGCCCGTTCCGCCTCGGAACGGGCCACCCCCAACCCGGGGTCGACCGCAGCCTTGCCGCCCACGCCCGTCAGGGCGTAGGGCGGGGTCCGGGGCGCAGCCCCGGTGAACGCGCAGCTCCGCGGAGCGGCATTCACTTCGCCGCCACCCAGCCCGCGTAGAAGAGGCCCAGGCCTACCGCCATGCACATGCCTTGGATGATCCAGAAGCGGACGACGACGAGGACTTCGCCCCAGCCCTTGAGCTCGAAGTGGTGCTGCAACGGCGCCATGCGGAAGACGCGTTTGCCGGTGAGGCGGAAGGAGCCGACCTGGATGACGACGGACATGGTGATGAGGACGAAGAGGCCGCCGAGGATGGCGATCAGCAGCTCCGTACGCGACAGGATCGCGAGACCGGCCAGCGCGCCGCCGAGCGCGAGCGACCCCGTGTCGCCCATGAAGATCTTGGCGGGCGAGGTGTTCCACCACAGGAAGCCGAAGCACGCGCCCATCAGGGCTGCCGAGACGACTGCCAGGTCAAGGGGATTGCGTACCTCGTAACACGCGCTGTCCGCGATCAGCGGGTTGCCGCACCACTGGCCGTACTGCCAGACGCCGATGACGGTGTAGGCGGCGAAGACCATGACGGAGGCGCCGGTGGCAAGGCCGTCGAGGCCGTCGGTGAGGTTCACGCCGTTCGACATGGCGAGGATCATGAACAGCGCCCAGATGACGAAGATCACCGGGCCGACCGACCAGCCGAAGTCCTGGGTGAAGGACAGCTTCGTGGAGGCCGGGGTCTGACCCCGGGCGTCGGCGAACTGCAGCGACAGGACGGCGAAGGTGATGCCGACGATCAGCTGGCCGGCCATCTTCGCCTTGGCGCGCAGGCCGAGGCTGCGCTGCTTGACGATCTTGATGTAGTCGTCGAGGAAGCCGACCACGCCCATACCGGCGAAGAGGAAGAGCACCAGCAGGCCGGAGATGGTCGGCCGCTCGGAGGTGATCACCTTCGTGACGGCGTATGCGACGAGCGTGGCCAGGATGAAGGCGATACCGCCCATGGTGGGCGTGCCGCGCTTGCTGTGGTGTTCCTTGGGGCCGTCGTCGCGGATGAACTGGCCGTAGCCCTTGCGGGCCAGCAGCTTGATCAGCAGCGGGGTACCGACCAGCGACAGGAACAGGCTGATGACACCGGAGATGAGGATCTGCTTCATCAGGCGGTGACCCCGCCCTCAGCGCCGTCGAGAAGCGCGATCGCCACCCGCTCCAGGCCCACAGAACGCGATGCCTTCACCAGCACGACGTCTCCCGGACGCAGTTCGCTGCGCAACAGATCGATCGCCGCCTCAGCGTCGGACACGTGCACCGACTCCTCACCCCACGAACCCTCGTTGTAGGCGCCCATTTGCAGCCAGGCGGCCGCAGGGCCGCCCACCGCCACGAGCTTGCTGACGTTGAGCCGGACGGCGAGCCGCCCGACCGCGTCGTGCTCGGTGAGGGATTCCCCTCCGAGCTCCGCCATCTCGCCGAGCACCGCCCACGTACGCCGGCCCCGGCCCATGGCCGCGAGCGCGCGCAGGGCGGCCCGCATGGAGTCGGGGTTCGCGTTGTAGGCGTCATTGACCACCGTCACGCCGTCCGGCCGATCGACGACCTCCATACGCCAGCGGGAGAGCGTCCCGGCCGTGGAGAGCGCGGTGGCGATCTCCTCGACGGACATGCCCAGTTCACGGGCGACGGCGGCCGCGGCGAGCGCGTTCGACACGTGATGCTCACCGTACAGGCGCAAGGTCACTTCGCTGCACCCGGTAGGTGTAACGAGTGTGAATACCGCCTGACCTCGGTCGTTGAGTCGTACGTTCTCGGCCCGTACGTCCGCGTCTGCGGCTTCGCCGAAGAGGACGACGCGCGCTTTGGTGCGGCTCGCCATGGCCCGTACGAGGGGGTCGTCGGCGTTCAGGACGGCGAGGCCGCCTGCATCTGCCGCGGGCAGGGCCTCGACGAGTTCGCCCTTGCCCAGGGCGATCTGCTCGCGGCCGCCGAACTCGCCGATGTGGGCGGTGCCGACGTTGAGGACGACGCCGATGCGGGGCGGGGTCAGCTGGGTGAGGTAGCGGATGTGCCCGATGCCCCGGGAGCCCATCTCCAGCACGAGGTGCCGGGTGGACTCGTCGGCGCGCAGCGCGGTCAGCGGCAGCCCGATCTCGTTGTTGAGCGAGCCGGCCGGCCAGACGGTCGGCGCGATCCGCTCGAGGAGCTGGGCGATCAGGTCCTTGGTGCTGGTCTTGCCGGCCGATCCGGTGAGGGCGACGAGGGTGGCGCCCAGCCGTTCGATGACGTACTTCGCGAGCCTGCCGAGGGCGGCCTGTACGTCGTCCACGACGATGGCGGGCACGCCGACGGGCCGGGTGGCCAGGACGGCGACAGCACCGGCCTCCACGGCCTGCCCGGCGTAGTCGTGGCCGTCGACGTGCTCGCCGTCGAAGGCGACGAAGAGGCTGCCCGGCTCGACCTGGCGGGAGTCGATGACCACGGCCCCGGTGACGAGGGCCTGCGGGTCCGGTATGTCGTGCGTGCTCCCGCCGACCGCGTGTGCGACCTCGGCGAGGGTGAGTGGGATCACAGCTGGTCCTGGTCCTTCTCGTTCTGGATGGCCTGGATCGCCGTACGCAGGACGTCGCGGTCATCGAAGGGCCTGATCACCCCGGCGATGTCCTGGCCCTGCTCATGGCCCTTGCCCGCGACCAGCACGGTGTCCCCGGGGCGGGCGCGGGCGACGGCGGCGGCGATGGCGGCGGCCCGGTCGGGCTCCACCACGACGTGGCCGCGCTCGTGGGCGGGGACCTCGGCGGCCCCGGCCAGCATGGCGGCGAGGATGGCGAGGGGGTCCTCCGAACGCGGGTTGTCGGAGGTCAGTACGGCGGTGTCGGACAGCCGCGCGGCGGCGGCGCCCATGGGGCCGCGTTTGGTGGTGTCGCGGTCACCACCGCAGCCGATGACGATGTGCAGGCTGCCGTCGGTGACCTTGCGCAGGGCATGCAGCACGGACTCCACGGCATCGGTCTTGTGGGCGTAGTCCACGACCGCCAGATACGGCTGGCCGGCGTCGACCCGTTCGAGGCGGCCCGGCACGCCCGGCACGGCGGCGACGCCCTGGGCGGCGAGCTGCGGGTCGATCCCGGCGGTGACCAGGGCGGTGATCGCGGCCAGCGCGTTGGCGACGTTGAAGGGCCCGGGCAGCGGCGCGGCGGCGGCGACCCGCTCGCCCTTGGGGCCGACGGCGGTGAAGCGGGAGCCCATCGGCCCGATCTCGACGCCCTCGGCGCGCCAGTCGGCGTCGGGGTGGCCCTCGGCGGAGAAGGTGGTCACCGGGACCGTGGCCTCGGCGGCGAGCCGGCGGCCGTACTCGTCGTCGAGGTTGACCACGGCCAGCCGGGCCCGGCGCGGGGTGAACAGCTGCGCCTTGGCCTGGAAGTAATCCTCCATGCCGGAGTGGAATTCCATGTGCTCGGGGCTGAGGTTGGTGAAGACGGCGACGTCGAAGACCGCGCCGTCCACCCGGCCGAGCACCAGGGCGTGGCTGGAGACCTCCATGACGACCGACTCCACGCCGCGCTCGCGCATCACCGCGAACAGCGCCTGGAGGTCGGTGGCCTCGGGGGTCGTACGTTCGCTCTTGAGCCGCTCGTCGCCGATCCGCGACTCGACCGTGCCGATCAGGCCCGTGGCGGTGCCGTGGACCGCGCGCAGGCCGCCCTCGACCAGATAGGCGGTGGTGGTCTTCCCGGAGGTGCCGGTGATGCCGATCTGCAGCAGGGCGTCACCCGGCCGGTCGTAGATCGTGGCGGCCAGCTCGCCCATCCGGGAGCGGGGGTTCTCCACCGCCAGCACCGGCAGGCCGGTGGCGGCGGCGCGCTCGGCGCCGGCCGGGTCGGTGAGGACGGCGACCGCGCCGAGCTCGGCGGCCTGGGCGGCGAAGTCGGCGCCGTGGAGGCGGGCGCCGGGCAGGGCCGCGTAGACGTCGCCGGGGCGGACGGCCCGGGAGTCGTGGGTGATGCCGGTGGCGTGGACCTGCGGGGACGCGGACGGCAGGGCGACGCCGAGCCGGTCGGCCAGCTCCGCCAGCGGCTTGGGCCGGACCTGGGACGGGCGGGGGGCACCCGGCCGTTTCGCTCCGGGTTTTCCTTGGGACTGATCAGCGAGTGGCACGGCGGTGAGAGTACCCGCCGGGCCGGTCCCGGGGCCAAAAGAGGCCCCGGGTGGGGAGGAAGGCGTGATTCCGCTCACGGCTGTCACGATTTCGACGGGTTCCAGTCGACCGGCAGGCTGGGCGCCTTGGTCCCGGTGGGCTCGACCTTCAGCTTCTTCAGGGCGAACTCCATGACGTTCTTGAAGACCGGCCCGCAGATCTGGCCGCCGAAGTAGCTGCCGCTGGTCGGGTTCTGGATCACGCAGGAGACGGTGATCCGGGGCTTGTCGGCGGGCGCGAAGCCCATGAAGGAGGCCGTGTAGCCGCTGTACAGACCCGTTTCCGGGTCCACTCGGTTGGCCGTGCCGGTCTTGCCCGCGACGCGGTAGCCGGCGATGCGGGCCTTGATGCCGGTGCCCTGCTCGTCGCCCACGACCGACTCCAGCATCTGGGAGAGCGTGGTGGCGGTCTGCTTGCTGACGACGCGGGTCTTCTTGGGGGTCGCCGCGGGGACGTACTTGCCGTCGGCGCCGGTGGTGCCCTTGACGAGGGTGGGCTCGACCCGCACGCCGCCGTTGGCGATCGTGGAGTAGACGGACGTGGCCTGCAGGGCATTGAGGGACAGGCCCTGGCCGAAGGGGATCGTGTACTGCTGCGAGGCGTTCCAGTCCTGCGGCTTGGCCAGGATGCCGGAGGTCTCGCCGGGGAAGCCGAGGCCGGTCTGCTGACCGATCCCGAACTTCCGCAAATACGAGTAGAGCACCTTGTTCGCCTGCTTCTGGGTCTTGCCGAGCTGTTCGGCGGCGAGGATCGTGCCGATGTTGCTGGACTTGGCGAGTACCCCGTTGAGCGTCAGATGCCACGTGCCGTGGTCCACGTCGTCGTGGAAGACGCGGTCCGCGCGGGGAAGGGTTCCCGGGACCGTGACCTTGGTGGTGGGGGTGGCCACGCCCGCGTCCAGGACGGCGGCCATCGACATCAGCTTGCTGACACTGCCGGGCTCGTACGCGTCCTGGAGGGCGGCGTTGCCCATGGCGGAGGAGTCCGCCTTGCTGAGGTCGTTGGGGTCGTAGCCGGGCGAGTTCGCCATGGCCAGGATCTCGCCGGTCTGCGAGTCCTGGACGATGACGTAGCCCCGGTCGGCGGAGGACTGCCGGACCTGGTCGCTGATGGCCTGCTGGGCCGCCCACTGGATGTCCCGGTCGACGGTCAGCTCGACCGTCGAGCCGGGTTGGGCGGCCTTCTCCCGCACGCCGGCGGTCGGGATCCGGCGGCCGCCGGACTGGGCGTAGGTGATCGTGCCGTCCTTGCCGGCCAGCTCGGTGTTGTACTGCTGCTCCAGGCCGCCGCCGCCCTTGCCCTCGGAGTTGACGAAGCCGATGACTCCGGCGGCGAGGTCGTTGTTGGGGTAGACCCGCTTGCTGTGCGCCTGGTGGAAGATGCCGAGCAGGACGTTGGCGCCCTTGCCCTTGGCGGCCTTGTCGGCGAGGGCGCTCTGCAGGTCCTTGATCTGGTTCCAGACCTGGGGCGACTGCTGTTTGGCGACGACCTCGTTGCGGGAGGCGGGGTAGTTCGCGAGCTGCTTGGCGATCTTCTTCTCGTCGCCGCCGACGATCGGGGCGAGCAGCTCCGCCGCCTGTTGCGGGGCGTCGTCCACCTGGGTCTCCGCCGTCGTGAACAGCATCGGGTCGGCCGTGATGTCGTACGCGTCCACGGTGTTGGCCAGGTCCACGCCGTCCCGGTCGGTGATCGTGCCGCGCTCGGCGGGCAGCGTCGACGTGAGGTAGCGGTTGGCCTCGGCCTTCGAGGCGAACGCGGAGGCGTCGACGGCCTGCACCTGGAGCAGCCGTACGACGAACGTCAGCATCACCAGCGTCAGCGCCAGGCTCACCAGCCGCAGCCGCGGCCGCGGCTTGCCCAGCCGCAGCGTCGTGCCTCCGGAGGCTGTCACCGGCCGCCTGTCCGGCGGGCGGCGCCGTGGTGGCGGCTGCGCCGCCGCCTTGCGCGGGGCGCGCTGGGGTGTCCCCGGCCGCGCCGTCGGCCGGTCGGGCCGTCCCTGCCGCCTGCGCGGCGGCGTGTCCCCGCTCACCCGTTGCTCCTCGTGGTCGTCTGAACGGCGGCCGCTGCGGAGGCCTGCGCCGAGGCGCTGGGCGTCGCGGTCACGGCGGCCGTCACGCTCGGGGTCGCGGTCGGTGTCGGCGTCGCGGTGGGCGACGGCGTCAGTGTCGGCGTGGGCGTTTGCGTGGGCGTTTGCGTGGGCGTCGACGTCGGGGTCGGGGTTACGGAGGGCTCGGGGAGCGGCTCGCTGGTCGCCGCGTCCGCCTGGCCGCGCACCTTCCCGTCCGGCGCGAGGAAGGCCGGGTTCCCCCCGGGGACCATTCCGAGCTCACGCGCCCGCTTGTCCAGCGCGTCCGGTGCGGAGTACCCGTCGACCTCCTGCTGCAGGGCCTGCTCCTCGTCCGTGAGCTGCGTCGTCTGCTTCTGCAGATCGTTCAGCTGGAAGGAGTCCTGGACCACCGCCGAGTTCAGCAACAACAGCGAGAACAGCCCGCCGGCCAGCAGCAACACGATCAGCAGCACGAACGGCGACCGCGCCGCCCCCGGCCGCCGCGACGGCATCCGCAGTCCCCCGCCGCTCACCGGGGCTCCTCCTCGCGGATGCGCTCCGCCCCCCGGAGGCGGGCGGGGGCGGCCCGGCGGTTTTCGGCGATTTCGAGTTCGGTGGGGAGTTCGGCGCCGCGGGTGAGGAGCTTGAGGCGCGGTTGGTAGCGCTCGGGGACGACGGGGAGGCCCGGGGGTGCGGTGTTGGCGGCGCCGGCGGCGAAGACCTGCTTGACGATGCGGTCCTCGAGGGACTGGTAGGACAGGACGGCGATGCGGCCGCCGACCGCGAGGGCCGCGACGGCGGCGGGGATGGCGCGTTCGACGGAGGCGAGCTCGCCGTTGACCTCGATGCGGAGGGCCTGGAAGGTGCGCTTGGCGGGGTTGCCGCCGGTGCGTTTCGCGGCCTGGGGCAGGGCGGCGCGGATCAGGTCGACCAGGCGGGCGCTGTTGGTGAAGGGCTCCTTGTCCCGCTCCCGTACGACCGCGTCGACGATCTTGCGGGCGAACTTCTCCTCGCCGTACATGCGCAGGATCCGCACCAGCTCGCCGGGCGGATACGTGTTGAGCACCTCGGCGGCGCTGATGCCCGTGCTCTGGTTCATCCGCATGTCGAGGGGCGCGTCCTGCGCGTAGGCGAAGCCGCGCTCGGCCTCGTCGAGCTGCATGGAGGAGACGCCGAGGTCGAAGAGGATGCCCTGGACCCTGGGGATCCCGAGCCGGTCGAGGACCTCGGGCAGCTCGTCGTAGACGGCGTGCACGAGGGTGGCCCGGTCGCCGTACGGGGCGAGTCGCTCGCCGGCGAGCTTGAGCGCCGCCGGGTCGCGGTCGATCGCGATGAGCCGGGCCTGCGGGAACTCCGCGAGCAGTGCCTCGCTGTGACCGCCGAGCCCGAGCGTGGCGTCCACCACGACCGGCCCCTGGCCTTCGGCATGGGGAACCCCATCCGGCCTTGTGGCCAGCGCGGGCGCCAGCAGGTCCAGGCAGCGCCGCAGCATCACGGGGACGTGGGAGGGGGTGGTGCTCATCGGGCCCTTCTCATGTGTTCGGGACGTACCACTTGGTCCCCGCCCGCTCTGGAGGGCAGCTGGCACCGGGGAAGTAGTGCCAGCGGACCGGGGAGCGGGAGGAGGCCGAGCGTCACGTACGCGTACGTGAGACAGCAGGCTACGGTTGGGGCCCCGGACGGAGTCCGGGGGAGGGTCACAGTAAGCCCGGCGGCACCTCCTGGGACAACGCCGAGAAAGCGTCTTCCTGGGCCGCCAGATAGCCCTCCCAGGCGGTCGTGTCCCACACCTCGACCCGGGTGTTGGCACCGATGACGGCGCAGTCGCGGCGCAGTCCGGCGTATTCACGCAGGCCCTGCGGGAGGGTGACGCGGCCCTGCTTGTCGGGCACCTCGTCATGTGCGCCGGCGAAGAGCACGCGCATGTAGTCCCGGGCGGACTTCGAGGTGACGGGGACCTCGCGCAGCCGCTCGGTCATCGCCTGGAACTCGGCGAGCGGCCAAACGTACAGGCAGCGCTCCTGCCCTTTGGTGATCACCAGGCCCTCGGCGAGCGGCTCGCGGAACTTGGCGGGCAGCACCAGCCGGCTCTTGTCGTCCAGCCGCGGCGCGTACGTCCCGAGGAACATCCGCACCTCCCGCAGCTGGTCAGGCAATTCGGGCCGGGCTCAGGCGACCCACTTCGCGCCACTTTACTCCACTAAGCCCCACGGTCAACGAGAACCCCGCCCCGGCGCACACGCCCGCGCGGACACCCGCTTCCCGATTCATCCCTTTGGGGGAACCGGGGCGCCCGCTTGTGGGTTACCTCACAATGCAGCCGATTGACCGAGATTTGTGGGACCTCACAGCAGGTCGGAAGGCCTGGCGCCATCTACGGTCGTGTCATGTCGATATCTGAGCAGCAGCCGACCCGAGGCACTGACTCCGTCACCGACCGGCTCGTCGAGGCGAACCGGCGCTATGCGGACCAGTTCCGCGATCCCGGCATGGACGCCCGGCCGGTCCTGAAGGTGGCGGTGGTCGCGTGCATGGACGCCCGCCTCGACCTGCACGCCGCCCTGGGCCTGGAGCTGGGTGACTGTCACACGATCCGCAATGCGGGCGGAGTCGTCACCGACGACACCATCCGCTCGCTCACGATCAGCCAGCGCGCCCTCGGCACCGAGTCGATCGTGCTGATCCACCACACCGGCTGCGGCCTCGAGACGCTCACCGAGGATTTCCGGACGCAACTGGAGGACGAGGTCGGGCAGCGGCCGACCTGGTCCGTCGAGTCCTTCCGGGATGTGGACCAGGACGTACGGCAGTCGATGAAGCGGGTGCGGACGTCGCCGTTCCTAGCACATACGGACGACGTTCGAGGGTTTGTCTTCGATGTGCACACCGGACTACTGCGGGAAATCACGACTGAGTAACGGAAGACGAGTGACGCGGAGCATAGTTGGAGTAAGAATGCTCCGAACGCGCCACCTCGCCCGAGGTCAGGGACGCGAACGGGGAATTGGGCCGAGGAGGGCCGGGGTGACGACCTATGACGCACGAGCGAGCCTTACGGATCTGACCACCACCGCGGAGCGGGTGCGCCGCTCGGTGGAGAACGTGATCGAGGGCAAGCCCGAGGTCGTACGGCTTTCGCTGACCGTGCTGCTCGCCGAGGGGCATCTGCTGATCGAGGATGTGCCGGGCGTGGGCAAGACCATGCTGGCCAAGGCGCTGGCGCGGTCCATCGACTGCTCGGTGCGGCGCATCCAGTTCACGCCGGATCTGCTGCCGTCCGACATCACCGGGGTCAGCGTCTTCGACCAGCAGCGGCGGGACTTCGAGTTCAAGCCCGGTGCGATCTTCGCGCAGATCGTGGTCGGGGACGAGATCAACCGCGCCTCGCCCAAGACCCAGTCGGCACTGCTGGAGTCGATGGAGGAGCGGCAGGTCACCGTGGACGGTGCCACCTATGAGCTGCCCAGCCCTTTTATGGTCATCGCCACCCAGAACCCGGTGGAGATGGAGGGCACCTATCCACTCCCCGAGGCGCAGCGCGACCGCTTCATGGCCCGGGTGTCGATCGGTTACCCGAGCGCCGAGGCCGAGCTGCAGATGCTGGATGTGCACGGCGGCGCCCCGGCGCTGGACGACGTACAGCCGGTCGCGCATGCGCACGAGATCGTGAAGCTGGTCGAGGCGGTGCGTACGGTGCATGTCTCGGCGCCGGTGCAGCGGTATGCGGTGGCGCTGGTGAGCGCGACCCGCCAGCACCCGGACCTGCGGCTGGGCGCGTCACCGCGCGCGACGCTGCACCTGGTGCGGGCGGCGAGAGCGGCGGCGGCACTGGACGGGCGGGAGTTCGTGCTGCCGGACGACGTGCAGACGCTGGCGTCGGCGGTGCTGGCGCACCGTCTGCTGCCCACCGCGCAGGCGCAGTTGAACCGGCGTACGCCTGAGCAGGTGGTGGCCGAGATCGTGCAGCGCACGCCGGTGCCGGACCCGTACGGCCACCCGTCGCCCGGCGGGGCGCGGGGGTTGTGATGTCCGGCTCCGGACCTGGTCCCGCCCCCGGCGCCCCGGACCCCTCGGGTGATCCGGGCAGCGGGCTGCGGGCGGCCCTCGCGGGGCTGACGACGCGCGGGCGGTCCTTCCTGGCGGCGGGCGTGGCGGCCGCGGTGTGCGCCTACGTGCTGGGCCAGCCGGATCTGCTGCGGGTCGGGCTGCTGCTGGCGGCGCTGCCGCTGGTGTGCGTGGTCGTGCTGCACCGGACGCGCTACCGGGTGGCGGGCAGCCGGCGGCTGGCGCCGTCCCGGGTGCCCGCGATGTCCGAGGCCCGGGTGCATCTGCGGGTCGACAACGTGTCGCGGGTGCCGACCGGGCTGCTGATGCTCCAGGACCGGGTGCCTTACGTGCTCGGGCCCAGGCCGCGTTTCGTACTGGACCGGGTGGAGCCGGGCGGGCACCGCGAGGTGTCGTACCGGGTCCGCTCCGATCTGCGCGGGCGCTATCCGCTGGGGCCGCTGCAGCTGCGGCTGACGGATCCTTTCGGCATGTGCGAGCTGACCCGCTCCTTCAGCGCCTACGACACCCTCACCGTGGTCCCCAAGGTCCAGCCGCTGCCGCCGGTGCGGCTGGCCGGCGAGGCCTCCGGCTACGGCGAGAGCCGCACCCGGGCCCTGTCGCTGGCCGGCGAGGACGACGTCATACCGCGCGGCTACCGCCACGGCGACGACCTGCGGCGGGTGCACTGGCGGTCCACCGCCAAGTACGGCGAGCTGATGGTCCGCCGCGAGGAGCAGCCGCACAAGGCCCGCTGCACCGTGCTGCTCGACACCCGGCGGGAGGCCTTCTACGGCGCCGGGCCCGACTCCGCCTTCGAGTGGGCGGTCGCCGGGGCGGCGTCGGTGGCCGTGCACATGCTGGAGCGCGGCTACTCGGTACGGCTGCTCACCGACACCGGCAGCTCGGTGCCCGGCCCCGACGGGGTGGGCGGCTTCGGCGTCACCGACTCCTCCGACGCCGCCGGGGTGCTGCTGGACACCCTCGCGGTGATCGACCACTCCGAGGAGCACGCGGCCGGGCTCTCCCGGGCCCATGAGGTGCTGCGGGCCGGCAGCGAGGGGCTGCTGGTGGCGTTCCTGGGCGACCTGGACGAGGAGCAGGCGGCCATAGTCGGCCGGATGCGCCAGCGTACGGGCGGCGCCGTGGCCTTCGTGACGGACAGCTCCGCCTGGACGGCCGCCCTGCGCGAGACCGACGACGGCTGTCCGGACGTACCGCCGACGGGCGCCGACCCCGCGCCGGAGGCCGTACGCGAGAGCGGGGAGAAGCGCACGGTGCGGATGCTGCGCGAGGCGGGCTGGACGGTGCTGCCGGCGGCGGCCGGCGAGGGGCTGGACGAGCTGTGGCAGCGGGCCGACCGCTACCGGTCGCGTGAGGAGGCGGGGGCCCGATGATGAGCGGACGTGCCAGGCTGGCGGTGTGCGCGGCGGCCGCCTCGATCATGGCGGCCTGCTCCCTGCTGCCGCTGACGGACAGCAGCGCCTGGATACTCCAGGCCCTCTTCCTGGTGATCATCCAGAGCTCGGTCGGGGCGCTGGCCCGGCGGGTGCCGCTGGCCCGGCCGCTGACGATCCTGGCGCAGGCGGCGGCCTCCCTGCTGCTGCTGACGCTGATCTTCGCGCAGCAGCAGGCCTTCCTCGGCTTCCTGCCGGGGACGGGCGTCTTCCGGCACTTCGGCGAACTGCTGACCACCGGTGTGCAGGACGTCAGCCAGTTCGCGATCCCGGCGCCGGTCACCACCGGAATCCGGCTGCTGCTGGTCGGCGGGGTACTGCTGATCGCCCTGGCGGTGGACGCGCTGGCGGTCACCTACGGCAGCGCGGCCCCGGCGGGGCTGCCGCTGCTGGCGCTGTACTCGATCGCGGCGGGGCTGGCGGGCGGGGGCAGCCGCTGGCTGTGGTTCCTGATCGCGGCGGCCGGCTACCTGCTGCTGTTGCTGGCCGAGGGCCGCGACCGGCTGTCGCGCTGGGGGCGGGTCTTCGGCGGCCCGGGCGGCGGTTCTGCGGCGGCCGGTTACGCGGGCGGGGCGTCCGCCTTCTCCAGGGGTTCGGGTTCCGAGGGGTCGGCGACCGCCCCGGTGCGTACCGGCCGCAGGATCGGCGCGATGGCGCTGGGCATCGCCCTGATCGCGCCCGCCGCGCTGCCCTCGCTCAGCGGCGGTCTGCTGGCGGCCACCGGCGCGGGCCAGGGCACCGGACGCGGAGGCTCGATCCTCGCGGTCAACCCGCTGGTCGCCCTCACGGACAATCTCAACCAGCCCGACAATCGCGACGTCCTCACCTACCGGACCAACGCCAAGAACACCTCGGACCTGTATCTGCGGATCGTCTCCCTCGACGAGTTCAACGGCGAGCAGTGGCAGTCCGCCAAACGGTCCCTCACCGGTGTACCGGCTCAACTGCCCACCCCGGCGGGGCTCGGCCCGCAGATCAAGACCACCGAAGTCCAGACCAACGTCGCCGCGGCCAAGGACTACGGGCAGCTGTGGCTGCCGCTCCCCTACCCGGCCAAGCAGGTCCGGGTGAACGGCCGTTGGCGGTACGAGCCGGTGGGCCGCACGATCATCGGCGACCGTGGCCAGACCACCTCGGGCGTCAGTTACTCGGTGACCAGCCTCCAGGTGGAGCCGACCGCCGCCCAACTCGCCGCGGCGCCCAGCCCCTCGGCGAACCTGGTCCGCGAGTACACGGCGGTCCCGGACTCGCTGCCGGCCGTGGTCAAGAACACCGCCCTGTCGATCACCAAGAACGCCACGAACGAGTACGAGCAGGCCGTCGCCCTGCAGAACTGGTTCACCAACGGCCAGTTCACGTACAGCACTTCGGTGTCCTCGGGCACCGGGGTGGACGCGATCGCCAAGTTCCTGAAGAACAAGGAAGGCTTCTGCGTCCACTTCGCCTTCACCATGGCCGCCATGGCCAGGACCCTGGGCATCCCGGCCCGCGTCGCGGTGGGCTTCACGCCCGGCACCCCGCAGACCGACGGCTCGTACACGGTCGGGCTGAAGGACGCCCACGCCTGGCCCGAGCTGTACTTCGAGGGCATCGGCTGGACCCGTTTCGAGCCCACCCCGACCCGCGGCTCGCAGCCCGACTACACGCAGGACCCGACCTCGGCGAACTCCGGCTCCAGCAGCCCCGACGTGCCGCCCCGCAACAACAGCGCGGCGCCCAGCGCGAGCGCCTCCGCGTCGCCCACGTGCACCGCCAAGCAGGCGCAGCAGGGTGACTGCGACCCGCTCGCCGCGGTCTCCGGCAGCGGCCCGAAGAGCGGCGGCCTCTGGGGCTGGCTGCTGGGCGTGGCGGGCGGCGGGGTGCTGCCGGCCCTGCTGCTCGGCGTGGTGCTGTTGTTCGTCGGCGCGGTCGTGGTCGTCGTGCCGTTGCTACCGATGCTGTGGCGGCGGCGCGTGCGGGCCCGGCGGCTGGGGCAGCACCGGGTGCTCGACGCGTGGCGTGAGCTGGTCGACACCGCGTGGGACTACGGGGTCCTGCCCGACGACTCCGAGACGCCACGCCGTGCCGTCGCCCGGCTCGTCCGCGAAGGCGGCCTTGTGGACGTGCCGGCCCAGGCCGCGCGCCGCATCGCCACGGCGGTCGAGCAGGCCCTCTACGCCCCCCGTCAGCACCCCGTCGCCGGCCTCGCCGCCGACATCCACCACGTCCGCGACGGCCTCCGCCACTCCGCCACCCGGGTGACCCGTCTGCGTGCCGCGCTGGCTCCGCGCTCCGCCGTGCGGCTGGCCTGGTCCCTGTCTCTGCGTTGGTCGGCGACGACAACGGCCTGGTCGGCGGCCCTGCACCGGGCGGCGACGGCGGTCCGGCGCCCGGCGCGGGAGACGCGTTAGCAGCCCGGGGCCCGGTTCGCACCCCGGGCGCCGGCACACACCCCACGCACGCGAGGGGCGGGGGGGGGGGGGGGGGCCCCCCCCCCCCCCCGGGGGGGGGGGGGGGGGGGGGGGGGGCGGGGCGGAGAATAAGAAAAAAAAGGGGGAAGCAGGGTGGGGGGGGGTGGGT
>NZ_JBHYXC010000008.1:0-30857 GCF_042751495.1 Streptomyces sp. NPDC059373 | reverse complement strand
GCCGCGATCACGCTCTCCGCGATCTTGAGGTCGGCGTCGAGCAGGGCGGTGGTGGGGCGGGCGGGGGCCCCGCCCCCCCCCCCCGCCCCTCGGTGTTGCCTGAGCTCTACTGGCCCTGCTCGTCGCGGCGGCGTTGCCACCGCTCCTCGATGCGGTCCATCATGCGGCCGCGGCGGCGAGGATGTCGCTGCCCGCGTACGTGATGATGCTGGCGGCCCGCAGGGGCCTGAGGCTGCTCACCGGGCTTCACGACGCGACGCCAGCCGGTGACCGCCAGGACGGCACAGCCCAGCATGACGAGGAAGCCGACCACACTGATCCACGGCTGCTTGGCGATCATGCCCGCCATGAGCAGCCCGATACCCACCAGGAAGCCTGCAACCGCCAGGTAGACGCGCCGCCTGGTGTAGGTGCGCAGCCCGCTTCCCTCAAGCGCCGACGCGAACTTGGGATCTTCGGCGTACAGCGCTCGCTCCATCTGCTCGAGCATGCGCTGCTCGTGCTCCGAGAGCGGCACGGAGACCTCCTACTCGTCGGTCGCAGGGGAGCGACCGGTACGACCCTTCCAGGATAGGCAGGGAATCGCCCCCGTGAAACCCGCCCCACTGCGCCAATCCGACGGGGGGTTCATTCCCCGCCCCTGGTTACGTCATGCCAGCATACGGCCCTGAACGTCGCGCTGGGTGGCGTGTGACGCACTACCCGCACCGGCCGGCTCAGCCACGCTCAGCGAGCACGTGCAGTTGAGTCGCGATCGAGTGGAACGCGGGCTGTTCGGCAGCGGCCAGCTCCAGCCGGAGCAGGGCGTCGAAGGCGCCGGGCTCGGTGTCCACGAGGACGCCCGGGACGAGGTCCGCGAAGACACGGACGCCGTGGACGGGGCCGACCCGGAGGCCGGCGCCCTCCACGAGGCGCGTGAGGTCCTCGGCGGTGAAGCGGCGGGGCACCGGGTCCCCGGCGCCCCAGCGTCCGGCCGGGTCGGTGAGGCTGTGCTGGGCCTCGGCGAAGTGACCGGCGATGGCCCGGGCCAGCACGGCGCCGTAGCGGCTGGCGGCGAGCAGGCTGAGGGTGCCGGAAGGGCGCAGGGTGCTGACCGCGTTCCGTACCCCCTCGGCGGGGTCGTCCACGTACTCCAGCACGCCATGGCACAGCACGACGTCGTACCCGCCGGGCTCCACGACATCCAGCAGGCCGTGGGCGTCGCCCTGGACGCCACGCACCCGGTCGGTGAGGCCGGCCTCGGCGGCGCGGCGCTCCAGCGCGAACAGGGCGTCCGGGCTGGGGTCGACGACGGTCACCCGGTGGCCCAGACGCGCCACGGGCACCGCGAAGTTGCCGGTCCCGCCACCGGTGTCGAGGACATCCAGCACATCCCGGCCTGCTGCCTTGGCCTGCCGGTCGAGGGCGTCCCGCAGGACCTCCCACACCACAGCGGTACGCAGGGACGCGCGGGGCCGCATCGGGTCGGCCCCTCCTTCACGGGACATGCGGACGGCTCCTCGCGGGGGTCGGTCTATCCAGGCAGGTCCACTCTAGTGCGGCGGCAGCCCGGATCTATTCTAGTGCGGCGGCAGCCCGGATCTATTGCGGCGGCAGCCTGGGCAGGCCCGTGAGCAGGCGGTCGACCAGGCGCAGGAACATGGCTGCCGCGCGCACCAGATCGTCGGCGTCGCGCCAGGTGGCGGCGCCCTGTATGCCGGCTTCGCAGAGGGCGCGGCGGCGCGCGCCGGCCTCGAACAGGGCGGCCCATTCGGCGAGTTCGGGGGCGACTTCGGGGAGCACTTCCCAGGCGGTACGGATCCGGGGCCGGCGGCGGCGGGCGGGCTCGGGGCGGCCGCGGACGGCGAGGACGGCGGCGGCGGTGCGGAGGGCGGCCAGATGCGCGGTCGCGTACCGCTCGTTGGCGGTCTCGAGGGCGGCGGCTTCGGCCAGGCCGCGCCGGGCCTGGCCCAGCAGGTCGATGGCGGCGGCCGGGGCGGCGGCGCGGCGCAGGACGGGGTGGACGTCGAGCGCGCCGTTCGGCCTCTGCGCGGGTGCGGTCATCGCGAACCTCCTCCTTCGGGCCCATCTCCACCCATGGTGAAGCAGGGCACTGACAATCGCCCTGACCTGCGTGAATGACCTCGGTCCAGGGGTCGTTGGGCATCTCGCCGACTCATACGGCATACTGTTTTTGCACTGACTGGTCAGTTCAATAGTCAAAGGGGGAATCGTGATCCAGGCAGAGGGGTTCGGGCTCAAAGGCCCCCGTGGCTGGGCGTTCCGGGACGTCACGTTCACCGCGACCGAGGGGAGCCTGACCGCAGTCGAGGGCCCGTCGGGCTCGGGGCGGACGTGCCTGCTGCTGGCGCTCACGGGGCGGATGCGCACGACCGAGGGCTACGCGGAGGTCGCCGGGCACCGGCTGCCCAAGCAGGCCGCAGCCGTCCGGCGGATCGCGGCCCTCGGGCCGGTGGCCGGGGTGTCGGAGCTGGACCCGGCGCTGACGGTCGGCGAGCACCTGCGCGAACGCGTGCTGCTGCAGCGCCGGTTCAGCGAATCTCTGCGCGAGCTCGTCCGCAGGGACCCGCCGCAGGACCGCGAGCGCATCGCCGAGGCGCTGGCCGCGGCCGGGCTCGACCTGGACCGCCTGGTCAAGGGGCCGCGCACCGCCGCCCGGGACCTGGAGCGGCTGGAGGCGCTGCGCCTGGGCACCGCGCTCGCGCTGCTGGGCCGCCCGAAGGTGCTGGCGGTGGACGACGCGGACCACAAGCTGTCGGACGCCGAGCGCGCGCAGGCCTGGGCGATGCTCCGGGCCGTCGCGGAGGGCGGGACGACGGTGCTGGCGGTCTGCGGTGAGGCGCCGGACGGCGCGTTGGTGATCCGTACGAAGAACCCGAACGACACGGACGACACGAAGGAGGGGGCAGCCGATGCGTACGCCGAAGCTGGCAGCGCTTGAGCTGAGGAGGTTCGGCCGGGGGCGGCTGCCGCGCGCCGCGATGGTGGCGGTCCTGCTGCTGCCGCTGCTGTACGGAGCCCTGTACCTCTGGTCGTTCTGGGACCCGTACGGCCGGCTCGACAAGCTCCCCGTCGCGCTGGTGAACGCCGACAAGGGCACGGCGGGCGACACGATCGTCAAGGGCCTGAAGGACAGCGGCACCTTCGACTGGCAGCAGACCAGCGCCACCGAGGCCGCCAAGGGCGTCGAGGACGGCACGTACTACCTGTCGCTGACCGTCCCGGCCGACTTCACCGACCGCGTCACCTCCAGCGGGGGCAAGGACCCGGTGACGGCCGCGCTGCGGGTGCGGACGAACGACGCCAACAACTACATCGTCGGGCAGATCTCACGGACCGTCTTCTCCGAGGTGCGGTCCACGGTCTCGACGCAGGCCTCCAGGAAGTTCTACGACAGGATCTACGTCTCCTTCTCCGATCTGCACGACCGGACCACCAGGGCCGCCGACGGCGCCGACGACGTCACGACGGGCGCGGGCAAGGCCGAGGACGGCTCGGTGACGCTCGGCGAGGGCATCGACACCGCCAAGGACGGTGCGGACCAACTCGCGGGCGGCCTGAAGAAGACCAGGACGGGCGCCCACTCCCTGGCCACCGGCCTGGGCACGCTCTCCACCGGCGCCGGCAAGGTGGCCACGGGCGCGAGGCAGGTCGCCGACGGCACGCAGATCCTGGCCGACAAGGTGAACGGCGCCTCCGACGAGATCGCGTTCGTCAAGAAGCACGCCAAGGAGATCAACGCGGCCGCCAGGCTGGTCGCCACCGGCTCGCAGGCGATCCGCGACGGCCTCGGCCAACTGCCCGCCAACACCGCCAGAGCCGCCGCGCAGGCCCGCTCGGCCGCAGCGCAGCTGCGGAGCACGTACGACAGCCAGTGCCCGCTCGGGGCCGTCACCTCGGAGTGCAAGGCGCTGAAGAAGGCCGCGGACAGCGCCGATGACGTGGCGGCCCTGGCCGTCCAGCTCCAGACGTACGTCAAGAACAGCACCACCGACATCGACGCCCTGCGCGACGACCTCGGTACCGTCCACTCCATCGCCCAGCAGCTGGCGACCGCGGACCTCCCCAAGGAACTGGACGCCGTCGTCACCAAGGTCAACGCCCTCAACTCCGGCGCCCACCAGGTCGCCACCGGTGCCGGGAAGGTCTCGACCGGGCTCGGCACCGCCTCGACCGGGGCCGGCACCCTCGACACCGGCATCGGCAGGCTGTCCACCGGCGCCGACGACCTGGCCGGCGGCATGTACAAGCTGTCCGGCGGCGCCAACCAGCTGACCACCGGCCTGACCGAGCTCACCGACGGCAGCGGCCGGCTCGCCAGCGGCCTGCACACCGGCGCGTCCAAGATCCCGGACTACGGTACGCAGACGCGCGACGCCCGCACCAAGGTGATGTCCGACCCGGTCCAGCTCGCCTCCCAGAACCTCCACAAGGCGGCCAACTACGGCACCGGCTTCGCCCCGTACTTCATCCCGCTCTCGCTCTGGGTCGGCGCGATGGTCGCGTACATGCTGCTGCAGCCGCTCAACAAGCGCGCCCTGGCCACCGGCGCCCCCGCCTGGCGGACAGCGATCGCGGGCTGGCTGCCGGTGGTGGCGATGGGTGTCGCGCAGACGCTGGCACTGCTGGCCGTCCTGCACTGGGCGATCGGCCTGCAGATGGTGCGGGCGGCCGGCACGATCGGCTTCCTGCTGCTGGTCACCGCCTGCTTCGCGGCGATCGTGCAGTGGCTCAACGCCCGCTTCGGCCCGGCGGGGCGCGTTCTGGTGCTGGCGCTGCTGATGCTGCAGCTGACCTCGGCGGGCGGCACCTACCCGGTGCAGACCAGCCCGGGGTTCTTCAACGTGCTGCACCCTCTCCTGCCCATGACGTACGTGGTCGACGGGCTGCGGCACCTGATCACCGGCGGCGAGCTGTGGCCGGTGTGGCGGGCCTGCCTGGTTCTGGGCGTATTCACAGCCGGCGCGCTTACCCTCACCGCTTGGTCGGCGCGTCGTAAGCAGGTCTGGACGCTGGACCGGCTGCATCCTGAGCTGTCCTTGTGAACCCGCTGCGCCCGCGGCGCCCCCAGCAGGGAGAATCGGACGCTATGAACAGCCCACGACGTCAGGTCACCCGGCAGAAGCTCTACGAGGCCGCCGTCACCCTCATCGCAGAGCAGGGCTTCTCCGCCACCACGGTGGACGAGATCGCCGAGCGTGCCGGGGTCGCGAAGGGCACCGTCTACTACAACTTCGCCAGCAAGAACGAGCTCTTCGAGCAGCTGCTCCGGCACGGCGTCGGACTGCTCACCGACTCCCTGCGCGAGGCGGCCGCCGAGGTCGCCGGGCGCGGCGGCACCAAGGTCGACGGCATCGACGCGATGATCCGGGCCGGGCTGTCCTTCATCGCCCGCTATCCGTCCTTCACGCAGCTGTACGTCGCCGAGCTGTGGCGCACCAACCGGGCCTGGCAGGACACGCTGTTGGTGGTCCGCAAGCAGGCCATAGCGGTCGTCGAGCAGGCACTGCGGGACGCGGTGGAGGCCGGGGAGCTGAGCGACGAGATCGACATCCAGCTCACCGCGTCCGCGCTCTTCGGGATGGTGCTGGTCGCGGCCCTGGACTGGCTGTCGTTCCAGCCCGAGCGCAGCATCGACGACGTCCACGCGGCGCTGTCCCGGCTGCTGCAGGGGCGGGTGGCGGGACGCGCCAACGCGTGACTGTGCGGGGGCACGTGACGGTGCGGGGGCGTGGATGCACGCTGCCCCGGTACGGTCCGATCCCCCGTCGGGCCGTACCGGGACAGCGCTTTCCCCCGTGTTGCCCCCGTTCACGGCCGGGCTGCCGCGATGCCGTTCCGCCGCCCCGTGTCGGCGGTCCGGCATCGCGCCCGTCCGTTGCCTCTACCTTGGCGTCTACGCGGGTGGATGCCTATCCGCGCACCTACCTATCCGGGCTTCTAGGTACACGTACTCAGGGCTGGGACGGTTCACTCATCGGGCCATGAGTGCTTTTCGCTAGCATCACGGTCCATGTCGGTACTTCCCCTGGTCTTCACCAGCGGCTGGGCGAGCGGGATCAACGCCTATGCCGTGGTCCTGCTGCTCGGCCTCATGGGCGCCACCGGCGTCAGCGACGAGGTCCCGCCGGCCCTGGAACGTACGGACGTGCTGGTCGTCGCCGGCGTGCTCTTCCTCTGCGAGGCCGTCGCCGACAAGATCCCGTACGTCGACACCGGCTGGGACGCCGTCCACACCGTCATCCGCCCCATCGCGGGCGGCGTCGTGGCCGCGCTCATCGCCGGGCACGACGGCTCCCTGCCGCAGCTCGCCGCAGCTGCCGTCGGCGGTACGACCGCGCTCGCCAGCCACCTGGTCAAGGCCGGGATACGGATGGGCGTGAACACCTCGCCCGAGCCCGCCAGCAACATCATCGTCAGCCTCGGCGAGGACCTCGGGGTCTCCGGCATCATCGTCTTCGCGCTCTTCCACCCACTCCCGGCCGCGATCATCGCGGCGGTCGCGCTGGTGCTGGGCGGGGTGACGGTCTACTTCGTCCTGTCCCGCATCCGCCGCTACTGGCGCCGCCGGCAGGCCAGGCGGGCGGCAAGGCGGGGCAACGCCCTGGCATAGAGTCCTGCTCATGGCACGGATTGCGGTGATCGGCGCGGGCATGGGCGCGCTGGCGGCGGCTGCCCGGCTCGCCACGGGCGGGCACCGGGTGACGGTGTACGAGCGCTCGGCGACGTACGGGGGCGGCGTCGGCCGGTACGAACGGGACGGCTTCGTCTTCGACACCGGTCCCGGGCTGCTGCATCTGCCGGCCGTCTACCGCGACCTCTTCATCAAGACCGGCAAGGAGCCCCTGGAGGCCTGCATCTCCCTGCGCCAGGTCGACCCCGCCATCCGGCACGTCTTCGACGACGGGACCTCCGTCGCCCTCCCCAACGCCTCGCGGGCCGGAGTCATCGCCGCCCTTGACGACGCGCTCGGCGCGGGCGCGGGCACCCGCTGGGCAGACCTGCTGGGCCGCGCCCGCGAGGTCTGGGAGGCCACCCGGCGCCCCCTCCTCGAGGACGCCCTGGCGGCGGACACGGCACCGCTCGACCGGGATCCCTATCCGGCGCCCCCCGTACGGCGCGGGCTCTTCCGGCGCGGTGCGCCGACGCTGGCCGAGGTCGCCGCACGCGAGCTGGCCGACCCGCGGCTGGCCGCCATGCTGGAGCACTACGCGGTGGCGTACGGCTTCGACCCGGCGGTCGCGCCCGCGAGCGCGACCGTGCTGCCCTACATGGAGCACACCTTCGGCACGTGGTACGTCGACGGGGGCATGCGGGCGCTCGCGGACGCCGTGTACGAGCGGTGCGTGGCCCGCGGGGTCGACTTCCGCTTCGGGGCGGAGGTCGAGGAGGTCGTGGAGAAGGACGGCCGTGCGGCGGGGCTGCTGCTTTCCGACGGGGCGCGGGTGGAGGCGGACGTGGTGGTGGCCGGTGCGCCCGTCCCGGCGCTCCATCGGGAACAGGTCGTGCCCTGGGACTACCAGGACGAATGGCCTGTCTGGGGGTCGGCGGGGGCCCGCCGCGTCGTGGTGTGCCTGGCGCTTCGTGGCTCGCGCCCGGCCGAGGCGGTGCACCGTACGGTGGTGCACGGCTCGGCCCCGGCGGGGGGACGCGATGTGGTGGTGCTGCGCCCCGACGACCCGGCGACGCGGCCGGACGACGGCCACGAGGCGGTCACGCTCCAGGTGCCTCTTGGCTCGGCTGACCCCGAGGATGCCCTTCTCGCCGCCGAAGCGGCCGTCCCCGGACTCCGGGGCCGCCTCCTCTGGCACCACGCCCTCGCCCCCACCGACGCCATCCCCGGCCCCGCCCTCGCCGGCGCCGCCGGCGCGTTCCTCCGCACGGCCAACCAAGCGGCCCTCCCCGGCCTCTACTTCGTCGGCGGCTGGGCCCACCCCGGCGGCGGCCTCGCCCACACCGGCATGTCCGGCGCGATCGTCTCCGACCTCATCGCCGGCGGCCCGGGCGGCAGCCGCTGACGCCTGCGGCTTGCCCGCCCCGGGTTCAGCCCGTCCGGCGTCAAGGAACGGGTCAGAAGCGGTAGGGGTCGTACGGGTCGGCGTACTGGGGTTGGTCGGGGTGGGGTTGTTGCTGCGGGGGGATGTACTGCTGCTGGGAGGGATCGGGGTCACCGGTGGGCTGTTGGGGGACCCAGACGCCGCCGGCGGGGGTGTCGTAGCCGTACTGGGGCGCTTGGGGGGCGGCGTAGGGGTCGGCGTAGCCGCCGGTGGCGGGGTCGTAGCCGTAGGTCTGCTGGGAGGTGTCCCACGCGGCGGCGTACTGCTGCTGCTGTTGCTGTTGGGGGTCCTGGGCGTAGGCCGCCGTGGCGGGCTGCTGCTCCGCGGACCACTCGCTGCCGTAGCCCTGGGCGCCGTAACCCTCGTAGCCGCCGCTGGTGTACGGGTCGGGGGTGTACGTGGACTGGCCGTCGTAGAGCGGGAGTTCGCCGCTCTCGTCGTGCATCGGCATGGGCTGGTAGATCTGCGTGGAGTCGAAGCCGCCGTAGACCGCGGTCTGTTCGGCGGCCGCCTCCACGGGCTCGGCCGCCTGCATCGGCTGCTGCTCGTCGTAGGAGTCGTAGGAGGCGGCAGCCGCCTCGTCACCCCGGGCACTGCCCTTGCGCCGACGGCGACTACCACCGCCACCACCGGCGCTGCTGCTGCCGCTGGCGCTGTCGGCTTCCGCGGTGGGCCGGCCCCTGATCGCCCAGCCCTCGGCGAAGCCCTTGCGGTACGAGAGGGTGACGAAGGTCTGCCCGGTGGCGAAGGCCGCCGCTCCGGCGCCGATGACGATGACGGAGGGCAGGTAGACGCCGAACACCACACCCAGGAAGCCGGCGAAGGCCAGCAGGCGCCAGCGCAGCCGCGCCTTGTACTGCAGCAGCACCTCGCCGAGCAGCCAGAGGGCGACCACGCCGAACGCGATGTAGAGCACCGTGTAGCCCATGTCGCACTTCCTCACCGTTCACCGTCGGCGGCCCCGACGGGCGGCGGTTCCGCCCCTCACGACCTCTGGTGGAGTCCCAGATTCTCGTAGATTTCCAGCGACGCCGTGGAGTGGTTCAGGGTAATGAAGTGCAGTCCCGGAATCTCCTCGGCCATGAGCCGTCGGCACATCTCGGTCGCGTACTCGACCCCGATCGCCCGCACTGCGGCCGGATCGTCCTTGACCGCGAGGATACGGTCCGCGAGCTCCGGGGGGAAAGGCGCGTTGCCCAGCTGCGCGAAGCGCTCGATCTGCTTCACGTTCGTGACCGGCATGATCTCGGGGATGATCGGAGTGACACATCCCGCGGCGTCGACCCGGTCACGGAGCCGCAGATAGTCGTCGGCTCTGAAGAACATCTGCGTGATGGCGTAATCCGCCCCGGCCCGGCACTTGTCGACAAAGTGACGGGTGTCACTCTCCCAGTCGGTCGACCGGGGGTGCATTTCCGTGAACGCGGCAACGCCCACACAGAAGTCGCCGGACTCCTTGATGAGCCGGACGAGGTCGGCGGCGTAGGCGACCCCGTTGGGGTGCGGGACCCAGTCCCCCATCGGGTCGTCCGGCGGATCGCCGCGCACCGCGAGGAGGTTGCGGATCCCGGCGTCGGCGTACTGGCCGATGATGTTGCGCAGCTCGGCGATGGAGTGGTTGACGGCGGTGAGGTGTGCGACCGGGGTGAGCGTGGTGTCCGAGACGATCCGCTCGGTGGCCCGCACCGTCCCCTCGCGGGACTTGCCGCCGGCGCCGTACGTCACGGACACGAAGGTCGGTGCGACCGCCTCGATCCGGCGGATGGCGTTCCAGAGGGTCCGCTCGCCCTTGTCGGTACGGGGCGCCATGAACTCGAACGAGTACGAACGCTGACCGGAAGCGAGCAGCTCACGGATGGTGGCTGCGCGGTCGGTCCTGGTGGATGCTGTACCGAGGGCCATGCGCTTCAGGCTAGCCGCGCTTGTGTGATGCCCCAACCAGCGGCGATGGTTTGTCCACGCCTTGGGACAGTGGTCCCGCCGTTCGCTACCCGCGTTCGCGTACCCGCTTGGCCAGCTCGGCGGCCGCGGCACCCGGGTCCGAGGCCTCCGTGATCGCCCGTACGACGACGATCCGCCGGGCCCCGGCGTCGAGCACCTGGTCGAGGTTGCCCAGGTCGATCCCGCCGATCGCGAACCACGGCCGGCTGGTGCCGAGCGCCGCCGCGTACCGGACCAGGTCCAGGCCGGGGGCGTGTCGCCCCGGCTTGGTCGGGGTCGGCCAGACGGGCCCGGTGCAGAAGTAGTCCGCACCGGGCTCCGAGGCGGCCGCGGCCACCTCGGACTCGGCGTGGCAGGACCTTCCGATGATCACCTCGTCGGAGGAGGACCCGAGGATCGCGCGGGCGGCCGGCACCGGCAGGTCGCCCTGCCCCAGGTGCAGTACGTCCGCGCCCGCCGCGTGCGCGACATCCGCCCGGTCGTTGACCGCGAGCAGCCTGCCGTGCCGACGGCACGCCTCGGCGAGGACCGCGAGGTGCTCCAGCTCCTCGCGGGCCTCGATCCCCTTGTCGCGCAGCTGGATGATGTCCACCCCGGCCGCCAGCACCGCGTCCGCGAAGGCCGCCAGGTCGCCCTGGCGCTTCCGGGCATCGGTGCACAGGTAGACGCGGGCGTCGGCGAGCTGCGCATGGGCGGTCATACGGAAGGTCCCCCTCGGTGTCGGGCGTGCTGCTCAGAGGCTCAGAGGGCGAGCGCCTGGGCCCGGCGCTTCACCTCGGTCCCGCGATTCTCGCGCAGGGCCTGCGCCGGCGTGCCGGGCAGGGTGGGATCCGCGGTGAACAGCCATTCGAGGGCCTCGTCATCGCTGAACCCGTCGTCCTTGAGCAGGGTCAGCGTGCCTGCGAGGCCCTTCACGATCTTTCCTTCGCCGATGAAGTCGGCCGGAACCATCAGGACCCGGTTCTCACCGCGGCGTACCGCGATCAGCTGACCTTCCTTGATCAGCGGCCGGATCCGGGTCACCTCCAGGCCTAGGCGCTCCGCGACATCGGGGAGGGTCAGCCAGGACGGTACGAGGGCGTCAATCTTTGCGTCGATCTCGGTCACGAACACAAGCCTGCCATCCCGGACCGACAGTGCGATACCGCACCGCCTACCGAACCGCCGTCTTCAGTGGTACCGCGGGGTCCGCGGCGAGCCCCGTGTCGAGCCGCGCGCCGTGCTCGATGAGCTTGCGGCCCTGTGCGAGATCCCGGGGCCGGCCCACGGCCAGCAGCGCCACCAGCACGCCTTCGCGCAGCCAGCAGACGGACCAGGCGGGGCCGTCCGGGTCGCCGCGCTGCAGCATCGTGTCGGCGGCCGGGTGGTGCCCGGCGTACTGCGCGAAGCGGCCGAACTGCTCCGACCAGAAATAGGGCACCGGGTCGTAGCGCTCGTCGCCGCCCATCAGGTTCGCGGCGGCGACGCGCGGGCCCTGGACGGCGTTGTCCCAGTGGTGGATCAGCAGCCGCCGGCCGTAGCGCGCCGAGGGGAAGGAGGCGCAGTCCCCGACCGCGTACACATCCGGTACGGATGTATGCAGCCGGTCGTCGGCCCGGACCGCGCGGTCCGGGCCCAGCGCGACCCCCGACCCGGCCAGCCAGTCCGTCGCCGGCCTGGCGCCGATCCCGACCACCACGGCCCCGGCGGCCAGCCGCGTGCCGTCGTCCAGCAGCACCTCGCCGGGCTCCACGGCCGCCACGGCCATGCCCGTCCGCAGCTCCACGCCCGCCTCGGCGTACCAGCCCCGCATCCGGTCGCCGATCTCACCCGGCATCACCCCGGCCAGCGGCCGGTCCGCCGCCTCCACCACGGTGACCGCACAGCCCGCCTGCCGCGCCGCCGTCGCGAACTCCGCGCCGATCCAGCCCGCCCCGACGACCACCACATCCCGCTTCTCGTCCAGCACGGGGCGCAGCGCGGCCGCGTCATCCAACGTCCGCAGCGTGTACCCGCCCCCGCCCGGCAACGTCACCGGCTCCGCGCCGCTCGCGATCACCAACCGGTCGTACGGCACCGCCCCGGCGGCCGTCGTCACCTCACGGTCGGCCGGGTTCAGCCCGGTCGCCTCCCGGCCGAGCAGCAACTCCACGTCGATCGCCCCGAAGTCCACATCGAACGCCACGCCCTCGGCTCCGCCGCCAAGCAACACCGCCTTCGACAGCGGCGGCCGGTCATACGGCTCATGCGGCTCCGCCCCCAGCACCGTGATCCTCCCGCCCCACCCCTCCTCCCGTAGGGACACCGCCGTCTGTACCCCCGCCATCCCCGCCCCGACGATGACCACGCGCTGCGCGCCGCTGCTGCTCACGCCTTCACCGTAGCCCTCCTTTTCCCGCGCCCCGCGGCAAATTCAGCCCGTCCGGCGTTTGAGGACCCGCCCGGAGGGCGTTCGGGGGTCCAGGGGGCTTGCCCCCTGGTTTCGGGAAGGGGCGGGGCGGGGGGAGTCGAACCGGTGCAGGGGCCGGAAGGGCCATGGCGGGGCGGCGCGGGGGCGTACTAGGGTGGCTGGGCAAACGCACTCGCGGGAGCCCGGCGGACCGGGCTGAGAGGGCGGCTGGACGGCCGCCGACCGTACGAACCTGATCCGGGTCATGCCGGCGAAGGGAGAAGAAGCAGGTGCAGCAGATGCATCGGTATGACGTGGTCGTCGTGGGCGGCGGCATCATCGGCCTGGTGACAGCGTGGCGGGCGGCCCAGTTGGGCCTCCGTACCGCCGTGGCGGACCCCGAACCGGGTGGCGGGGCCGCGCACGTGGCGGCCGGGATGCTGGCCGCGGTGACGGAGCTGCAGTACGGGGAGCAGGAGCTGCTGGAGCTCAACCTCGCCTCGGCGCGCCGGTACGCGGCGTTCGCCGAGGAGTTGAGCGAGGCGACCGGCCTGGGCCTGGGGTATCGCCGGTGCGGCACGCTCGCCGTGGCGCTGGACGCGGACGACCGGGCGGACCTGCGCGAACTGCACGCGTTCCAGAGCCGCCTGGGCCTGGAGTCGGAGTGGCTGAGCGGCCGCGAGTGCCGTCGGCTGGAGCCGATGCTGGCGCCGGGCGTTCGCGGCGGGCTGCGGGTGGACGGGGATCACCAGGTCGACCCCCGCCGCCTCGCGAAGGCGCTCCTGCGCGCCGCCGAGCTCAGCGGGGTCGACTTCCACCGCTCGGAGGTGGACCGCGTCGAGGTCGTACGGGGCCGGGCGCGCGGCGCCGTACTGCGGGACGGGACGACGCTCACCGCCGACCGGACCGTGCTTGCCGCGGGCAGCCGCAGCGGCACCGTCGGCGGCCTGCCGGAGCACGTGCTGCCGCCGGTGCGCCCGGTGAAGGGCCAGGTGCTGCGGCTGCGGATCCCGGCGGCGTACGCGCCGTTCCTGTCGCGGACCGTACGGGCCGTGGTGCGCGGCGGGCATGTCTACCTGGTGCCGCGCGAGAACGGCGAGCTGGTGGTCGGCGCGACGAGCGAGGAGCTGGGCTGGGACACGACGGTGACGGCGGGCGGCGTGTACGAGCTGCTGCGCGACGCGCACGAACTCGTACCGGGGATCACCGAACTCCCCCTGGTCGAGACGCTGGCGGGCCTGCGCCCAGGGTCGCCGGACAACGCCCCGATGCTGGGCGAGGTGCCGGGGCTGCCCGGGTTGCTGCTGGCAACCGGGCACCACCGCAACGGGGTGCTGCTCACGCCGGTGACCGGCGACATCATGGCCGGGCTGCTGTCCGGCGGCGAAGTCCCGCCCCAGGCCCGGCACTTCTCCCCCGCCCGCTTCTCGTCACGGCTGGAGCAGCCCGCATGATCCGTCTGCAGGTGAAGGTCAACGGCGAGTCCCGCGAGCTCCAGCCCGGCATCACCCTCGACCGCCTGGTCGCGACGCTCACCACCGCGCACTCCGGGGTGGCGGCCGCGCTCAACGAGACCGTGGTGCCGCGCGGGCAGTGGCCGGCGACCGCGCTCCGCGACGGCGACCGCGTCGAGGTCCTGACCGCAGTACAGGGAGGCTGATCACCATGGCCGACGACCCGCTGACCATCGCCGGTACGACCTTCTCCTCCCGTCTCATCATGGGCACGGGCGGCGCGCCCAGCCTGGAGATCATGGAGCGGGCGCTGATCGCCTCCGGTACCGAGCTGACCACCGTCGCCATGCGGCGCCTGGACCCGACCGTGAAGGGCTCGGTCCTGTCCCTGCTGCGCAAGCACGGTATCCGCGTGCTCCCCAACACCGCCGGCTGCTTCACGGCCGGCGAGGCGGTCCTCACCGCCCGGCTGGCCCGCGAGGCGCTCGGCACGGACTGGGTGAAGCTGGAAGTGGTCGCCGACGAGCGCACGCTGCTGCCCGACACCGTCGAACTCCTCGACGCCGCCGAGATCTTGGTGGACGACGGCTTCACCGTCCTGCCGTACACCAACGACGATCCGGTCCTCGCCCGCAGGCTGGAGGACGTCGGCTGCGCGGCGATCATGCCGCTCGGCTCACCCATCGGCTCCGGGCTCGGTATCCGCAATCCGCACAACTTCCAGCTGATCGTCGAGCGGGCCACCGTCCCGGTGATCCTCGACGCCGGTGCCGGTACGGCGTCCGACGCCGCCCTCGCCATGGAGCTGGGCTGCGCCGCCGTCATGCTGGCCTCGGCGGTGACCCGGGCCCAGGAGCCCGCTCTCATGGCCGAGGCGATGCGGCATGCCGTCGAGGCGGGCCGCCTCGCGCACCGGGCGGGCCGGATCCCCCGGCGGCATTACGCGGAGGCGTCGTCGCCGACCGAGGGCGTGGCGGCCTTCGATCCCGAGGCCCCGGCGTTTTCCGCCCGTACGAGTGAAATCCCTGGGTGAGGAGCCGGCCGACGTCCCCATGATCCCGGGGAATTCACCTGCCGACCCATCCCTCGTGTGACGCGGATCACGCTAGCGTTGCCACATTGTCAACGTCGACAAAAGGGAGAGATCCATGCGGGTCGGAGTACTGACCGGCGGCGGTGACTGCCCGGGGCTCAATGCGGTCATCCGCGCCGTCGTCCGCAAGGGCGTCCAGGAGTACGGCTATGACTTCATCGGCTTCCGGGACGGCTGGCGCGGGCCGCTCGAAGGCGACACCGTGACGCTCGACATCCCGGCGGTGCGCGGGATCCTGCCGCGCGGCGGCACGATCCTCGGGTCGTCGCGTACGAACCCGCTGAAGGCGGAGAACGGCATCCGGCGGGTCAAGGAGAACCTCGCCAAGTTCGAGGTCGACGCGCTGATCGTGATCGGCGGCGAGGACACGCTCGGTGTGGCCACCTCCCTCGCCGACGAGTACGGCATCAACTGCGTGGGCGTCCCGAAGACCATCGACAACGACCTGTCGGCGACCGACTACACCTTCGGATTCGACACCGCCGTCAACATCGCGACCGAGGCCATCGACCGCCTGCACACCACCGCCGAGTCGCACATGCGCGCCCTCGTCGTCGAGGTCATGGGCCGGCACGCCGGATGGATCGCGCTGCACTCGGGGCTGGCCGGCGGCGCCAACGTCATCCTCATCCCCGAGCAGCGCTTCGACGTCGACCAGGTCTGCGCCTGGGTCGAGAGCCGCTTCAAGATCCGTTACGCACCCATCGTGGTGGTCGCGGAGGGTGCGATGCCCAAGGACGGCGAGGTGGTCCTCAAGGACGGCACGCTCGACTCCTTCGGCCACGTACGGCTGTCCGGGGTCGGCGAATGGCTGGCCAAGGAGATCGAGAAGCGCACCGGCAAGGAGGCCAGGACCACCGTGCTCGGCCACATCCAGCGCGGCGGGACGCCGAGCGCCTTCGACCGCTGGCTGGCCACCCGCTTCGGGCTGCACGCGATCGACGCCGTGCGGGACGGGGACTTCGGGAAGATGGTCGCGCTGCGCGGCACGGACATCGTGCGGGTGCCGCTGGCGGCGGCGACATCGCAGATCAAGACGGTCGATCCGAGCCTCTACGCGGAGGCGGGCGTCTTCTTCGGATAACCCCATCGCGTAAACACAAGGTTTCCTCCGCGACCCCACAGCTTTCCCTGCTTGCCACGGGAGATCAGGCGGCCTTACATTCCCTCCACCCGGCTAGTCCGGCCGCTTCGTAAACCCCCCATGAGCAGCTGAGGAGCGCCCGGATGACGGGTGTACTGGCGGTCGCAGGCGGCACCGCATCCGGCAAGTCCACCCTTGCCGAGGCGCTGTCGCTGCACCATCCCGAGAGCATCGCCCTGGTCCACCTCGACGACTTCTACGTGTCCGCGCACGATCGCATGCGCGGGGTGTGGACGGTCAGCGCCAACGGCTATCCGGTCCTGGACTGGAATCACCCCGGCTCGATCGACGAGGCGGCGGTGACAGCCGCGATCGACTCCGCACTCTGCTCCGACCGGCGGCTGGTCGTGGTCGAGGGGCTGTTCGCGCTGACCCTCCCGTCGGTCCTCACCCGCGCGACCTGGCGGGTGTACGTCGACGCCCCCGACGACGTACGGCTGGCCCGGAAGATCCTCCGCAAGATCGAGGCCCAGCGGCAGGATCCGCGTATCTCGCTGCTCAACTACCTCCAGGGCGGGAGGGACCGGCATGCCCAGCATGTCGCTCCCTCCCGGGCCCTGGCCGACCTCGTCGTCGACGGCACCGCCGACGAGTACGCGATGCTGGCCTCCGTCATGATGCTGGTCGGCCCGGTGCTCTCCGAACACCCCGCCCTGGAGGCCTCCGCCTTCAGCGAGACGGCGTGAGCACCCTGGCCAGCAGTTCCGCGACGATCCGGGTGCCGTCCAGCGTCAGTACGGATTCCGGGTGGAACTGCACGCCCGCGAAGCCGGGCCCGCGCATCGCGTGCACGTCGCCGGTCGCCGGATCGCGGCTCAACTCGACGCGGTGCATGGCCAGTTCGTCGGCGGTGGCGTCGTCGGCGCGCGCGGTGAAGGAGTTGTAGAAGCCGACCGTCTCCGGGCGCCCGAAGAAGTCGATCGTCTTCTGCGCTCCCTGGAACGGCTCGTCCTTGCGTACGAGCCCCAGCCCCAGCTCCGCGGCGATCAACTCCTGGCCGAGGCACACGCCGAGCAGCCCGTGCGCGTGGTCGCGGACCAGGTCGGCGGCGAGCGCGCGCAGGAAGCGCATCTTCGGGTCGGCGGCGTCGCCCGGATCGCCAGGTCCGGGGCCCAGGACGACCGGGCCTTCATGGGCGAGGGCGGCCTCGCGCAGCCCGGGGTCGTCGTAGCGCCGTACGGTCACCGCGTAGCCGGACGAGCGCAGGACGTGCGCCAGCATCGCCGTGAAGGTGTCCTCGCCGTCCACCACCAGCGCATGGCCGTTGACCGGCCGGGGCTGCTCGGTCTGCATCCGCAGCCAGAACGGCGCCAGGTTCGCCCGCCGCGCGTCCAGGGCCGCCTGCACCCTTACGTCCTCCGCCAGGCGCGGGCGCGGTGCGCTCTCGTCCCGTACGGGCGCGGGCACGACCCCGAGGGCCGTCAGCACGCCGGCCGCCTTGGCGCGCGTCTCGGCGACCTCCGCGTACGGGTCGGAGTGCCGTACGAGCGTCGCCCCGACCGCCACCTTCAGCTGCCCGTCCGGCGCGATGTCGGCCGTCCTGATCAGGATCGGCGAGTCCAGGGTCTGCGCCCCGCCCGCGTCCTGGCCGATGAGCGCAAGGGCGCCCGCGTAGTAGCCACGGCCGGCCCCGTCCCGCCCGAGGGGCTCATAGCGCTGGATGACGCGGCAGGCGTTCTGCACCGGGGAGCCGGTCACGGTCGCCGCGAACATGGTCTCGCGCAGCACGTCCCGTACGTCCATGGTGCTGCGGCCGCGCAGCTCGTACTCGGTGTGTGCCAGGTGCGCCATCTCCTTCAGGCGGGGGCCGACCACGACTCCGCCCAGGCTGCAGATGGCGGACATCATCTTCAGCTCCTCGTCCACCACCATCGTCAGCTCCTCCACCTCCTTGGCGTCGTGGAGGAAGGCCAGCAGCCCTTCGGCGTCCGGGCCGGTCGAGGGATAGCGGTACGTCCCGCTGATCGGGTTCATCACGACGGTCCCGCCCGCCATGCGGACGTGCACCTCGGGGCTGGCCCCGACGAGGGTCCGCTCCGGGGTGTGCACGACATACGTCCAGTAGGCGCCGCGCTCGCCGCTCAGCAGCCGCCGGAAGAGGGCGAGCGCGTCCGCCGCCGCGAAGTCCGGGATCCGGCCGCGGAAGGTCCGCCGGATCACGAAGTTCGCGCCCTCGCCCTGCCCGATCTCGTCCTCGATGACGCGGCCGACGATCCCGGCGTACGTGTCGTCGTCGATGTCGAAGGCGCCGCCCTCGACGCGTACGTCATGCGCGGGCAGCGCCGCCATGACCTCGCTCAGCGGCAGCTCGTGGGTCTCCTGCGGCACCAGCACCGCCAGCGGTGTCCCGTCGTCGCGTACGTCGAAGCCGCGCTCGGCGATCTGCCGGAAGGGCACCATCACCAGCGCGGTCGGCAGCGGGACGTCGGCCAGCCGCTCGACCGTGGTCACCGGCCCGATCAGCACCTCCACGATGTCGGCGTCGCGGCCGGGCGTGCGGCGGCGGATCAGGGCGAAGGGTGGGGCGGCGGGCGAGAGCAGTCGCTCGATGAGGCTGTGCACAGCGGTTCCTTCCGTCAGGGACTACGGGAGGAGCGGCCGGGCTGCGGAAACGCCGAAGGCCGCCCCTGGGGCGGCCTTCGCGATGTCTTGGGTGCGCGCGAGTCAGTGGGCCGCCGGATGAGCGGTCCACCACCAGTTCATGTTCATGCTGATCTGCTGCGCGTGCATGCCCCGCACTTTAGCGCACGTCCACGAAGTTCGGATTGGTGCAGCACCAGGTGTCCGCCCACGGGTCGCCGTCGCCCGGACGGTGGGCGCACCGTGGCATGTGAAGGGGCCGACGGTCGGACGGCGGGACCGGCGGCGGGTCATGCGGGGCTCACGGCGCTCACGGCGCTCACGGCGCTCAGCGGATGATGCCGAGCACCAGCAGGACGACGCCGGCGACGGCGGCGACGCCGGAGCCGATGCCGAAGCCGAGGACGTTGTTGTTCTCGGACCGGAGGAGTTCCTCCTCGGTCTTGACGGACATGAGGAAGACGCCTCCCTCGGCCGGCTCGCCGACGGCCAGACCACCGTTGGTGTCGGCCGCCTCGCCGTGGACGTAGAAGCGGCTGCCGGGGCGGACGATCCACTCCTCGCGCTTGAAGCCGATGGTCCCGTCGCTGCGGCCGAGGTTCAGGCGCAGGGGCCCGAGTTCGAGGCGGTTGGCGGTGCCGCCGTCGTGGACGTCGAAGCGGTCGAGCACCTTCTCGGCGCCGATGACCTCGTGCTTGCCGGGACGTATGACCATCGTGCCGGTGGCGTCCTCGACGCCGAAGGCGGTGGTGCTGGTGTAGTCGGAGAGCGTTTCGGTACAGGTCCGGCGCTGCCGCCGGCCCTTGCTGTCGTGGTACGTCTCCTCGTACTTGCGGGTGATCTTGTGGCGGTGCCACACGCACTCCACGCTGTCCAGCTGGGACTTCAGGACGCCGTCCTGGTGCGGCCGGGCCAGCCCCTCCACCTCGCACCGGTAGCGGAAGGCGCCCTGGCCCGCCGCCTGGACGGCCGCCTCGTGCAGGGCGCGCAGGTCCTGGACGGGCAGGGTCTCGGTGCTCTCCATCGCACGAGCGCGCCCGTGCGCGGCACGCGCCAGAAACGCACAGACCGCCGCCGCGACCAATGCGGCCAGACCGATCCAGATCACAACATCTCCCCGAGCCGCGTTGCCGTTCCCGACCGCGGCGACCTTATACGGCCCGGGAACACGCGGGTGAGGCCGGTGGGGCTGTCTCATCCACTGGGCTGATGCGAAAAACAGTCGACACGACCCCGTAATGTGGGATGCGTGACCGTGAACGCTGAAACCCACGCCGGTGGCAACACCTGGCGACACCTGCCCGCGGCGCAGCAGCCCGAGTACCCCGATGCCGAGGCTCTGCGCGATGTGATCGCGGACCTCGAGTCGTATCCGCCGCTCGTCTTCGCGGGCGAGTGCGACCAGCTGCGCGACCGTCTGGGCGCCGTCGCCCGTGGTGAGGCGTTCCTGCTGCAGGGCGGCGACTGCGCGGAGGCCTTCGACGCGGTGTCCGCGGACCAGATCCGCAACAAGCTGAAGACCCTGCTTCAGATGGGCGCCGTGCTCACGTACGCGGGCTCCGTGCCCGTCGTGAAGGTGGGCCGGATCGCCGGCCAGTACAGCAAGCCGCGCTCGAAGCCGACCGAGACCCGGGACGGCGTCACGCTGCCGACCTACCGGGGCGACTCGGTCAACGGCTTCGAGTTCACCGAGGAGTCCCGGATCCCGGATCCGGAGCGGCTGAAGCGGATGTACAACGCGTCGTCCGCGACGCTGAACCTCGTACGGGCCTTCACGACCGGCGGTTACGCGGACCTGCGGCAGGTGCACGCCTGGAACCAGGACTTCGTGAAGTCGTCACCCTCCGGCCAGCGCTACGAGGCCCTGGCCCGGGAGATCGACAACGCGCTGAACTTCATGGAGGCGTGCGGGGTGGACCCCGCCGAGTTCCGGACCGTGGAGTTCTACGCGTCGCACGAGGCGCTGCTGCTGGACTACGAGTCGGCGCTGACCCGCACCGACTCGCGGACCGGCAACCTGTACGACGTGTCGGGCCACATGGTGTGGATCGGCGAGCGCACGCGGCAGCTGGACGGGGCCCATATCGAGTTCGCGTCGCGGATCCGCAACCCGATCGGGGTGAAGCTCGGTCCGACGACGACGCCGGAAGAGGCGCTGACGCTGATCGACAAGCTGGACCCGGAGCGCGAGCCCGGGCGGCTGACGTTCATTGCCCGGATGGGCGCCGACAAGGTCCGCGACAAGCTGCCGACCCTCGTGGAGAAGGTCAGCGCGTCCGGTGCCCAGGTGGCCTGGGTCTGCGACCCGATGCACGGCAACACCTTCGAGGCGGCCTCCGGCCACAAGACGCGCCGCTTCGACGACGTCCTGGACGAGGTCAAGGGCTTCTTCGAGGTGCACCACGGGCTGGGCACGCACCCGGGCGGCATCCACGTCGAGCTGACCGGTGACGACGTCACGGAGTGCGTGGGCGGCGGCGACGAGATCTTCGTCGACGACCTGCACCAGCGTTACGAGACGGCCTGCGACCCGCGGCTCAACCGCAGCCAGTCGCTGGATCTGGCGTTCCTGGTCGCGGAGATGTACCGGCGCTAGCACCCGGAATACCAGGCGGTAACCGAACGAGGGGCACGGATCACATCGATCCGTGCCCCTCACCGCTTTTCACTCCGACGGACGCCGGGTAAGGTTAGGTTAACCTCAGGTCGGGACCCGGGAAGGGGTGAACCGCGTGTACGTCTGCTCATGCTTCGGCATCACCGAAGAGCAGGTCAAGCAGCATGCGGACGCCGGCCGCTGCACCCCCCGCCAGATCGCGTCGGCCTGCAAGGCCGGAACCGACTGCGGCTCGTGCGTTCGTCGTATACAGGCCCTGCTCGGCCGTGGCGCCGGCTGCGCCCCCCGCACGGAGATGGCGACGACCGCCGCCCAGACCTTCGTACGGGACGAGGCGGCTCGGGCCGCGTAGCGCTTGCCTCAGCTCTCCGGCTGTTCGATCAGCTGGGCGATGTAGAGCGCCTCACCGAGCTTCTCGACCAGATCGAGCTGGGTGTCGAGGTAGTCGATGTGGTGCTCCTCGTCCGCGAGGATGCTCTCGAAGATATTGGCCGAGGTGATGTCACCCTTGGCCCGCATGATCTCGATGCCGCGCTTGAGCCGGTCGATCGCCTCGACCTCGACCTCGCGGTCGGCCCGGAACATCTCGGTGACCGTCTGGCCCACCCGGACGTGGAAGAGCCGCTGGTAGTTCGGCAGACCTTCGAGGAAGAGGATGCGGTCGGTGAGTACTTCCGCGTGCTTCATCTCGTCGAACGACTCGTGACGCGTGTACTTCGCGAGCTTCGTCCAGCCGAAGTTCTCCTGCATCTTGGCGTGCAGGAAGTACTGGTTGATCGCGGTCAGCTCGCCGGTCAGCTGCTCGTTCAGGAACTCGATGACCTCGGGGTCGCCCTGCATGGCAGACTCCGTCCTTCCTCAGGGGGTTCGACAGGTTGCCCGCCGCATCATGGCATCGCACGCCTGGCTGATCCAGTAAGTGGAGGCTTAGTCCTACGGGCCGGATTGTCGGTGTTTGGGATGGTCCTGGTCGGTAGCACTGCATCCGGTCTGTCACCATGGAGGCATGGGTCAGTCCGAACGTCACGAGGGGAAGCCGGACGAGCTTCCTCCGGGGCAGCGGCTTCAGCGCGGCTGGCCGGTGACGCACTACGGACCCGTACCGCGCTTCAAGCCGGACCGCTGGGAATTCAGGGTTTTCGGTGCCACGGCGGACGGTGACAAGCGCTGCTGGAACCACGAAGAATTCGCGGCGCTGCCGTATACGACGGTCGTCGGTGACTTCCACTGCGTGACCAAGTTCAGCATGCTCGGCGTCGAGTGGGGCGGGGTCGCCGCCTCGGCGGTCCTGGAGCTGGCGCCGCCCGCGCCCGAGGTCACCCATGTGATGGTCTGGGCCGAGTACGGCTTCAGCTCGAATCTCCGGCTCGCCGACTTCGCCGACGACAAGTCGATATTCGCCACCCATCGCGGGGGCGAGCCGCTCACCGCGGAACACGGCTTCCCCGTGCGGCTCATCGTGCCCCACCTGTACGCCTGGAAGGGCCCCAAATGGGTCCGGGGCGTCGAGTACATGACCGCCGACCGCCGCGGCTTCTGGGAAGAGCGCGGCTATCACAACGTCGGCGACCCCTGGGCTGAGCAGCGCTACTCGTACCAGGAGGAGCCCGGCGACGGGCCGGAGCTCTAGCCTCGCCCCAGCCCCGTCCTAGCCCCGTCCTAGCCTCTCAGCGCCTTCAGGCGGGCGATGTCCGCCGCATGCCCCTCGGGGCCGCCCGGGGTCTCGATGACCAGCGGGACGCCGGCCGTGGCGGGGTGGGTGAAGATCTCGGCGAAGGCGTCCTGGCCGATGTGGCCGGCGCCGATGTTCTCGTGACGGTCCTTGTGGGCGCCGACCACGTCCTTGGAGTCGTTGGCGTGGATGAGCCGCAGCCGCCCCTCGCCGACGGTGTCGACCAGTTCGTCCAGCAGGAGCTTCATGCCGCCCGGGGCCGCCATGTCGTGCCCGGCGGCGAAGGCGTGGCAGGTGTCCAGGCAGACGCCGAGCCTGGGGTGCCGGTCGAGTACGTCGAAGTACGGGCCGAGGTCCTCGGCGAGGGAGCAGAGGGAGAAGCCCTGGCCGGCGGTCGGTTCCAGGAGCAGCCAGGGGTCGTCGTCATGGGTCAGCTCGTCCAGCAGCGGCAGCATCCGCTCCCGGGCCTGGGCGAGGGCGACCGAACGCGGCCGGCCGCCGGTCGCCGAGCCGGTGTGGACGACGACGCCGAGGGCGCCGATGTCCCGGGCCCGGCGCAGCGAGTGGCGCAGGGAGTCCACGGACTTCTCGACGGTCGCCTCGGTGTGCGAGCCGAAGTTGATCAGGTAGGGCGCGTGGACGTACGCCGGGATGCCCTCGGCGGCGCAGCGCTCACGGAAGGCCTCGTCCTGGGCCGGGTTGCCGGGCGGGGTGGCCCAGCCGCGCGGGTTGGCGACGAAGACCTGCACGGTCTCGGCGCCCATGGTCCGCGCGTACGACAGCCCGACGGTGGCCAGGCCGCCCGCGACGGGGACATGGCCGCCGACGGGGTTACGGAGATCGCCGACCACGTCAGCTCACCCACAGGGTGATCGTGCTGCCCTTGGCGGCCTGCTCGCCGGCCCCCGGGGACTGGTTGCTGACCTTTCCGGTGAAGAAGAACTGGATCACGCGGACGTCGAAGCCGGCGTCCTTGAGGATCTGCTTGGCCTCGTCGACCTTCTTGCCGTGTACGTCCGGGACGTCGACCATCTGCTGGCCCTTGGAGAGGGTCAGGGTGACGGTGTCACCCTGACCGAGCTGCCCGTCCGCGCCGGGGGTCTGGAGGGCGACGTCGCCGTCGTCGGCCGCGTCGGAGAACACGGGGGTCGCGGCCACCTTCACGGTCAGCCCGGCGTCCTCCAGCGCCGACCGGGCGTCGTCGACGGAGTCACCGACCACGTCCGGTACGTCCACCGGCTCGCCCCTGCTGACGGTGATCCCGACCGGGCTGTCCGGCGCGCGGCTCGTGCCGGACTTCGGGTCGGTGCTGATCACCTGGCCGGCGTCCACCTCATCGCTGAACTCCCGGGTGACCGTTCCCGGGGTCAGCCCGACGTTCCTGAGCTGCTGCTTGGCCGCGGCCAGCGCCTTGCCGGTCACGTCGGGGACGCTCACCCGTTGCGGGCCCCTGGACACGGTGATGGTGACCGTGCCGTTGTCGCGTACGCGCTCGCCGGTGGCGGGGTCGGTGCTGATCACCTTGCCCCTGGCGACGGTCTCGCTGTAGTCGGTTGTGACCTTGACCCCGAGGCCCGCCGCACGCAGGTCGTGCACGGCCCTGGCCTGCGTCAGGTCCACCACGGCCGGGGTCCTGGTGAACTGCCCCTCCGCGACGTACCAGACGCCCGCGCAGAGACCGACGATCAGCAGGACGGCGGCCAGGAGCGCGGCCGGGCCCCGGCGGCTGCCTCTGCCGCTGCCGCCGCTTCGGCGCCGGGCGGGCGGCGGCGGGGGCGGGCTCGACAGCAGGCTGGTCCGGTTCAGCGCGTCCGGCGGCTCGGCGTACCGCACCGCGGTGGTCGGCTCCTCGGACCCCACGGCGGCCGGCATCGGCATGGCCGCCGCCGGCACCGCGTCCAGCTGCTCGTCGGTGAGCGTCTGGCGGGCGGTGTGCAGCCGCGCCAGCAGCTCCACCGCGTCGGCGGGCCGCAGCCCCGCGTCCCGTGCGGCGGCGCTCGCGACCAGCCAGTCCAGCTGCGGGGCGAGGCCCGGGACGGTGGCGGAGGGCGGCGTGATGTCCTCGTTCAGGCGCCGGTAGATGACCTGCATCGCCGTGTCGCCGGTGTGCGGCTTGCCGCCGGTCAGCATCTCGTAGAACAGCAGCCCGCAGGCGTACACGTCCGTGCGGGGGTCGGTCGTACCGTTCTCGATCTGCTCAGGCGCCATGTACGACACCGTGCCGAGGACTCCGCCGGTCGTCGTCGTGGTGTTGGTGTCCACCGCCCTGACCAGGCCGAAGTCCACCACCTTCACGCGCCCGTCGTCCCCGATCAGCACGTTCTCCGGTTTCATGTCCCGGTGGACCAGCCCCGCGCGATGCGCCGCCCCCAACGCGGCCAGCACGGGCTCCAGGATGTCCAGGGCCGCCCGGGGGTGCAGCGCGCCGCGCTCACGCATGACGTCGCGCAGGGTGCAGCCCGCGATGTGCTCCATGGCGAGGTACACATACGTACCGTCCGTGCCCTGGTCGTAGACCCCCACCACATTCGGGTGCGCCAGGCGCGCGACCGCCTTCGCCTCCCGGATGAACCGCTCCACGAAGCCGCCGTCGGCGGCGAGCCCCGGGTGCATCACCTTCAGCGCGAGCACGCGGTCCAGGCGGGTGTCCACGGCCCGGTAGACCGTGGCCATCCCGCCGACCGCGATCCGGGTCTCCACCCGGTAGCGGCCGTCGAGCGTCTGCCCGACAAGCGGGTCCTGAAGGGTCATATCCACGGTTGAGCAGTCTACGAGCCGCGACCCACCCGTCTGGCCTAACGCGCCCGCGTTGTGGCGCGCCCGTGCACGACCGGAACCGAACCGTGACCCCCGCCGGCGTGGTGAATCAGCCCGTCCGGCGTTTGAGGACCTGGGGGTACCCAGGGTCAGGCGTCGTCCAGGCCCTGCTCTATCGCGTAGCGGACGAGCTCGACACGGTTGTGGAGCTGGAGTTTGCCGAGGGTGTTCTGGACGTGGTTCTGGACGGTGCGGTGGGAGATGACGAGGCGCTCGGCGATCTGCTTGTAGCTGAGGCCCTTGGCGACGAGGCGGAGGACTTCGGTTTCGCGTTCGGTGAGGCGCGGGGCCTCCGGTTCGTTGGGGGCGGTGGGGGCAGGGTCGGAGGCGAGGCGGCGGTATTCGCCGAGGACGAGGCCGGCGAGGCCGGGGGTGAAGACGGGGTCGCCGACGGCGGTGCGGCGGACGGCGTCGAGGAGCTCCTGGCGGCCGGCGGACTTGAGGAGGTAGCCGGTAGCGCCGGACTTGACGGCCTCCAGGACGTCCGCGTGCTCGCCGCTCGCGGAGAGGACGAGGACCCGGAGGGCGGGGTTGTCACCGATGACGTCCTTGCAGACCTGGACACCGGAGAGCCCGGGGAGATTGAGGTCGAGGACGAGCACCTGAGGGAGGGCGGCCTTGGCGCGGCGTACCGCCTCGGGGCCGTCGCCGGCCGTGGCGACGACCTCGTAGCCGGCCTCGGCGAGGTCGCGGGCGACGGCGTCGCGCCACATGGGGTGGTCGTCGACGACCATCACCTTCACCGCTGCCACCGATGGGTCGGTCATTTCCTGAGCCTCATTTCGACTTCTGCCCCCTGCCCGGGCACCGAGACCACTTCCACCGTCCCGCCGAGATCATGCAGGCGGCCACGGATCGACTGGGCGACCCCGAGCCGGCCCTCCTTCTCCGCGTCGGCGAGCCGGCCCCTGGGGATGCCGGGGCCGTCGTCGCGGACGCTGACCAGGACGGCGTCGGGTTCGTCCTCCAGCAGGATCCAGGCGTGGGCGCCGTCCCCGGCGTGCTTGCGTACGTTGTCGAGCGCGGCGCCGACCGCAGCGGCCAGCTCGGTCGCCGCGTACGGGCCCACGAGGACCGGCGTACCCGGCGCGGAGACGGTGACACGGGCGGCGGTGAGGGCGGTGAGCAGCGGGCGCAGATCGACCGGGCCGACGGGCTCGTCCGGGGCCTCGCGTGGGGCCGGGACGGCGTTGTCCGTCACGAGGGCGCGCAGCGCGACCTCCTGCTCGCCGGCCATACGACCCAGTGACTCCGCCTCGCCGCCGATCTCCGTGCCCCGCCGCTGGACCATGGCCAGCACCTGAAGGACGCCGTCGTGGATGTCGCGGGCGAGCCGCTCGCGCTCCCGGGTGGCCGCCTCGATCCGCAGGGCCCGGGCGAGGACGCGCTCACTGGTGCGGGCGACCTCGACGACGTAGCCGATGGCGATGCTGGCGATCCACACGAGCAGCACGTTGTGCACGGTGTCGCGGGAGAGCGCGCCCCGCTCGACGACATTGGCGACGCCGACCAGCGCGGAGGTGACCGCCGCCCACCGCCAGCCGCCCTTGATGGCGAACGCGAGAACGGAGCCGGCGGTCCATATCGACGGCAACGTCGGGCCGCCGTCCAGGATGTGCCCGTGGGTGGCGATCGCCGGGGTGAGCAGGATGCCGACGAGCGCGAGGGTGATGTCGGCCACCAGGAAGCGCTTGGTGCAGCGCTGCGCCGAGCTGACCTGGCCGAGCGTGGCCAGCGTCCACACGGCGAGCACCGACAGATAGGCGACCCCGCCCCAGGGGCGCTGGTACTCGTGCTCGCTCCAGCCGATGCCGAACAGGCTGATGGCGTACGCGAGGGTCAGCAGCCGATAGGCCGTCAGCGCGCGCCACAGCGGCTGCTCGACCGACATGCGTACGACCCGTGGCGGCCGCGCAGCGCCTGGCCGCCATGCGGTCAGTGACCGCCGTTCGGTCCGTGCCGGGCGCGTCTCGCGCGTGCGCAGTGGCATGTCCCCCCTCCCCCAACAACCCTCTCACGTACGGGTTATGACTCGGACTGCTCCTGCTGGTGCTTCTTGGCCTCGGCGATCTGCCGCTTCGCGGCGGTCGCATAGATGTCCTCGTACTCCTGGCCGGAAAGCTTCATGATCTCGTACATGACCTCGTCGGTCACCGCGCGCAGGATGAAGCGGTCGCTGTCCATGCCGTGGTAGCGGCTGAAGTCCAGCGGCTTGCCGATCCGGATGCCGGGCCGCATCAGCTTGGGCATGACCTGCCCGGGCGGCTGGATCTTCTCGGTGTCGATCATCGCGACCGGGATGACGGGCGCGCCGGTGGCGAGCGCGATGCGGGCCAGGCCGCCGGGCTTGCCGCGGTAGAGGCGGCCGTCGGGCGAGCGGGTGCCCTCGGGGTAGATGCCGAAGAGCTCACCGGCCTCGAGGACCCTGATGCCGCTCTTGATCGCGGCCTCGCCGGCGCCGCGCGCGCCGGAGCGGTCCACCGGGAGCTGGCCGACGCCCTTGAAGAAGGCGGCGGTGAGCTTGCCCTTCAGCCCGGGCGAGGTGAAGTACTCCGCCTTGGCGATGAAGGTGACCTTCCGGTCCAGCACCGCCGGGAGGAAGAAGGAGTCGGAGAAGGACAGATGGTTGCTCGCAAGGATCGCCGGCCCCTCCTCGGGGATGTTCTCCAGCCCCTCCACCCATGGCCGGAACGCGGCCTTGAGCGGGGCGCCGATGGCGATCTTCATCACGCCGTACAACAACCGATGACCTCCTGTGTCTGACGGAAAGACCTTAACGCCAGATCCTCCCGGGCTCTCCCCCGGTGCTGGCCGTCCGCGTACTGTGAGGTAATCCTTCGCGTGCCCCGCCATTCAGGAACTGGAGACACACGGTGCCGCTCATGCCCGGAGCCGAGCCCTTCCGCCATGACGGCGGAGAGATCGGCGTGCTGCTCTGCCACGGCTTCACCGGTACGCCACAATCGCTGAGGACCTGGGCCGACCACCTCGCCGAGCGGGGCCTCACGGTCTCGCTTCCGCTGCTGCCGGGGCACGGCACCCGCTGGCAGGACATGCAGCTCACCGGCTGGCAGGACTGGTACGCCGAGGTCGACCGCGAGCTGCGCTCCCTCACCGCCCGCTGCTCCCAGGTCTTCGTCTTCGGCATGTCGATGGGCGGCGCGCTCACGCTCCACCTGGCCGCGCAGCACGGCGACGCGATCAGCGGCATCGTCCTGGTCAACCCGTCGGTCAAGGCCGACAGCCACCAGCTCAAGGCCGTGCCCGTGCTCCGGCACCTCGTGCCGTCCGTGCCGGGCATCGCCAGCGACATCGCGAAGGACGGCGCGCAGGAGGTCGGCTACGACCGCACGCCGCTGCACGCCGTTCACTCGCTCAGCCGGTTCTGGAAGCTCGTACGGAACGGGCTGCCGCAGGTCACGCAGCCGCTGCTGCTTCTGCACAGCCGCGTCGACCATGTCGTCCATCCGTCGAACTCGGCGGTCGTGCTGAGCCGGGTGTCGTCCGCCGACGTGACGGAGCGCGTTCTTGAGCGCAGCTACCACGTCGCGACCCTGGACCACGACGCCGAGCAGATCTTCGACGAGTCGTACGCATTCGTCCAGCGGCTCGCTGCCGCTCCGGCGGCGAAGGAGGACGCGGCCAGTGGCTGAGCGTGAGCGCCCCGACGGCACCGAGCCGGAGGAGCAGGGGCAGCAGCCGCCGACGCCGCTCGACGAGGCCGCCGCCTGGGCCGAGTTGATCGCCGCCTACGACGACGAGCCCGAGTCCGGCGCGGGGTCCTGGCCGGCGGCGGAGGATCTGCCGGCGGTGGCCGAGGACGACCCGGACGCGCTGGACGACCCGGGCGAGGCGGAGGGGGCGGACGGGGCGACCCCGGAGGGCCCGGTGGCGCCGCCCGCGCCGAAGACGACCAGCATCGTCATCCACCCCGTCATCGCCGGCCCCCGCGACTTCGAGATCACCGAGGAGGACGAGGGCCACTTCGTGCCCCCCGAGCCGCCGCCGCTGCCCGAGGCCGACGTCACGACCAAGTTCGCCTGGCTCGCCGTCCTCGGCGGGCCCGCGCTGATCTTCGCCTTCATCCTGCTCCAGCAGGAACTGCCCTGGTGGGCCATCACCACCGGCATCGGCGGCTTCATCGGCGGCTTCGCCACGCTCGTCGCCCGCATGCGCCCCGGCGGCGACGACGAGGACGACCTCCCGGGCGGCGGAGCGGTGGTCTGAGTTCTTCACGCCGCCGGGACGCGCAGCGCGGCCAGCACCGGTAGATGATCCGTCGCTGCCCGAAGGTCGGTCTCGGTGATGCCGGGGAGCCCCACGGGGACGCCGGCGCCGAGGACTTCGATGCCGGGGGTGGCGAAGATCGCGTCGATGCGTTGGTGCGGGCGCTCGGGTACGGACGTGTACTCGCCGCCCCAGGGCTTCGTGGCCCAGGAGTCCTGAAGCGATGCGGCGATGCGGCGGAACGCGGGGCCGTCGGGGCGGTCGTTGAGGTCGCCGCCGGCGATGGCGTGGGGTTCGCCCATGCCGGCGAGGCGGTCGAGGAGGAGCCCCGCCTGGTCGTAGCGCTCGTGGGCGGCGAGGCTGAGGTGGCAGCTCAGTACGGAGAGCCGGGCGCCGCCGATGCGGAGGACGGCGGTCGCGAAGCCGCGCTGGTGGAGCCCCGGGGTGCGGGGCAGCAGGACGTCCTCGGTTCGCTCGATGTGCGGGCGGAGGGAGGACAGGATCAGCGGGCCGGCGGCGGTGGCCCCGCCCGTGACGGTGACGAGGCCGGACTCGCGGGCCAGCCAGGCGGCGGCCTTGCGCCAGCGGAAGAAGCGCGGGGCTTCCTGGATGAGCGCGAGGTCGGGGGCGCAGGCCCGGATGACGCGGGCCAGCGCCGCTCTGTCGTCCCTCATGGACCGTACGTTGTAGCTCAGGACGCGGATGACGGCGGAGCCGTCGGACTCCGTCCCGGACGCCGGCAGGTCCGGCAGCACGCTTGCGCTCACGCCGTCAGTGTTCCCCCACCCCGCCCCTTCCCGAAACCGGGGCTCTCCCCCAGCCTGGCGGCTGGGAGGTGCCCCCACCCCGGATCCCGGACGGGTCTTGGTGTGCAGTCCGCCCTAGTC
>NZ_JBHYXC010000007.1:99278-207249 GCF_042751495.1 Streptomyces sp. NPDC059373 | reverse complement strand
GCCCTGTTCGGCTTCGGCAACGCGATCCTGACGGCGCTGGTCGTAACCCTACGTGGCCGAGGTCCTGCACGCAGCAGCGCAGACCCTGGGCCTGCTGTTCGGGGCCTTCGGGATCGGCTTCGTCGTCGGCGCCCCGATCAGCCATGCCGTGAACAGCAGGTATTCCTCACGGGCGGTGATGGCCTGGGGCTTGGTGCTGGGCGCCGCGTGCTTCGCCGTCACGTTCAACGTGCACGACGCCGCCTGGGACGGCCTGCTGTTCATGCTCATCGGGCCGCCGATGGTCTGCTACATGGTGGCCGCGGGCACGATCCTGCCCAGGTCGACCCCAGACCGCCTCATGGGCCGGGTCGGCGCGAGCTACGGCGTGCTTCAGGCGGGGGCCTCGTTGGCCGGCATGATCGCGGGTTCCTACCTCGGCCAGCGGCTCGGCATCATCGCCTCCATGAACCTGGGCGCGGGGCTCGTCGCCGTCTCGGCGCTCCTGGCCCTGCGACTGCCCCCGGGACCGTCCCAGCCGATGGCGCAATCGCCCGCTCTCGGTTCCCCGGACAGTACCGTCTCCACCCCATAGCCAGGACCTCGGCAAAGCCGCGTGGCCCCCGTTTCGTGATCACGCGAGTCCGAGGAGGCTGGGCGCCTACCGTTGAGCCCTGGGCAGCAGGCGAGTCAAGTGGTGCTTCGAGCCGGCCCTACCCCGGTCGACCGGCGACGGGCCCGTGTGGAGCCCCCCTTTTTTAGAGCCCGGACGTGGGAGGAGTCGACCACGCAGCGGGACCAGTCCAGCCGCAAGGCCGCGTTCAACTCGGCCAGCAGAACTTCGTGGAGCCGTTGCCAGACGCCGGCCTCGTTCCAGTCCCGCAGCCGCCGCCAGCAGGTCATGTCCGAGCCGAAGCACAGCTCTTTGGGCAGGTGATCCCACTGGATGCCGGTGTGCAGCACGTACAGGATCCCGCACAGCACCTCCCGGTCCGGCAACGGCTTGCGGCCGGATACCGGAAGCGCCGCTCGCGCTGCGGCAACAGCGACTCAAGGCGATCCCACAGCTCATCCAACACGATCCACGGCGACATCCCCACGCCGCACCGAACGCTCAACTCCCGGCCTGGACACGACCATCAGGACCGATCCACCTCATCGTGTCAGCCCCTGTAAGTGGCAGTTACAGTAGGTCGACCAAGTGTCACCTAGTGAGAAAAGTCGCAGTCAGGGCAGCGTGAGGACGCGGGGGCCGCCCTCGGTGATGGCGATGGTGTGTTCGATGTGGGCGGCTCGGCTGCCGTCGATCGTGCGCAGGGTCCATCCGTCGGGGTCGGTGCGGTAGTCGTTGCGTCCTCCAGCCATGAGCATGGGTTCGATGGCGAGGGCGAGGCCGTGGCGCAGGGGGAAGCCGCGGCCCGGGCGTCCGTGGTTGGGGACGTGGGGGTCTTCGTGCATCTGGCGTCCGATGCCGTGGCCGCCGAAGTCGGCCGGCATGCCGCAGGCAGCTTTGCGGGCGACCCTGCCGATGGCATACGAGATGTCGCCAATGCGGTGACCGACGGTGGCCGCGGCGATGCCGGCGTCCAGTGCCTGCTGGGTGGCGGCGATAAGTTCCAGGTCGGCGGGACGGGGGGTGCCGACGGTGAAGCTGATCGCGGCGTCGCCGGTCCAGCCGTCGAGTTCGGCTCCGCAGTCGATGCTGACCAGGTCGCCGTCGCGCAGACGGTAGTCATCGGGGACGCCATGCACGAGGGCGTCGTTGACGGAGGCGCAGATGACCGCTGGGAAGGGGACGGGAGCGAAGGAGGGCTGGTAGCCCAGGAACGGAGAGCGCGCCCCGGCCTTGGTCAGGACGGTGCGGGCGGCTTCGTCGAGCTCGCGCAGCCGAACTCCCACGGCTGCCGCTGCGCGGGCGGCCGCGAGTGCGTGGGCCACGACCCGTCCGGCTTCTCGCATCGTCTCCAGCGCCGCGTCGGTCTTGATCTCCACCATGTGTCGTGACTCCCTGCGTTGCAACGCTACCCAATACTTATACCGGTATTAGTATCACGGGTATGGTGAGAGTTCCTTTGAGTCCGCAAGAGCGGCAACGTGGAGAGCGTTTCGGGGCCCTGCTCCGCGAAGCCCGCGGTGATCGCAGCATGGTGGACGTAGCAGCGGCAGCCGGGGTGTCCGCTGAAACACTTCGCAAGATCGAGACTGGCCGGGCCCCGACCCCGGCCTTCTTCACCGTGGCGGCTCTGGCCCACGCGCTGGACCTGTCGCTGGACGACCTGGCCGCAGCCTGCGCGGAGGATGCCGACGGCGGCGGGCAGGCCATGTCGGCGTGAACGTCAGGCGCGCGCAAACTGGATCACCGGCAGGTGGCCAAGCATGTCCAGGCCGTCGCCGATGCTGCGAGCGGGATCGACTGGGACATCGACGTCGGCTCCACCCCGATCCGCGCCCACCAGCACGACGCCGGGGCCCTGAAGGCCCCACCGCCGGCACCGTCCGGTGCCTCAAAAAGGGGCCGTGGAAAGATCGGCTCACGTGCGCGCGCACTTGCGCCTGCGTCCGTTCCTGGAGGAGGTGAGGCGCTCGGTCCGTCCCGCGGTGGACGGTGATCAACAAACTGAAGCAGTTCGGGGCTCTCGCCACCCGCTGTGACTAGCGCGGATACGTCTACCTCGGCACCGTCACCGCCGCTGCCCTGTTGAAATGGCTCCGACCTGACCGCGGAGCGGACAGTAGATCGCGGCTGGCGCCGCGCCGGGTCCTACTTGCTGTGCACGATCTGGATCAGGTTGCCGCAGGTGTCGTCCAAAACCGCAGTGGTGACCGGGCCCATCTCCAGCGGCTCCTGGGTGAAGTGCACCCCGAGTTCGCGCAGCCGGTTGAACTCCGCAGGTACGTCGTCCACGGCGAAGGAGGCGGCCGGGATGCCGTCCTCAACCAGCGCCGTCTTGTACGGCTGCACCGCGGGATGGCTGGAGGGCTCAAGCAGCAGTTCGGTCCCGTCGGGATCCTCCGGCGAGACCACGGTCAGCCACCGGTCCTCGCCCAGCGGGACGTCGTGCTTCTTCACGAAGCCCAACGCGTTCGTATAGAAGCGCAGGGCCTTGTCCTGGTCATCGACGAAGACGCTGGACAGGTGGATCTTCATGGGGTGCTCTCCGGTGCATCGGGCCTGAGCCATCGGGTCACGATGAGATCAAGGGGTTCGGTGTTCAGATCGTGGAACTTGTAGCGGCCCTGGCGCCGCGAAAGGACCAGACCCGCGGATTCCAGTACGGCCAGGTGCTGGCTGATCGCCTGGCGGGACAGTCCCAGACCGTGTTTGGTCACCAGCCGTGTGCAAATCTCGAACAGGGTCTGGCCGTCCCGTTCCACCAGCTCATCAAGGATGCGCCGACGGGTGGGGTCGGCCAGTGCTTTGAAGACATCCTCCGCCATAACCCACACCATAGGCAAGTGACAGCTTGCCTATCAAGCGCCCTGGAGGCGGCGACAGGTTGGCGAGGTCCACAGGTCATCCGGCCCGGCCGTGCTCCGGGCGCTGATCCTTGTCCTCGGCGAGCGGACCGCCGCCGTACCGGACGCGCTCGCGCACGACGCACGCGCCCAGCGGCCCTGAATAGCGCGCACGGCAGGAGTGCTCCGAGCGGCTCAGGAATATCGTGGAGACATGTCCGTTTATGTGAAGCTGGTCCACGAGGCCCTGGAGCCCGCGGAGCCATCCCGCGGGCCACTGGACATGCAGTACGAAGACAAGCCCGGGACCGTTACCTACGAGTACGACCTGCATCCGAGCGGGGCGTTGCGGATCCTGCGCGTCTCCGAGAACGCCCCCCACGTCGTCCAAGGATTCTTCGGGCCCGGAGCCTGGCTCCAGGTTTCCGGCACATACCTGCGAAAGGGTTCCGAGTACTGACGGGCGGGCGCTGGGTAGCGAGCAGGGGGCGGTCCTCGACGCGGGCGGCCACAAGGTCGGCACACGGAGGCGATCTACGTCGACACCCGAACCGACGAGCCCTTGTCTCCTGGGGGCGTAGGGCGTCGGCGAAGCGGCAGAAGCCCGGGTCGCAGAGGCCGGCTGGTCGACCGTGGGGCAGCGAGGCGGCGCATTCAGGCTGGCGATGCGGACCTCAAACGGCCCCGGCGCATTCACGCAGTCACACCGAGGCCGTCCCTTCCGGGCCGTTCCACGTGAGAGTGGACGACCCACTTTCCAGGCTACCGCTCCAGGCCGCGCTTGCCGCTCGGCGGTCAGGCAGCTCGCGGCGGCGTCATCATCCGGCCACGACTCCGCCCGACGATGGCGCCACGTCAACCGAAGGGGAGCACCGTGGAGTTCACGGCTGCGCCGCCGGCAGATCTCCTGATGCCCGGGATGACCGCACCGTCATCGTCGTTGGCGTGAGCCTGGACGTCCCTTCCGGTTCCGTCGGCCGACTCCTGGCAGGACATCGCTGTAGTGGAAAGCCGTGATCCTCTCATCGTGCTGCGTGTTGAGCCGATGGATCACGAACATTCCCACGATGACGACAGTGATGATCGCAGCCACGATAATGAAGGTCTGCGCGTCCTCACCTCCCGCGGACTGAGGCCGGCGACCCGACCGGGGTCCTGACCCCCGAGGCGGCGCCGCCTTCGGTCTCCCACTCCTCTTCCCTGCTCAGCGCCTCGCTCGCGTCACGGGTGTCCTCGCTTGTCATCAGCCCACTTTCGCTGAGGAGGCCGCCGGGGGTGGCCGCGGCGGACATCAGCCGGGCGGCGGCAGCCGCACCGGTCTCCGGCGGGATCACCAGCAGGTCCCATCGGCCCACCGTGTAGGAGAGGAGGATCAGTTTGTTCGCGTCCTGCTCGGCACCGAAACAGCCCACGCCCACCGCGCGCCCGCTCACGGGCACCTCGTGCGGGATCACGGGCCAGTGCGCCGGGTTCACTGCGATGTGAGTGATCCGCCCCCAGCGCACGTCCAGCACGTCCGTAAGGGCAGGGAGTTCACGGGAGAGATCGCGAGAGCGGGGCCACCACGCACCGTCCAGGAGACCTGGAGCCGACCCCGCCGGGGTCAGAGACAGGCGAACCGGTGGTGAGGGCACGCGCTCATTGATGGCTGTACGGTCGCTCGTCGCGGTCATGGCGCGAACCCATCCCCGGGCTCGTCTCCGACGTCCCGGTATTGTTGCTCACCGTGAACGACACCGACGTGGTAGCCGGTGTCCGAAGTTCTCCCGGTCCTTCCACTTTACTCCGGTCGGTAGTCCGTGAATGGGCGTGTGACCAGCTATTTTCCCGGAAGGACGGGCCGTGTGCGGACGTCGGTCCGGTCGGCTTCGCGGAGCACACCGAGACAGTGCCGGCTGCCAGCGACGTTCATGGGCTGCGCCCATGCGAGTGATTGCGCTCGCCGATACCGCTGGCCGCCTTGCTTCGGCATGGGCCCGGCTCCAGCCTCGTACCGTCCAAGGCACCCGTTCACAGCGCGAGGAGCAACCGACGATGGCGGTATGCGAAGTCTGCAGCAATGACTACGAGATGGCATTCGAGGTACGTGCAGCGGGAGTGCTTCACATCTTCGACAGCCTGGAGTGCGCGGCCCAGCGGATCGCTCCGGTCTGCGAAAACTGTCAATGCCGGATCCTCGGCCACGGCCTTCAGTCAGACGGCCGGTACTTCTGCTGCGCACACTGCGCACGGCAGCAAGGCCACGCGAAGCTCGTCGACCACGCTTGACCGGCTTGACGGCCTGTGTATCGGGGATGGTCACTGTCTGTCTGCGACGGGTGAAAAGTGGACCAGCAGCGATGGCTGGGTTCTCGGGTTTGTCGCAACACGCCTGATCATGTGAGGCGCGTTGATGGCGAGACCTGGACCCAAGCGCACGCTCGATCTCGAGTCGGAATATTGGCGGCTGCTGCCGTCTGGGGTCAGCACGGTCGAGGCGTGCAAGGTGGTGGGGATCGGCCGGAAGACGGGCTACCGATGGCAGGCGGAGAACGGCGGTCTGCCGCCGCAGCGGCTTCCCGAGTCCCCTCGTTCTGGCCGGTATCTGTCGCTGTTGGAGAGGCAACGCATAGCGACTCTGCGGGGCCAGGGCCCGGGCATTCGGAGGATCGCCGAGCCCCTGGGGCGATCCCCGTCGACCGTTTCCTCCGCGTGGGCGGTGAATCCGCTGTCGGCGAGGGCTGGCTGGTGTCCGTGCTGCGGGAGCCGGGTTGGCGTCGGGAAACGGTCTGCGCCGCCAGGTCACCAAGGCCGGGAGCGGTTGGGACGGAGGGAGGGATTCACTGTTCTGCTCGTGCGTCGACGCAGATCACTGTCTGCTGGCCTGTGGCAACGAGTGACCGCTCGCTGCCTTGGATGCCGAAGACTTCCAGTCGGCATACGGTCAGCGTGCGGCCGGATCTCAGGACCGATCCCACGGCCTCGATGTGGTCGCCCACGGCGGGCGCCAGGAGATTGATCTTGTATTCGACTGTGAGCACCGAGGTGTTCTCGGGGAACAGGGTGAAGGCCGCGTAGCCGCCCGCGCTGTCGGCGATGGCGCTGATGGCACCCGCGTGGAAGTAGCCGTGCTGCTGGGTCACTTCGGACCGGCTGGGCAGCACGATGTATACACGCCCTGGTGCGATGTGCGCGATGCGTGCACCGAGATGACCCATCAGCCCCTGGCGTTCGAAGCTGGCCTGGATGCGCTCCTGCACCTCGGGGCTCGCCTGTTCCTGCTGCGTCTGGTCTTCCACGTGCTCTCCTTGAGCGGACGTCTCGGTGTGCGGCCTTGTCTTCCGGGGGATCGGGCGCGGCGAGGCCGTCAGCGGGCCAGGCGTTCCAGGAGGAGGAACCCGCCGATGGCGATCATCATGGCACCGCTTACCCGGGTGACTGCGCGAGCCGCTGCCGGCCGGGTCTTGAGCACGGTGCGTGCCAGGACGCCGACGGTGAGGTAGACGACGGCGCAGCCGGCCATGTGGAGTGTGCCGAGCAGGCCGGTCTGGGCGGCGACGGGCCAGGTGGCTGCGGGGTCGATGAACTGGGGGAACAGGGAGAAGTACAGCAGCAGGGCCTTGGGGTTCAGGCCGCTGATCCCGGCGCCTTTCAGCATGATCTGCCAGGGTGAGGCGGCCACGGCGTCCGTGGAGGGGTGGGGGCCGGCAGGCCGTGCCAGGACGCTCCATCCGAGCCACATCAGGTAGGCGGCCCCGAGGACGGTCAGTGCGGTGAGCGCAGTCGCGGAGCTTGCGACGATCATGACCAGGCCGGCCACGGCGAGCAGGGTGTATCCGGCGTATCCGGCTACCAGCCCGGCGACCGCGGGGACGACCGACCTGCTCCGCAGACCTGCCGCGATCGCGTAGGCCCAGTCCGCGCCGGGGGTGAACACCAGCAGGAGGTCCACTGCCAGGAAGGCCGCCACTGTGCCCAGGTCCATGAATCGATCCCTCTCCTCGTCGCTACGAGAGGGAAGATTAGGTGCTTTTCGCCCGAAGGTGTTCCTGTATTTTCCCCGAAAGTGCGCCAAGTGAGGGAGAATCTTCTCCATGGATGCCGTGGATCGGAAGATTCTTACCGAGCTTCAGCAGGACGGCCGTCTGACGGTGACCGAGCTGGCCGCCCGCATGCAGCTGAGCGTCTCGCCGTGCCACCGGCGCGTGCGCGACCTTGAACGCACAGGCGCGATCCGCGGCTACCGTGCTGTCGTCGACCCGGCCGCCGTCGGCCTGAACTTCGAGGCCCTGGTGTTCGCCACCCTGCGCTGGGAGGACCGAAACACCGTCGCCGACTTCGAACAGGCCGTAGCCGCCCTCCCACACGTGATCCAAGCCCAGCGCCTGTTCGGCGAACCCGACTACCTCCTGCGCGTCGCCACCGCCGACCTCGCGGCCTTCCAGCAGCTCTACGACCAGCAGCTGGCCACCCTCCCAGGCGTCCAACGCCTGACCTCCACCCTCGTCATGAAGCACGTCGTCAACGACCGCCCGCTACCCGAGTAGCCAGGCCCAGCCAGGCGCGCACAGGTCCGGTCATCGCCAACTGCTCCGTCCCGAGCCCCGGCGTCCGCCACGCCCCGGCAAAGCCGGGCCGCACTCTGTCCCGGGCCATCGTCGGCGCGACGACGTCGAACCACTCCCGCACCGGATAGCTGTCACCGCGGCGCAGCACCCAGGAACGCGAGATGCGGTACTCGTCGGCCTCCACGCCGGTGTCCCGTTCGCGGCCGTCGGCTGGTGCAGCCGAACACCGTGTAAGGGTGCTGTGCACCATCTCCAGGTGGGCTTCCGGGGTCGGAGGCACCCTCCCTAGGCTGCCATGGACATGACGGTAAGTCAGATGGGGGCGGTGCTGACATGCGGAGCGGACGTACGCGTCGGCGTTTTCTGGCGGAAGCGGGCGTCATCGGGGGTACGGCCGTGCTGGGCGCGCCATACCCATCGGCGGCGGCCGAACGCACGACGGGGACCGCGTCGGTGGCTGTGCTCGGCGGTGGAGTGTCGGGGCTGAGCGCGGCGCAGGAACTGGCCGAACGCGGCTACGCGGTCACGGTCTACGAGTACCTCACAGCCCTCGGCGGCAAGGCGCGGAGCATGGACGTGCCCGGCACGGGCAGCGGGGGCCGCAAGCCGTTGCCAGGGGAGCACGGCTTCCGGTTCTTCCCCGGCTTCTACCGGAACCTGCCGGACACCCTGCGTCGTATCCCCGTTCAGGGGAACGCGAACGGCGTCCACGACAACCTGCGCAACGCCACGGACACCGTGATGGCCCGCAACGGCGGCCGTCCGGATCTGCATCTGCCGTTCCGTACCGCGACTGCGCCCCCCGACCCCGGCGAGCTCACCCCCGAGGCGCTGCGCGAGACGATCGCGGGGCTGTTGGACACCGGGCTGAATCTGCCCGCCCATGAGGTCGCCTACTTCGCCAACCGCCTCCTGGTGCACCTCACCAGCTGCGACCTGCGGCGCGAGAAGCAGTGGGAGAAGGTGCCGTGGTGGGAGTTCATCCGGGCCGGGGAGATGAGCTACGACTACCAGCGGCTGCTCGCCGTCGGCCTCACCCGTAATCTCGTCGCGACCAAGGCCGAGCAGGCGAGCACCCGCACGGTCGCCCGGGTCATCGTCGAGGCGTTCCTGATCAACGGGCTGCTCGGCCTCGGCCAGGACGGCCAGATCGACCGCGTGCTCAACGCGCCCACCAGCGAGGCGTGGATCGACCCCTGGGTGGCCCATCTGAAGTCCCTCGGCGTCGCCTTCGAACTCGGCACCGAGGTGCACGAGGTGCTCTACGACGACGGCCGGATCACCGGCGTGAGCGTCGCCGCGGCCGACGGTAGCGCCGCCCGTATCGTCACCGCCGACTACTACATCTCAGCGATGCCGGTCGAACACGCCCGCACGACCTGGGGCGCCGCACTGCGCGCCGCCGACGCCCAACTGGCGGCCTGCGACAAGCTGAACACGGACTGGATGGTCGGGGTGCAGTTCTATCTGCGCGAGCCCGTACGGATCATTCACGGGCACGTCGACTACCTCGACTCGCCCTGGTCGCTCACCACCATCAACCAGGCGCAGTTCTGGGACGTACGCGACTTCCCCGCCGACTACGGGAACGGCGACGCCGCCGACTGCCTGTCGGTGTGCGTCTCCGAGTGGAACCTGCCCGGGATCCTGTACGGCAAGACCGCCAAGGAGTGCACCCGGGACGAGGTGATCGAGGAGGTCTGGGCCCAGCTCAAGGACTCCCTCAACGACAGCGGCCGCACCGTCCTGGACGACGCGAACCTACGCTCCTGGTTCATTGACCCCGCCGTCACCGGAATCGGCGGCCCCGACCCTCACAACCGCGAGCAACTGCTCATCCACCCCACCGGCACCCTCTACAACCGCCCGGCCGCGGCGACCGCCGTCCCGAACTTCTTCCTCGCCGGGGACTACGTAAGAACCGACGTGGACCTCGCCACCATGGAAGGGGCCAACGAGTCGGCCCGACTCGCGGTCAACGCCCTGCTCGACGCGGACGGCTCCGGCTCCGAACGCTGCCGGATCTGGAAGCTCTACCGGCAGCCGGCGATGGAGCCGCTCAAGCGCGTGGACGAGGTCCGCTACCGGCTCGGGCTGCCGAACACCTTCGACCTGGGGTGAACGCGGTGACGAGGAGAGCGAGGGGCCGCGCTTCGCCGTCACGACCTGTTCCGGTCAGCGACGGCCCCCCGTGTTCCAGGAACGTCACCTCGATGCCGGCGGCGAAGTCGATGGTGCCCGGGCCTCCTTCGCGACGGCCGTCCCCGCCCGGAGCGCGGCAACGGGGTCAGCCGCCTCGTCCAGCTCGATGAGCACGATGCCGGCACCGGGAGTGAGTGACATCGCGTCGGCCCATCCTCTCCAGTCCACGATGCCCGTGCCCAGTTCGGTCATATAGGGCTGCTGCTGAGCGAAGACCGTTTCGTCGATGGTGAGTTCGACATCGATCGGCTTGACCGCGTCCTTCCAGTGCGCCAGTGCGATGCGCTGGGAGTGGCGACGCGCGACGGCGACGGGGTCACCTCCCCCGAGTGCGATGTGGCAGGAGTCGGGGCACAGCCACACGTAGCGTGGATCGGTCAGAGCCATGAACAGGTCGATGTCCCTCTCGTACCAGAGCGTGCTGTTGGACTCCGTGTGGAAGGCGAGCTTCGCGCCCTGCTGTGCGACGGCCTCGCCGACCACGTGGGCGATGTCAGCCATCCGGGTCATGTACGCGGCGTCGACGAAGAAGGGCGGGCGCGTCCCGAACGACGCGCGCATGGGGAGTCCGGCGACGAGAAGTTCCGCCCCCACGTCGGCGAGGAAGGCCGCACGTCGCTCGGCGTCGGCGACGATCACGGGCAGGTTCTCGCTGTGCCGCCAGTCGGGGCATTCGCTCGCGGCGATGAAGGCGCTCACGACGGACAGGCCCCGGGCCTCCAGTTCCCGGCGGAACGACAGTGCGTTGCCGAAGGCTCGCAGGACCGAGTCGATGTCGCCGGGCGCGAAGGTCAGCTCGATGCCGGTGACACCGGCCTCGGCCAGCGCGTCCATCACCCGCTCCCAGAAACTCTCAGGGTTCTTGACGGCCCAGTCGCGAAAGGCGCCGGCGGAGTCGAGTCCCCAGAAACCCGGGTGGTAGAAGGTCACGATGTCGGTTGCGAAACGTGGTGCCACGATGTCTGTCTCCGGGCGGATCGGTCGTGTCATTCGGCGCCTCCGCGGGCGTTGTAGACGACGACGCCGTGGGCGTCGAGGGCGTCCCGGTAGTTGCGGAACACGGCGAGCGCCTCGTCTCGGAGCACGTCCCGCACGACCTTGATGCCGCGTGCCTCGAACTGCTCGGCCCAGTCCGCGCCGAGCGGGCCCTCGTCGAACGTGGTGATCTCCTCGAGTTCCGGGCCGTTGCCGGCGACTACGAGGCCGCGGACCCCGGACCACATCGCCGCGCCGTAGCACTGGATGCACGGACGCCAGTTCACGACCAGTTCGTGCGCCGGCATTCCGTCGCCGCCGAGGTCCCAGCCGCCGGTCGCCGTCTGGGCCAGTCCGAGGGCGACGACCTCGGCGTGGGCGCTCGAGACGCCGGAGGCGAGTACGACGTTCACGCCGACCGAGACGATCCGGCCGGTGTCCTGCTCGGCGACGAGTGCCGCGAACGGGCCGCCGTTGCCCTCGCGCCAGTTGCGGTCGGCGAGGCGGTGCACGAGGCGCATACGGTCGTGGCGTTCGGGGATGACGGCGGGAACGTCGGTCAGCTCATCGTCGATCCAGGACGGCAGCGCCACCCGGTATTCCTTCTCGATTTCGATCATGATCGAGCTTCCTCTCAATGTGCGGCGAGCGCGGCGTTTCGTGCGGCGATGGCACAGGCCGCCCGTACCGCGGTCACCGCGCCGGTCAGGGTGACATTGGCGGCCATCGCGGTGGGGATCACGCCGTTGCCGGCCACGTACAGGTTGTCGAAGCCCCACACCCGGCCATCCGGGTCGCACACGCTGGTGCCGTCGTCGGCGACGCCGGCGCGGACGGTGCCGGTCTGGTGCAGCGACGAGCCGGGCGGGAGCAGCGCACATTCGGTCGCGGGATCGAACGAGCCGAATTCCTCGGCGATCGACCGGACCTCGTCGAGTGCCTGCCGGATCAGCGCGCGGTCGGCGTCGGAGTAGCCGAACTCGACGCCGATCCGCGGCATCCCGGCGAGGTCGGTCCCGGTCTCCGAGAACACGAGCCGGTTCTCGGGGCGTGACTCGACGGGGGCGAACAGCGAGAGGCCCACGGAGTGCGCCAGGGGGCGGCCGGCTTCATCCACGTACGTTCGGTTCATGATCTGACCGTGGAACGGCTGCGCCGCTCCGTTCTGGGGCAGCCAGAGCGAATCCGTGCTGAACTCGCCGGGTCGCGGCAGGGGCAGGGCGTCGAGGCCGATGCCGAACCGGTCGAGGTCGAGCAGCACCTGGGAGGTGATGAACGCGTGCTCGTTGAGGTAGCGGCCCAGCGCCTCGGGCCGGATGCCCGAAGCGAACAGCAGTTGCGGGGTGCGCAGTGCGTCGGCGCACACCACCACGACGTCCGCGAGGAGTTCCGACTCGGCTCCGTCGGCGACGCGACGTAGCCTGGCGCCCGCGACCCGGCCGCCCGAGACGATGAGCGACGTCGCGAGCGTACCGGTCACCAAGGTGAAGGCCGGGTCCCCGCCCGTCGCGATCGCGGGGAAGATCGTCCCCGGAGCCGTGCGCGGCATGGGACCCGATGCCGTCGCGGTGACTGCCATGGGCATCGGCTGCGGCCGACGGTCGTCCGGCCCGACGCCGTCGAAGCGCCGGCCCAGAACGTCGAGCACCATCCGGCCGGCCTCGGTCGGGCCGATCGCGGAGGGCGTGACCGCGAGCACCCGGTACGCGGTGTCGAGATCCGCTGCCCAGCGGGCCGGGTCGCCGAAATCGAATACCTCGTCTCTGGCGGGCCAGGGCGTCGCGGCGGTCCAGTGCACCCCCATACCGCCTGCGTTCCACGCGAGCGCTGTCGCGGGCATCGCCTCGGCGTCCTCGCCGAAGGCGAGTGCGTGGAACATGCCGGGCGGGAGATCGGTGAGGCTTCCCGCGACGTCGCGAACCACCTCGGCGCCCGTGTACATGCCTTGGATGCCGCTGACGACCTGTTCGTTGTAGCGCGACCAGAGGACAGGATCATCGACGTCGTGCAGGTGCAGGCCAGGGGCCTTGCCGATCGTACTGCCGCCGTCGACCATGGTGATCTCCAGCGCTGGATCGGTCTCTCGTAGCAGTCGGGTCACGACGGATCCCATGATGCCGCTGCCGACGATGAGGACGTCGGCGTGAGTGGTGTCGGTCACAGTGAGACTCCATGTGTTGTGTCACGGGTGCTGATGCGGAGGCGCGGTGCGCGATCACGTGCTCGGGACGAGCGGACCGAACAGCTCGGTGTCCATACGGTCGAGTGCCAACTTGACGGCGCCGACGAGCGCGGCGTCGCGGCCCAGGCCGGTGGCGCGCAGTTCGACCGCAGGGGTGCGGGCATTGCGCAACGCCTCGTGCACGCGGGGCAGCAGCACATCGGCCGCGTCTTGCAGACCGCCGCCGAGCACGATGAGGGACGGTGCGACAGTCCACGACAAGGTCGTGAGGATCGACGCGATGTTCTCCACGAATTCGTCGACCTCCGCGAGCGCGGTCGCATCGCCGGCACGAGCTGCGTCGAAGCGGTCAAGGGCGACTTTCCGTTGGGCCGGTTCCGGTGAGGTGAGCCATGCCACAGGGCGGTCTTGGATCGAGTCGGTCGGCATCGACACCGCCTCGACGATCTCGCCCGCGGCGCCGTCGAGACCGCGGTGCACGGCACCTCGGATGAGGATGCCGAGACCGGTCCGGTTCCCGAGTACCGCCCACACGACGTTGTCGTGATCACCCGCCACGCCCCGCCAACGCTCCGCGAGCGCACCGAGATTGCTGTCGTTGTCCGCGAACCAGGGCACCCGGATGCGTCGCGTGAGTTCTTCGGGCAGGTTCACGCCTTCCCATCGTGTCGTGTGCACCAGGCGCCGTACGACTCCGTCGTCGTCGATCGCACCACCGCCTGCGACCGCGCCGGCTTGAAGACGGTCTGTCGACCCGCCCGCGTCATCGAGCGCCTCCAGCACGAGCGCCGCCGCGTCGTCGAGCGTGGTCTGCGGATCCTGGTAGGCGCGCAGCGGCCGGTGCGCCCGGCCGAGGATGCGGCCGCGCACGTCGGCGATGACCGCGGTCACGTCCAAGGTGGTGATGTGCATGGCCGCCAGGAGTGCGTGTTCGGCCCGCAGCTCGTACCGTCGGGCGGGGCGCCCGGCACAGCCGCTGGTCGGCACGCGGTCGAGCTCGGTCACCCAGCCCGCTTCGACGAGTGAGTCGAGGATGAGCTCAATGGTGCGGCGGGAGAGGCTGGTCTGCTCGGCGAGCGTGGTCAGCGTCGTCGGCTCGGCCGAGACCGCCAGTGCGCGGAGGATGACCGAGGTGTTGACGCGTCGGACGGCGCTCTGGTTCATTCCGGACATCAGCACGCCTCCGCCTCCTCGGACACCGCCCGTACCACGGGATTGAACACACCCGTGGTGTCGGCCGCGAGCGCTGCGCCGGGCCGGCCGTATTCGCGCGCCGGATCGCCGAGCGTCCCTCTCGCCCTCGCCCAGGCCGGTGCTTGGCCCCGGACGAACCCGACCAGATCGGCGTGCATCAACGTGGCCAGTTCCGCAGGCGCGTTCGGTCCGAGTGCCTCGGCGACGCCCGTCGCGTCGAGTACGTCGAAGGAGAACGGGATGTCGATGCAGTGCGTGGCGCCCCCGAGTACGGGGGAGGGCCATTCGAAGGAGTAGAGCCAGGTGCCGGCGGGGGCGTCGCGGCGGGAGAGCGCCGTGCGCGGGCAGGCGGCGCGGAACAGGGTGTCCGTCACGCGGGTGCCTGCCGCGCGGGTGGCGGCGAGTTCGGCGGCGTTGTAGGGGCTCGGGTGCGGGTTTTCCGGTGTGGAGGCGCCGTCGAACTCGTCGCCCGTCGCGCCGAGCAGCAGAGGTACGCCATGCCCGTGCACGGTGAGTCCGTCGGTGATGGACACCGGCAGGATGTCGTCGCCGACGAACGGGCCGAGCACGAGCGTGTCGTGACCCCACTCGCTCCACAGATCGATGACCCCCCGCTGGATGTGCTCCACGGTGCGGCCGGCGAATCCGGCTCGCGTCGGCGGCACGCCGAGCCTGTACCCGAGCCGTTCGAGGAAGTCGTGTGCGGCGTCTGCGCCTACTTCGAAGGTGCCACCGGACAGGCTGACCGCGCGGTGGAAGCGGCCGCTTCCGGCGGGCGACGACAGCAGCGCGAGCACTGCCGCGCCCCCGGCCGACTGGCCGGCAACGGTGACCCGGTCCGGGTCACCGCCGAAAGCGGCGATGTTCTCCTGTACCCAGTCGAGGGCGAGCAGCAGGTCACGCAACCCGAGGTTCGGGGGGACATCGTCCAGTGGGGCGAATCCGTCGACGCCCAGCCGGTAGCCAACGGTGACGCAGATGACGCTGTCGCGGGCGAAGGCGCGGCCGTCGTACCACGGGCTGGCCGGGCTTCCGCCGAGGAAGCCGCCGCCGTGGATCCACACCATGACCGGGAAGGGCGCGCCGTCGTCGTCCGCGGCGGGAGCGACGATGCCGAGGTTGAGTACGTCGTCGCCCGGCACCGACGGTTCCGGCACGGTGGTCGTGGCGAACAGCGGCACGGCTTGCGAGGTGGCACCGTGCCGGGACGCGTCGAAGGGTTCCGTGAACCGGCCGCGGGGGGCCGGTGCAGCGAACCGCTGTGCACCGGTGGGTGCTTCGGCGAACGGGATGCCGAGAAAGCGCCGTACCCGGCCGATGCGACGGCCGACGATCACGCCTGCGGGAGCGTGCACGATCACGGTCCCCCAGCCTTCGGCCGGGGGGACCCCCATCTCGCTTCGCTCGCCGGGCGCGTCGAGTGAGTCCGTCCGGTCGTCCATCTCGGTCACCGCATTCCCGTTCCGGCGATGCCCTGCACGAAGTAGCGCTGCAGGAGCAGGAAGAGCACAAGCACCGGCAGCATCACCACGATCGCCCCGGCGAGCATCAGGCCGTAGTCGGTGACGTGCGCCGCCGCCTGACTGGTGGCGGCCAGACCCACTGGCAGCGTGTAGCTGGATGTGCTCTGAGCCACGATGAGCGGCCAGATGAAATTGTTCCACGAGCTGAGGAACGACATGATCGTGATCGTCGCGACAGCAGGTCCGGCCAGCGGGAGGAAGATCCTGAAGAAGATCCGGAACTCGCCCGCGCCGTCGATCCGGGCCGCCTCGAGGAGTTCGTCCGGAATCGACATCGCGTACTGCCGCATGATGAAGACGGACATCGGCATCGCCACGCCGGGCAGTGCGATACCGGTGAGGGTGTCCGCCAGGCCCATGTCGACCGTGATCACGAACTGCGTGACGAACACCGTGGTGAACGGCACCATCATCGCCGCCATGACCGTGGCGAACGCGATCCACTTGCCCGCGAAGTCGAACTTCGCGAGCGCGTAGCCGGCGGCCGACGCCGCCACTATGTTGCCGACGACCACGATGACCGCGACCACGATGCTGTTGGTCAGGAACTGGGCGAATCCTTCGGTGTTGAACAACCGTACGAAGTTGTCGAAGGTGACGTCCTGCGGGAGCCAGGCACCGGGGTCGGAGCGTATGTCGTCGAGGCTGCGCAGCGACCCGCTGATCACCCAGATGAACGGCAGCATCGTGAGCAGCGCGCACAGCACCAGCGCCCCGTACAGCACGGGCCGGGCGAGGGACCGGCGGCGTACGGCGGTCCGGTCGGTGGTCATGTCGGCGTTCTCCCATGCGGCGACGGCGGTCATGCGCGGGGCCTCAGCAGCCGGAACTGGACGACGCTCACCAGCATCACGAGGACGAGCATCACGAAGGACGCGGCCGAGGACGTCCCGAGCTGGCCGACCCCGAACTGGTGGTAGGTGTACAGCGCCACCGATTCGGTGGAGCCCAGCGGGCCGCCGTTCGTGAGCAGGTACGGCTCGTCGAACACCTGGAGGTAGAAGACGGTCAGCAGCACCGAAACCATGAGGGTGGTGGGCACCAGCAGCGGCAGGGTGATGTGCCTCAGCTGCCCCCACCGACCGGCCCCGTCGAGGGCGGCCGCCTCGTACACGTCCTCCGGAATGGCCTGGAGCCCGGCGAGGAACAGCACCATCGCGATGCCGAAGTTGCGCCAGACGCCGAGCAGGACGACCACGGGCATGGCCAGGTGCTGGTCGTCCAGCCAGTTCGGTCCGGCGAAGCCGACGGCGCCGAGCACCTTGTTGACGGTGCCGTTCGCGTTGAACGCGTACTGCCAGATCAGCGCGACCGCCACGATGTTGGTGACGACCGGTGCGAAGAAGACCGTGCGGAACACGCCGCGCATGCGCCGGATGCCGGAGTTCAACGCAACGGCCAGCGCGAAGCCGATCCCCATGGTCAGCGGCACGCCGACGACCACGAACAGGGCTGTGTTCAGGATGTCCCGCCGGAAGCTCTCGTCCTGGAACAGACGGACGTAGTTCTCCAGGCCGGTGAAGTCGACCGCGAACGGATGACGCAGATCCGTGCCCCGCAGGTCGGTGAGGCTGAACCCGAGCGCGGCGACGGTGGGTATCGCCGTATAGAGCAGGAACACGAGGGTGAACGGCGCGAGGAACAGCCAGGCGACCGCCGTTCGACGGGAGCCCCGGGAGCGACGCGCCTTGCGTGCCGTCCCCGGGACGATCGTGGTAGTCATCCGCGGATCACCCCGTACCCGCGCCGAGGCTCTCGGCGTACGACTGGATGTTCGAGGCGGCCTTCGCAGCGGTCTCCGTGCCCTTGGCCACGGCCTCCATCTCCTTACCCAGCCGGGTCGCGACCTGCTGCCAGGTGCTCACCTGCGGGAACGCCCGGGTGTTCTTCAGCTGCGTCAGGAAGGCGTCCAGCAGCGGCTGGCCCGCGATGGCGGAGTCGTCCCAGGCGGAGATGACCGCCGGCAGCGAGCTGTACGCCTTGTACTGCGAAATCTGGGTGCTCGGCTTCGAGATGTACCGGACGAGCTTCCACGACGCGTCCGCGTTGCCGCTGTCGGTGAGCACGCCCCAGCTGCCTCCGGCGGAGAAGGAGACGCTGCCTGAAGCCCCGGCCGGAAGCGGTGCGGTGGCGACGTGGGACGCCGTCCAGCCGTCCTTTTTCGCGGCGGTGTCGAGCTGGCCGACGACCCACGGGCCCGTGATCATCGTGGCGGTCTTGCCGGCGACGAAGTACGGCTGCGCGTCGAGGAACGTGGGCGTGGCGGTGTCGGCGGCGCCCGACGTGAAGAACGACGCGTTGTACTGGAGCGCGTTGACCATCGCCGGCGTGTCGAGTATCCACTTGCCGCTGGAGGAGAGCAGCGAGCCCCCGGCCTGCCATGCGTACATCGCGACGTCTTGGCCGTTGAAGATGTCCCAGCCGTTGTCGGCCCCGAGGCCGCGCCCGGCTCCGACGCCCTGGAGCGCCTTGAAGAACGGCACCATCTCGTCCCACGTGGTCGGCGCCTTGACGCCCGCCTTCTTGGCGAGATCGGAGCGGTAGACGAGCGCATAGGTGTACGCGTACCAGGGCACCGTGTAGGGGATGTCCTTGACCACACCGGCGTCCCAGAGACTCTTGAAGAAGCTGTCCGGGTTGACGAGGCCATCCGGAACGGCCTGCAGGATCGACGGATCGAGGAACTGCGCCTGAGACTCGGGGAAGAACTGGGCGACATCAGGCCCCTTGCCCGCCGCGATCGCCGACTGGAGCTTGGTGTAGTACTCGGCGTTCGGGATCAGCGTGAACTTCACGTCGACGTCCGGGTTCGCGGCCTCGAAGGGCTTGATGACCTTGTCGAGCACGTCGGCGTCGCCCTGGGCGGCCCAGACGTTGACGGTGCCAGTGGCCGGGGAGTCGTCGATGGGCTTGGCGGAGGCTTTCGCGGCGGTGGTGTCAGCGCCGCGCCCACAGCCCGTCAGGGCGAGGGTGCCGAGGAGAGCTGTGCCGGCGGTCAGTCTGAGGACGCCGCGTCGGGAAGGATTGGACACTCGGGGCTCCTGTCACATGAAGGCGCTGAGGGCAGCAATGTGATTTCCGGCGAAAGCAGCATTTTTGGTCTGATGGACCTCATGAGATCGATGGGTCCTAAGCGACTGATAGTGACGGTATGAATGATGTGTTTCGGCCACATGGCTGACCCATCACGAATAATTTCGGAACTTGTAGCGAAATCGACCCGTACGTTTTGTCGGAGCAGTCGCCTGCCTCACCTGGAGCTTCGACGCGCGGTCGGCCGCAGCCTGGTTGAAGGGTTGTCAGCCGGGAGGGCCGGCGGGCTCGCGCCAGACGTCAGGGGCGACGACGCCTAGGGAACGCCCGTACGGATCGAGGATGTGGCCGAGCAGCTTGTCGTGGCGCAGAGTGATCTCGCGCTGGACGACATCGAGGGTGGGGTGGGCGGCAGCCAGATGTGCCTCGAAGCGCACGATGTCGGCCACGGAATGGAGGCTGGCTTGCAGGATGAGGTTGTGCGGGCCGCTGATGGCGGCACAGTTGCGGGTTTCGGGGAGCCGGACGTCGAGGGTGTAACGGGACAGGGCGCGCAGGTCGGAGGCGGCCACCGTGGCGAGGAGGGAGTGGTCGCCGGCCGAGCGCTCGATGGTGAGCATGTGCGCGTGAGCGCAGAGCGCGCGGGCAACGCCGTCGGTCCTGCCCGGGACGGAGTCGATCTCGACGAAGGCGGCGCAGACCTGCTCCCAGATCCTCGGGCCCGGTGAAAGCCCGATCCATGCCTCGCCACGCTCGGCCAGGCGGCTCCAGCGCCTGGCCACAGTGACCGGATCCACGTCGAGAGCACGGCCGAGATCGGTCCAGGAGCCACGTGGCTGCAGTTGCAGGGCGTGGATGAGCGCCAAGTCGTCCTCGCTCAGCAGCCTGGCACTACCCTGCATTCTGCTCCGCCGGGTGCGAGATTCCTGCGTTATCACAGCGTCCCGTAAGCAGTCTTGCACAGTGGTCACGAGCGCGCCGGAGGGTCCGGGCCCGAGTGAGAGGACGTGTGTCATGGAGAAGGCGTTCGGTTCCTACCAGGACGAGATCTACCTCGACGGACTGCTCGGCGTCGTGCCGCAGTTCCCGATCGGCTACGAGGAGCTAGAGGCAAGGGCCCAAGCCGCGCTGCCGGCGTCCGTGCGCTCGTATGTGGCCGGGGGCGCCGGGAACGAGCACACCCAGCGGGCCAACGTCACTGCGTTCGAACGCTGGGGGCTGTTCCCCCGCATGTTCGTCGGGGCCGCGCAGCGGGATCTGTCCGTCGAGCTGCTGGGGCTGACGCTGCCCTCTCCGCTGTTCATGGCCCCGATCGGCGTCATCGGCCTGTGCGCCCAGGACGGGCACGGCGATCTGGCCACCGCGCGGGCCGCCGCTCGCACCGGCGTCCCGATGATCGCCTCCACCCTGTCCGCCGACCCGATGGAGATGGTCGCCGCAGAACTCGGCCCCACCCCAGGGTTCTTCCAGCTGTACACCCCCACCGACCGCGAACTGGCCCAGAGCCTGGTCCACCGTGCCGAGACGGCCGGCTTCAAGGGCATCGTCGTCACCCTCGACACCTGGCTCACCGGCTGGCGCCCGCGCGACCTGAGCACCGGAAACTTCCCGCAGCTGCGCGGCCACTGCCTGACCAACTACACCTCCGACCCCATCTTCCGCGCCCAGCTGGAGCGCACCCCGGAGGAAGACCCGCAGCGCGCGATCCTGCACTGGGCCCAGGTCTTCGGCAACCCGCTCACCTGGGACGACCTGCCCTGGCTGCGCTCGCTCACCAGCCTGCCGCTGATCGTGAAGGGCCTGTGCCACCCCGAGGACGTGCGCCGAGCCAAGGACGCGGGCGTGGACGGCATCTACTGCTCCAACCACGGCGGCCGCCAGGCCAACGGCGGCCTGCCGGCCCTCGATGCCCTCCCGGCCGTGGTCGCGGCCGCCGACGGCCTGCCCGTCCTGTTCGACTCAGGTATCCGCAGCGGCGCGGACATCATCAAGGCCCTCGCCCTGGGCGCCACCGCGGTCGGCGTCGGCCGGCCCTACGCCTACGGCTGCGCCCTCGGTGGCACCGACGGCATCGTCCACGTCCTGCGCTCGCTCCTGGCCGAGGCCGACCTGATCATGGCCGTCGACGGCTACCCCACCCTGGCCGACCTCACCCCCGAAGCACTCCAGCGCATCCACTGAGGGCCGTCGCCCCCCTCGCACCGCAGGACCTACGCGGCTCCGCGTTCGGCATGCTCGCCACATGGATGGTGCTCGCCCTCGTCGGCTCTGGGCCACCCGCACCGGCGGCTGGGACGCGTGACTCACGCCCGGCAATTCATGCGAGGTCGCTCTTGTGGGCGATGTTGCGGGAAGCGTTCAGGTCGGCGTGCGCAACGACGCCGCACGACCCGCACTGGAACCGGGCCCGGGAGGCCCGGTTCCGTTCGTCTGCGTAGCCGCACTCGCAGCACGGCCGGCTGGGAGACGTCAGGGCGGTCGGAGTGTGTGTCCTGCGGCTATGCCAGGCCCAGGCCCAGCCGTACCGCGCGCTCGACGGGGGAGTGGGCGCCATCGTGGCGGTCCAGGTCGAGCGGACCGGTCGGCATCAGCGGGGGCTGGGCCATGAACCGTGGGACAGTGCCGCGGTTGGCCTGGGCCGCGTGGACAAGGAACGGGTGGCAGAGGTAGACGTCACCGGCCAGCCCGGTGGCGAGTGCCAGCGGGCTGGCCGGTGACGTCGAGCCTGTCCGCCTTGTTCATGGCCACGCAAAGGGCGAAGACATCCATGCCCTTGTCACCGGCGGACTGCAGGAACGACGGGACGTCCAGGTGTGAGCCGACCTTGATCCTGGTCGGCCCGGTCTCGGCGTCCACGTCGGAGAAAAGGAACAGCATCAGCAGCGCCCGGCCGTGGGAGTTGAGGTTGAGCCAGTATCCCGTTTCTCCTTCGGGGGTGTAGCCGGCGTCCATGTGCCAGCCGGTGTCGCCTGGGTCGGCCGGGTGCGGGAACCGGATGAGAAAGGTGCCGAGACCGACGCGTGGTGCCCACCGGCCCGGGCCGACGAGTTGGTCAAAGGCGCCGTGCAGGCGCTCGGTGGTGACCGCCCGCTGGAACGGCTCGTCCGAGTAGCCGCCGAGCCTGACGACGGGCTCGGTCCAGGTCGCCGGGTCGTCCGCGTCGAGCCGGGTCTCGCGCCACAGAAATGCCCGGCACTCCTCTGCCAGTGAACGCGGGAACGCCTCCGGAAGACGGACGAAGCCGTCCGTGACGAACCGCTCGATCTGATCCGCTGTTAGCACACCACCCATACGGCCGATTCTCGACACGCTCGCGAAGATCGGCAACCGTGTTTCCCCGGAGCCCACCGACCGCCCATGGCGACAGCGATCCCCTGTCAGCGGCACGCCGGACCAACGATCCGATGATCGGAAAGAAGCGGCCTAGGTGCCGTGTATGCGCAGCCGGTGCTCGTAGGCGAAGATGACGACCTGCACGCGATCGCGGAGCTGCAGTTTGGCGAGGATGCGGGTGATGTGGGTCTTGACGGTGGCTTCGGTGAGGAAAAGGCGTTCGGCGATCTCGGCGTTGCTCATACCGGCGGCGATGAGGTGGAACACATCTTTCTCACGGGCTGTCAGCTGGCCGAATTGCGCGGCGGCGTTGTTGTTGTGGGGCCACGGGGCGATCTGGGCGAAGCGATCGACAAGGCCGCGGGTGATACGCGGGGTGAGAACGGCGTCGCCGGAGGCGACGGCGCGGATCGCCGCGTGCAGCGCGTCCGGGACGACGTCCTTGAGGAGGAATCCGCAGGCTCCGGCGCGGAGGCCTTCGAAGGCGTATTCGTCGAGGTCGAAGGTCGTGAGGATGAGGACGCGGGAGGCCGTCGCGTCTGTGATGTGATGGGTCGCTTCGATGCCGTCCATGACGGGCATGCGCACGTCCATGAGGACGACGTCCGGCAGCGTCCGCCGCGTGATGTCGACCGCTTCCTTCCCGTTGGAGGCTTCGCCGAGGACCTTGATGCCCGGCATCGTGTTGAGGAGGCTACGGAAGGCCATGCGGACGAGTGCCTGATCGTCGGCGAGGAGGACCGAGATGGTCATCGCGGCTCACCCAGCCTCAGCTCACCGGAGACGACCCAGCCTGATGCGGTGGGACCCGCACGGAGGTCGCCGTCGAACATCGCGACCCGCTCCCGCATCCCGGTCAGCCCGTTCCCGGCACCTCCCTCAGCGTCGGCATTGGGGGCCGGCCTGCCGTCGTCGGTGACGCTGAAGCCGACCGTGTGGGAACCGACGTGCAGAACGACGTCCACCTTGGACGCGCCCCGGGCGTGCTTGACGACATTCGTGAGTGACTCCTGCAGAATCCGGTAGATCGTCGTCTGGACGGCCGCACTGAGGGTTTCCCGTGGGCCGGTTTCGGTCAAACGGACGTCCAGACCGGTGCCGCGGGTCTCGTCCACGAGAGCCTTGAGCGAGTCGAGGTCCGGCTGAGGGGTCCGGTCGGCATCGCCGTCCGCCCGCAGTACGCCGAGCAGCCGACGCATCCCGGCGAGGGACTGCCGCCCGGTCGACGCGGCCTGGAGCATCTTCCCGCGAGCGCCCTCCGGATCGGCCGCCGTGGTCGCGGCCGCGGCTTCGGAAAGAGCGACGACGACCACCAGACCGTGGGCGACTATGTCGTGCATCTCCCGCGCGATCCTGGTGCGCTCGGCCGCCGCGGCGAGCTGTGCCTGCTGGGCCCGCTCCTGTTCGAGGCGTTGCGCACGGTCCTCGATGGAGGCGAGGTACCGGCGCTGGGCCCGCACGGTGGTGCCGAGGAAGAACGCCGCGGCGGCCAGGCCGCTGAGGACGACGAAGGCGTCGTTGACACTGTCGGACGGCGCGAAGCGCACCGCCACCAGGATGACCCCGAGCTCGACGGCCGCCGCCGCGCTGAGCGAGTACCGCAGGTCCCGGTGGGCGGCCACGGTGTAGAGCGCGACGAGCACCGCGAACTCGGAGAACGAGACGGTGCCGAGCGCCCAGGTCGCCATCGCTACTGCCCAGCAGAAACAGAACACGACGACCGGTGCCCGGCGGCGCAGCACGAGGGGCCAGATCACCGTGATCGCCAGCACCCAGTTCAGCATTCCGGACCGGTTGTAGAGCAGCTCATGCGCTGCGGCGACCGTGCAGATGACAGGCGGCCCGAGAAGCAGCACGGGTGAGAGCGTCAGGCGCGCCCGAACCAGCCGGCGGCTCTGTCGCAGGTATTCCACCTGGCCGAGTACGTCGGAATGGCGGTCGTGGGCAGTGGAGCCGCGCCGCGACCGTTGAGCAGCGGCGGGAAGCTCCGGGCCGGGTGGGATCACTGTGCCGAGATTACGGAATAGCAGGCTGCGCGGCATCAACCGAAGGTCGTACATCTTCGGGAAAGTCACCACCCACGTCGGATCTGCAGCGCCCGACTCAACAGAGGTCAGACGAAGGTCGTATGACGGCCACCGAGATCAGACCGCGTGCTGACGACTGGCGCAACCGCTGCTCCTAGCGTTGTGAGTGCACGAGCGGATCGGCCAATGGTTGCCCTGCTGACCGCGTTTGGGTTTCGCCGTGTGTTGAATGACGCCCTGGCCTTCTCCCAAATGGAAGAAAGTGATATGAGAACACGACCCGAGACCATGGCCATGAAGGTGCCGGAGATCGCACTCATCTTCTGGACAGCGAAGCTGTGCACCACCGGCTTCGGTGAGGCTTTCTCGGACTACGTCTTCTTCAACGACTACATCGGGCAGCATCGGGCGATGGTCATGGGTCTCGGACTGCTCCTCGCATGCTTGGCCATGCAGATCGCCACCACGAAGTACATCCCATGGGTCTACTGGCTTGCGGTGACAGCCGTGAGTATCTTCGGGACGATGTCGGCGGATTTCCTCAACAAGGATCTGGGCATGCCGCTCTACTCCTCCACGCTGATGCTGGTGGTCGTCCAGATCGCCGTCTTCGTCGCCTGGTACGCAACACAAAGAACCTTGGACGTGCACAGCATCAACAATCGTCCGCGGGAGCTGTTTTATTGGCTGACCGTTCTGTGCACCTTTGCACTCGGGACGGCCGCGGGCGACTTCGTGGCCACCACTCTGGGGCTCGGCACCTTGGCCTCGACCTTCGTCTTCCTGGGGGTCATTCTGGTCCCGGCAGTCGGCTACCGCTGGTTCCGTCTCAACGAAGTCCTGGCTTTCTGGTTCGCGTACACCATCACCCGACCTCTGGGCGCCTCCTTTGCGGACTGGCTCTCTGTACCTGCTCCGTATGGGGACGGCCTTCAATGGGGAACCGGACCCATCAGCCTGATCTTCGGGATTCTGCTGGTGGGAGTCATCGCACTGATCAGTTCGCAGCACCGCCGATCAAACTCCCCGAAGGAAGCGCTCCTGGAGGTGACTGCTCAGGACGGTTGATCACGCGGTGAGGGCAGCAGCGAGAGGTTTCCGGTGAAGAGGTCGCGGAGGAAGGTGAACGGGTTCCGGCCGTGGGTGGCGGTGGACAGGTAGGAGCGCGCCAGAAGCCGGCGGTCGCAGTCGAGGGTGCGCCGGCACCGCCGTCGGTATTCGGATTCTCGAATACCGACGGCCCGCTGTCGTCACGCTGCTTGCGGATCCATCACGGAAGCGACGAGGCGATTCACTGCGACAGGAGGAGGTAGTCGATGTTGAAGCCGCCGGTCTCGCAGTAGAGCGTGACCACCTGGTCTCCTTCGGAGAGGCTCACCGGCACATGCACGGATTGGTAGGAACCCCAACCGCCTGTGTCCGGTACGGACACCGTGGCCAGCGTGGTACCGCTGCTGTCGCGGAAGGACAGAGCGTTCGGGACGACTGGATCGCTGCGCGCAACACCTGCGAGGTCGTCTGCGGGAACCGCTGTCACCACGATGCCCGGGGAACCCGCGGAGCCGGATATGGGCCGGAGTCGACGCCGGCAGCCGACCCCACAGATGGACGCAGATCGGCGGGCGGAATCAGTACGGTCGCTCCGACTCGGCTGTGTTCGCCATGGCATGCCCCCTCTGCCGGCCTCCGAGGGGAGTGCGCGCGGACGTGTTTCCGGTGGTGCGGCTCAGTGGGCGCTGTGATCGACTCATGCCACCGCCGGATGAACGGCGAACGCGGCGCTGGGCGACAGGCAGCGGAGATCCGCGATGCCGACCTGGGGGTGCATCTCCGTCTCCGTAGGACGTCAAAAGATTCCTTCCAGGTGGAGAGGTCAGCACGCCGGCCGGTGGGGCAACGGCCGACTTGGCTGAGTGTCCACGAATATGACGAGTCATCAAACCACCTCCGCCTGCCAACTGCCTCATCGAGACGAGCAGATCGAAACAGTCTGTGAACCTTCTGTCAACGCTTGAAGAAAGTGCCTCCTTCGTCTTCGGCGCCCCTGGCCCGGCGGCCGCCGCCGAGGTGCTCGGCACGGGCTCACGCTTACAGCTGGACCGGTGAGCTGCCAGGGTCGTGAACTCACACGGCGGTGCCGTCGAGGTGGCCGGCGGTCCGGGACACAGCGCCTTCCGCGTGACACTGCCGGGGGCCGGCACACCGCTGCTTCACCGACCCCGTAACTTCATACATCCGATGGATGAGAGAAGAGAGTTGCCTATGTCCTGTAAGAAGCATTGACAGGGCATCACAACGCTCCAATCATCGGATGTCATGACCGAACTTCCCAGACGTCAGGTACTCGGAATGACGGCAGGAGCGGCAATCGGCGCCGCTCTGATCAGCCCGGCTACAGCCGAGGCGAGTCCGCTCCTGGGGGACTCGTCGACAGCCCAGGCACCGGCGGAGCCAGGTGACGGCTGGGGCACAGTCCCCGCGGCCGTCCCCGTGCCGCTGGAGTCCTGGTTCGACAACGACGGCATCGACACCGCCGACGCCCGTGGTGGCGACTTCGACGGCTCCGGCTACACCTTCCCCGGCGAGGAACTCCCTGCGGGCGAGCTGGAGATCGACGGGATCACCTACGCCTTCCCGGCTTCCGGGGCGGGGGCCGAGAACAACATCGTGGCCCTCGGCCAGCGCGTCGATCTGCCGCAGGGCCGCTACCTCTCCGCCCTCTTCCTCACCTCCTGCAGCTACGGAGCGGCGTCGGGAACGGCCACCGTCCACTACGCCGACGGCACCACCTCCAGCGGCGGACTCGGCGGATCCGACTGGTACTCCGGCAGCGGCGCCCTGACCGCCCCGTACCGCTACGACCCGAACGGCAACAAGGACCAGCACCAAGTGGTCATCGGCACCTCCGAGCTCGCCATGGACCCGTCCAGGGAAGCTGTGGCAGTCACCCTGCCCGTCACCCACAGCGCGACCGAGGGCAACGCGTCCCTGCACATCTTCGCGCTCTCCCTCCAGCCGGCCGCGCAAGGACGTGCGTTGTCCCTGCGCGACACCCACTCGACGACGTCGCTGCTCGACCACGGCGCGCAGAGCGTCGAGGCCACCGTCGTCAACGCGGGCACCGTCGGCATCCTCGCGTCCGACGCGCTGACTCTCACGGTGGAGGTCCCCGGCGCCCGTACCGTCGCCCCGGCCACGATCGCCAGGCTCGCTCCAGGCGACCAGGCCCGGGTCAAGATCGGCATCCGCTCCTCGCCGGGCACCGCACCCGGCACCAGCAGCAGCGGCCGCATCACCGCCACCAGTCACGGGCGCCGTGCCGCTGAGAGCACCCGCGACCTGACCCTCGGCATGCCCGACTACCAGCCCACGGACGCCTCCCTGAACACCCATCAGGCACCGTACTGGTTCCAGGACGCCAAGTTCGGGATCTTCATCCACTGGGGCGTCTACTCCGTGCCCGCCTGGGCGCCGGTCGGTGTGCAGTACGCCGAGTGGTACTGGGCGCAGATGCAGGACCCGAACAACCCCACCTACGCCTACCACCGCGACACCTACGGCGAGTCGTTCGCGTACGACGACTTCATCCCGATGTTCCGCGCGGAACGCTTCGACCCGCGCGCGTGGGTGGAGCTCTTCCGCGACGCGGGCGCCCAGTACCACGTCCTGACGTCCAAGCACCACGAGGGCTTCGCGCTCTGGGACACCAAGGTCTCCGACCGCAACTCCGTGAAGAAGGGCCCGAAGCGGGACATCATCAAGGAACTCTTCGCCGCATCAAAGCGGTACACCCCCGAGCTGCACCGCGGCCTGTACTTCTCGATGCCCGAGTGGTTCAACCCCGACAACCCCTGGCAGGGGCACGGCCCGCGCAACCCGTACACCCTCGAACCCCTGCCGTACACCGGCTACACGGCCGGGAAGGACTACGTCAAAGACCTCCAGGCCCCGCAGATGCTGGAGCTCATCGACAACTACGACCCCGAGGTCATCTGGTGTGACATCGGCGGCGACAACGACAGCCACCACGTCCTCGCCGACTACTTCAACCACGCCAAGGACCGTGCGCGGCCGATCGAAGTGACCGTCAACGACCGCTCGGGAATTGGCCCGCACGACTTCACCACGCCCGAATACACCACGTACAACACCGTCGTCACCGCGAAGTGGGAGGCAAGCCGGGGCCTGGACCCGCGCTCGTACGGCTACAACCGGGCCACCCCCGACGACCGGTACATGACGACCGAGGAGGTCATCCACTCCCTCGTCGACATCGTCTCCAAAAACGGCAACTTCCTGCTCGACATCGGCCCCCGCGCGGACGGCACGATCCCCGAGATCATGCAGACCAGGCTCCGCGAGACGGGGCAGTGGCTCAAGACCAACGGCGAAGCGATCTACGGGAGTACGTACTGGGCGCGAATGCCGCAGCTCGGTGACGACCTGCGCTTCACCATCAAGCCGAACCAGGCGTTCTACATCCACTCCCTCGCCGAGCCCGCCAGCACCCTCACGGTCGAGGCCCCTGTCCCGGTCCGGCCCGGAGACCGGATCACCATGCTCGGCCACGACCGGCCGCTGACCTGGCGTACGACCGGCGACAAGCTCGTCGTCGACGTGCCGGCAGCTGCCCGGAGGGCGGGGCAGCACGTCTGGGTCTTCAAGATCGACTGGAGGTCCTGACGGGCTTCCCGGCGCTGTCGACAACGCCCGGCCGGGATCGGCCCTGACGTCCTCGACGTGATCGACGCGACGAACTCCCCTCGTGACAAGGGCGATTGGCCGCCCCCACTCGAGTTCATCGTCTGCTCGCACTATGGCTGCCGTCCTGGCAGGGCGCTCCACTGGAGGAAAACGATGAGAAAGCCAATCCGCGGAGTGCTGGCCGCGTTCACCGGAGCGCTCCTGCTCTCCACGGGGATCGCCGCGGCCGGGGGACCGACGGCCAAGGCCGAGGACAACGGCCTCGGCGCTAAGCCCGCCATGGGCTGGAGCAGCTGGAGCTTCATCCGCCGCAACCCGACTGCCCAGAACATCGAGGCGCAGGCAAAGGCGATGAAGGACAGCGGCCTGACCAAGTCCGGCTTCATCTACGCCAACGTCGACGACTTCTGGTACCACTGCCCCGGCAGCCAGGGCCCGAACGTCGACACATACGGCCGCTGGGTCACCGACGAGACCGCGTTCCCGCCGAGCGGTACGGAGAACGGCATCCAGGTCGTCGCCGACTACGTCCACTCCCTGGGCCTGAAGTTCGGCCTGTACGTCACCCCCGGCATCTCCAAGCAGGCCGTCGCCCAGAACACTGCGATCGAGGGCACCGCGTACCACGCCCAGGACATCGCCACCACGACGGCGGAGCAGAACTACAACTGCGGCGGGATGGTGGGCATCGACTACACCAAGCCCGGCGCGCAGCAGTTCGTCAACTCCTGGGCGGACCAGTTCGCCGGCTGGGGCGTGGACTACATCAAGATCGACGGCGTCGGCACCCCCGACATCCCCGACGTGCAGGCGTGGTCCGACGCCCTGAAGCAGACCGGGCGCCCCATCCACCTGGAGCTGTCCAACAGCCTGGACATCAACAACGCGGCGACCTGGGCGAAGTTGTCCAACGGCTGGCGCACCGGCGGCGACATCGAGTGCTACTGCGGACCCAATGGCAGCAGCTATCCGCTGACGCAGTGGTCGTCCCTGTCCTCCCGCTTCAACCAGGCCGCCAACTGGGCGCCTTACGGCGGCCCCGGCGGCTTCAACGACTACGACTCGTTGGAGATCGGCAACGGCGCCAATGACGGCCTGACGCCGGACGAGCGCCAGACGCAGCTGAGCCTGTGGTCGCTGGCGGCCTCGCCCCTCATCCTGGGCACCGACCTGACCCACCTCGACCCCACCGACCTGAGCCTGCTGAGGAACACCGACGTCCTGTCGGTCGACCAGGACGCCATCGACGCCAAGCGGATCTCCGCGGACTCCACCACCCAGGTGTTCGCCAAGACCGAGAAGAGCGGTGACGTGGTCGTCGGCCTGTTCAACACGGGCTCGACCCCCCGGGCCGTCTCCACCACCGTCGCCGCACTGGGGCTGCCCACGGCACGCGACTACTCCCTGCAGGATCTGTGGAGCCACAAGCAGACCGAGTCGACCGGCACGATCGCGGCCGACGTCCCGCCGCACGGCGTGGCCCTGTACCGCGTCCACGCCCTCGATCACGTCATCCGGGGTGTCGACCCCGACGTCTCGCTCGCGCTGAACTGGGCGCCTGCGGCCGGCGACAGCACCCAGCGCACCGTGACCGAGGTGCTGGCCGATAACGGAGCGACTCCCATCACCGGCGTCGACCTCAAGCTCACCGGGCCCTCCGGCGTGACGGTCACCACCAGTTCCAGGACCAAGGTCAGGAAGGTGAAGGGCGGCAGTACGGCACAGGCCACCTTCACGGTGACCATCCCACCGTCAACCGCGCTCTTCACCTCCAGCGCGTGCCACGCGTCCGCGACGTACCGGTACGTCTCCGGCACGACCGCTCAGCTGTCGGTCGGTGACACGATCACCGTCAACCACTCCGTCCTGGCGCCCTACAAGACGTTCGCCGCGACCACGTCCGACTTCAGCCAGTCCGGCACCCAACTCGGTATCCGCGCCCAGGGCGCGGACTTGTGGGACAGCATCAACGAATACGGTTCCATCTACCTGCCGGGGGCCGAGCACGACGGTTCCACAACCACGGTGAAGATCAACTCCCAAGCCGACACCGACGTCTGGGCGAAGGCCGGCATCATGGTCCGCAATGACATCACCAGCGCCGACACCTCCCCGGGCTACCTGGCCCTCGTCGAAACCCCCGGCAACGGCTATCTCCTTGACTGGGACAGCAACGGCGACGGCCGGCTCGACTCCCAGGACTCGATCGGCACGGCCACCTACCCCTCCTGGCTGAAGCTGGTCCGCAACGGCACCACCTACAGCGGCTACTACTCCACCGACAACACCACCTGGAACCTCGTCGGCACCGTCACCGTCCCGACGGCGGCGAACACCCAGGACGTCGGCCTCGCCGTCACCTCGCACGCCCCGGGAACCACCGGCGAGGTCGACTTCGACGGCTTCACCACCAGCAATTAGCGCTCCGCAGATGATGTGATGCGCCGGGTTGCCCCGCGGGCGGGCGCGATGCCTGCCCGCGGGACACCCGGCAAACCCAAGTGCCACGGCGCTGTGACGATGCCCTGTCAGCCGCTACGCGGGCGACGACGTTGATGCTCTTCGGAGCGGGGGGCGTTGATCACCGCCCCGGGCCGCATCGAGCCGCGACTCGGGCGACGAGAGCGCCGGGGCACGGCCAAGGGGGCCGAAGACGTAGGCGACGTTGTCGAGGCAGGTCCGACGCAGCCGTCAGTACCTCTCCCAGTCGGTCCACCGAGCCGGCCTTCGCGTCGGGCTTCCTCGATCCGGGTGATCAGGTTGTCGCGTACTTCGAGGAGGCGGGGACGCCGGGCGGGCTCCGGACGTGCTCCCAATCAAGCGGGGCGGACTTACCCGCGGCCTGGCGCACGAGACCGAATAGCGCAGGGCGAGAACACTGCCTCTTCACCAGTTGAACTGGAGGAGTGGGAGCGGGCCCGGCTCAGCGAGAAGCTCAACCCAGTTCCGCCGGATGATCACGAGCACGATCGGCCCGCACCTGGCGCTCTTCCCCAAGAGCACCTGGGCCTCTCCGCCCGTCAGACGTCGCGAGCTGATCGTCCGCCCGTTCTGTTCGGAGCTCTGAGCGGCTGACCGGGTCCTGCCGGTACCGGTGCCCAGCGCCATCGGCGACCAGCTGGTACGACGTTCACGTTCTGTAAGATTTTCGGCCGCCCCCGGCGCACCGAATGGGACGAAGCTGAGTGATGAACGCGCGGGTACCGTGACAGACGTACCGGTGCAGAGAATGGAGCGAATATGTTGGTCCGCAGTATCGGTGGGATTATTCTCCTCGTGCTCGGCGCGGTCTGGATCGCGCAGGGCACCGGCGCGATGAGCGGCTCGGCCATGTCCGGCCACGGCCAGTACGCACTGCTGGGCGGGGTGGTTGCGCTGATCGGACTCTTTCTGCTGGTGCAGGCCTGGCGGGTGCGGAACCGCGACCCCCGCCAACGCCTCTGATACTTCCACCGATTCCGCCGCCCGGTGGTCGGCGGCAAGCTGGGCTGCCAGGCGGGTGCAGAAAGGATCCGGCGGTTCATGATCCCCACGCCGGGACAGTGGGGTCGCCGCAACTGCTGATGCTGTCCGGTATGGGTCCCCAGTCGGCCGACCAGCGCGGCGGTCGCGGCCACGGTCAGGGAGCGGGGAGGAACACTCGCCGGTTCATGGGCACGGTCATTTCCCTCCATGAAAGCCCTGGGTGAAGACAGGATGAATAGGTCGATAGGCCTTCGCAAGCGCTCCGTACGCCGCCGGCGCGGGCCCTCAGCCGGCGGCCTCGGCCCGCGGCGGTGTGACGCCGAGCTCCTCGGCCTTCTCCAGCAGTTCGCGCCATATTTTCGGCGCCACGGGCACCCCCTTGGCGGCACGCTCCACGGCCGCGGAGGCGCTGCGCTCGCCGGGGTAGAACACGCCCTCCGCGCCGTCCGCCGCCGGTAGCCCCTTGAGGGTGTTCAGGGCGGCGTCGACGGACGTGGTGAAGCTGTCCGCGTCGCCGAAGGCTGCGGGGTCGAGGGCGATGAGAAGGGCGTTCTGGCGGTGTTTGCGGCCCTGGGGGGCGTCGGAATGGAAGGAGGAGAGGATGGGCGCCCCGACGAGCACGCCGGTGAGCAGCTCGAAGGCGAGCGACATGCCGGATCCCTTGGCGCCGCCCAGGGGTAGCGGCATGACGGCCTTCTCCGGGTCGGTGGTGGGGGTGCCGTCTTCGGTGGCGGCGGCGCCTTCGGGCAGTGGGGTGCCGCTCACTTTGGCCTGGCGGATTTTGCCCAGGGCGATGGTGGCGGTGGCCATGTCGAGCAGCAGCGGCGCGTGGCTGCTGGCGGGCACGGCGATGGCGAGCGGGCTGGTGGCCACGGCGGCGCCCTTGACCCCCGTGTAGCCCATGTTGGGCATCCCGGCGACGAAGCCGATGCCGATCAGGCCCTGTTCGGCGATTTTGGACACGTAGTAGCCGATGGCGCCGGTGTGGACGGTGCGGCGCACCCCCACGGCGGCCACGCCGCTGGTCCTGGCCCGGGTCGCGGCCTCCTCGGCGGCCGCGGTGAGGGCCACCGGGCCGGGGGCGCGGTCGGCGTCGAGGACGGCGACGGCCGGCGTGCCGGACTCGATCGTGATCTTCGGCTTGGCGTTGGCCACGCCCTTGGCGAGCAGTTCCAGGTAGGCGGGGACGCGCGCGATGCCGTGGGAGTCGACGCCGCGCAGAGCGGCCCAGACGAACACATCGGCGGTGGTGCGGGCGTGCCCGGGACTGAGGCCGCCCTTTTCGAGGAGGGCGGCGGCGAAGGTGCGCAGGTCCTCGGCGGGGACCAGAACCTTGCCCGGCTTGGGCGTTGGGGTATTGGGCATGGTGGCGGGAGCCTCCTGGGTCAGCGGGTGACGAGGACGTCGACGACGGCGGTGGTGCCGTCCGCCACGGCCTTGAGCGCGCGTTCCAAGGCGGGGGCGAGGGCGTCGGGTGCGTCGACGGTTTCGGTGTGCATTCCGAACGGTTCGGCGAACGCCGCGAGCCGCGGCAGCCGGTGCAGGTCGGTGCCGAGCCACTCGCCGGTGCCGGCCGCCGCGCCCTCGGGGTAGAACCTGCGGTGGTTGAGGTTCATCGATTTGTAGACGCGGTTGTTGAAGACCACGATCAGCAGCGGCAGGTCGTACGTCTTGGCGGCGTCGTACGACTGGATGACCGGGTTGTAGGTGAACGCGCCGTCGCCGATGGTGAGGACCACGGGCCGCTGCTGAGCGGCGAGTTTGACGCCGAGCGCGACCGCGATGCCCTGCCCGAGCCCGCCCTGCACGTAGAAGTACGAGTCGGGGTCGGCGGTCCGCATATGGCGTTTGACGACGCGGCTGTGGGTGATGGTCTCGTCGACGACAATCGCACCCTGGCCGTCGAGCAGCCTGCGCAGGGTCGCGGCGACGAGCACGGGGTCGATGCCCTCGCCCTGTTCGGCCTTCGTCTCGGCTCCGGCGATCGCGGCCTGCTCGGCGGCGTACCGCTCTTCCTGGACCGTGCGGCGCGCGGCGACTGTGGCAGTGTCGAGATCCTTCGCCCGTTTGGTGAGCTGGCGCAGCGTATTGGTGACGTTGCCCTCCAAGTACCGGTCCGCGAACAGCACTTGGTAGACGACATGGGGGCGCTGCGGCACCTCGTCGATGACGACGACCTGCGCCTTGGACGGGCGCCGGCTCGGCGGGTAGAAGGGGGCGCGGCAGTTGACCAGGAGGATGAGGTCTGCTGTGTCCATCCACGGCCCGATGTCGGAGCCCGCGTGCAGCGGGTGGGTGCGTGGGAAGTTGCCGCACACCGCCGAGTCGGGTTCGACGACCGGGATGTTCCAGGCCTCGGCGAAGGCGACGAGGGCCTCGAAGCCGGCGGCCTCACGGCCGGCCGTCTCCGTGACGATCACGGGGTTCTCCGCCTCGCGGATCATCTGGGCGACGGGGTCGACCTCTTCGGGCGAGCTGTGCGTGGAGCCCGGCTGCACGACGGTCCTGGCCTCGCGGCCGTCCCACTCCTGGAGAAGGATCTCCAGCGGGATGTTGAGGTACGCGGGGCCTGCGGGGGCCCGCCAGGCCAGCTCCGCCGCCCGGGTGATCATCGTGGGCAGGGTGTGGACGCTCCCCACCTCGTTGGACCACTTGGTGAACGGTTGGGCGATACCGTGCGGACCGCCCACGATCGACAGGTTGCGGTACCACTGGCCGCCCGGGTCCTGGCCCGCACCGTCGCCGTAGGTGGTGGACTCCGAGGAGGTGACCACCATCGGGACGCCGGCGAGCAGCGCCCCGTGGACGGCCATGGAGCCCTGCAGCAGGCCGGGAGCCGCATGCAGGAGCACGCCCTGCGGGCGGCGCCTGACGAGTCCGTAGCCGGTGGCCATGCCGACGGCGACCGTCTCGTGTGTCAGGTCGAGGTACTTCGGACAGGGGAGCCCGTCGCGGTGGTGCCGGGCGAGGGACTCCCACACCGGGGCCCATTCGGACCCGGACGAGCAGAAGATGTAATCGGCGCCGAGGGCGTTGAAGGCGGATACGACGGCGTCACCGCCGTCACCGCGGTAGGCGCCTGGCGTGTTCTTGGTGTCCGTCATCTCTTGTGGTTCCTCAGCCCTCGATCGGCCAGTTGAGGACCTCGGAGATACCCCGGCCCATGATCCACTCAAGCTCCTCGGGCGTGAAGTCCCAGTGCTTGGTGAACTGCTCGATGGTGTCGGTGTAGGTGATGCCGTGGCCCAGCAGCCGGGTGATGTCGGTGCCGTAGAAGCAGCGCTGCGGGCCCATCTTGTCGACCATCTCGCGCACGTACTTCTCGATGTTCTTGTTCGGGAAGGGCTGCGTGGAGTAGCCCGGCAGGGCGGAGACCTTGACGTAGATGTTGTGGTGCTCGGCGAGGTCGGCGGTCTCCTGGACCCAGTAGCCGATGGCGTCGTCCACGCAGCGGGCCATGATTCCCATGTGGTCGATGATGATCTTCAGGGCGGGCTGCTTGGCGGCGATCTGGCCGAGCTCCCGCTTCCAGATCGGGGCGTGGACCATGGTGGGGACGCCGAGCTCCTCGGCGATCGGCCAGTACCAGTCGTTGGTTCCGTCGATCATCCAGTTGCGGTCCTGGGGACGGTGGAAGGTGAGACGGGTGCCCTTGATGTACGGGTTCTGCGCGAAGTCCTTCAGCATGGCCGTGCCCTCGACCGGGTCGTCCTGCGGGACACGGGCCATGATGCCGAAGCGGTCCGGGTGGGCCTCGCAGGCCTCGAGCGCGTAGTCGATGCGGTTGCCCTCCCACGACGGGGGCAGGATCAGTGCCCGGTTGACGCCGGCCTCGTCCATCAGCTCGAGGGCCTCCTCGTAGGAGAAGGGGTCCTCGCGGTGGCCGTTGAGGCGGATGCGCTCACGCGCGCCCGGGACCCAGGGGCGATCCGGGGCCTCTTCCTTCCAGATGTGGATCTGCGTGTCGACCACGAACATGGTGTGCCTCTTTCGTTTCGATGTGTGGGGTGCGGTGTGCGGTCAGACGTTAGGGCGGGCCGGTGGTGCTTGCGCAGACCTGGGAGTGCAAGCAGTTGTTGCGCGAACGGGTGCTCTGAGCGGGGCATTTCACCGCGCGGCTCAGTCGCGGAAGACCGCGTCGGTGATGTGCTCGGCGATCGCCATGCTGGAGGTCGCGGCGGGCGAGGGGGCGTTGCGGACGGTCGTGACGTTGCCGAGGCGGTGGACGCGGAAGTCGTCCACGAGGGTGCCGTCGCGGTCCAGGGCTTGGGCGCGTACGCCGTTCTTGGCGCGCGCGACGTCCGCTGTCCCGATGTCGGGCACATAGCGTCGTGCGGCCTTCATGTAGGCGCGTGCGGACAGCGAGCCGCGCATCTCCTTGATGCCGGTACGCCAGTGCTGCCGGGCCATGTGCCAGGTGCCGGGCCAGCCGGCGATGCGTCGCAGCTCGGCCGGGTCGACGCGGGAGCGGCGGTAGCCCTCGCGGGCGAGGGCCAGCACCGCGTTGGGGCCGACCTCGACCTCTCCGGTGACCCGGCGGGTGAAGTGGACCCCGAGGAAGGGATAACGGGGATCGGGTACGGGATAGATCAGGCCGCGGACCATGTGGGCCTTTTCGTCGACGACCCGCATGTACTCGCCCCGGAACGGGATGATCCTGGGCTCCTCCGCGTCGGCGGCGAGCCTGGCCACGGTGTCGGCGTGCAGTCCGGCGCACACGACGAGACGGTCGACCCTCAGGGTCTCGTCGCCGGACGCCACCTCCAGGGTGTCGCGGACCGAGGTCACGCGCGTCACGGGGAAGCGCAGGCGGACCTCGCCCCCCGAGTCGACGATGTCCTGGGCGAAGGATTCCGCGATACGTGTGTAGTCGGTGACGGCGGTGCGGGGAGAGTGCAGGGCGGCCAGCCCGGTCGCGTACGGCTCGATGTCGCGTATCCCGGCGGGGGAGAGGCGGCGCAGTCCGGGGACGGCGTTCTCACCGGCGGTGACGTGGAGTCCGTCGAGCCGCGCCACGTCGTCCTCGGTCACCGCGACGACGAGCTTGCCGCACTCGTCGTAGGGCAGCCTCCGGTCCGCACAGTAGTCGCGCAGCATGTCCCTGCCACGCGTGCACAGCCGTGCCTTGAGGCTACCGGGCGGGTAGTAGATGCCGGCGTGGACGACGCCGGAGTTGTGACCGGTCTGGTGGAGGGCCGGCTTGTGTTCCTTCTCCAGGACCACGACGCGGGTTCCGGGGCGCCGCAGCGAGATCTCCCGGCCGACGGCGAGGCCGACGATGCCGGCGCCCACGATGCCGATCGTCTCGTCAGCCATGGGGGTTCTCCGTTCTCATGGTCGTCATGAACCGAAATGGAAGGCGACGGTCTTGACCCGGGTGTAGAAGCGCAGGGCGTCGGTGCCCTGCTCCTTGAACGGCGATCCGGAGTCGCGAAAGCCGCCGAAGGGGTGGTGGACGTCCCAGCCCGTGGTCGTGGTGTTGACGGCGATCTGGCCGCAGTCGGCCTCGTCGGCAAAGCGGTGGGCGGCCGCCAGGTCCCGGGTGAACAGTGCGGCGGCAAGGCCGAACCCGGAGTCGTTGACCTCCTCGACGGCCTCATCGGGTCCGTCGACGGGCCGCACGACGAGCACCGGCCCGAACACCTCGTCGCGCCACACACTCATCTCACGGGTCACGTCGCCCAGCACGGTGGGGTTGACGAAGCAGCCGTGGGCGTGCGCCTCGTCCTTCGGAGTGTCGCCGCCCGCCAGGACGGTCGCCCCCTCCCGCACGGCACGTTCGATGTCGGCGAGCACGCTCTCGCGCTGACCGGTGCTCACCAGCGGGCCGACGGCCGTGTCGGGCGCGGTGCCGGGGCCGAGCCGCAGGGCCGCCACCTCGGCCAGCAGCAGGTCCGTGAACTCCTTGTGGACGGAGCGCTCGACGAGAACGCGGCTGGTCGCGGTGCAGCGCTGCCCGCTCTGCCCGAACCCGGCCGCGATGACGGCCCTGGCCGCGGCGGACAGGTCGGCGTCGGCGAGGACGACCGTGGCGTTCTTCCCGCCCATCTCGGCCTGGAACCGGACGTTGCGGTCCGCCAGCGCCCTGCGCAGCCCCTCCCCGACGGAGTTGCTGCCGGTGAAGGTGACCGCCGCGATGCGCGGGTCCTCGGTCAGGGCGGCGGAGATCCTCCCGATCCGGCCGGTCACCACGCCCAGTACGCCGGCGGGCAGGCCGGCGTCGTGCAGCGCACGGGCCAGGTGCAGCGCGGACATCGGAGTCTCGGAGGCCGGCTTGAGGACGACGGCGTTGCCGGCGCCCAGGGCGGGGGCCAGCTTGCGGGCGGGCGTCAGCAGCGGGTCGTTCCACGGAGTGATCGCCAGCACGACCCCGACCGGCTCGCTGTGGAAGCTGGTGCGGGTGTCAGGGCGCGCGTCGTGCACCAGCGTGCCGTATCCGGCGCGGGCCAGCCCGGCGTAGTACTCGAAGAAGTCCGCGGCCTTCTGCACCTCGCCGTCGGCTTCCTTCAGCGTCTTGCCGTTCTCGGTGACGACGGCCTCGGCGATGGTCGCGGCCCGTTCCCGCAGCAGCCGGGCCGCCTCGAACATGATGCGGGCCCGGTCGAAGGGGCTGGTGCGCCGCCAGGCCGCGAAACCCCGCGCGGCGTGCTCGTAGACGCGGGTGACGTCCTGGGCGCTCATCGCCGGCACCCGGGCGACGGGCTCTCGGACGTCGGACGGGTCGTGGACGTCCAGCCACTCGTCGGACGCCACCCACTGCCCGCCTGAAAGGGTTTCCATCGTACGCATCGAGATCACTGCTCCAGTTGTCGATGAGGTGTTGTGGGTGGTCGGACCGACAACACAGGAAGTCCGGAGGGGCAACCAGACCTGCGGCGGCAGACATTGTTTGCGCGCCGCGACGGCCGGACCTGCGCGAATCGTGCTGGAATCGGCAGCGCTTCGAGCCGTAACCGATCTGGAGGCAGACACATGGCATTCGCCGTCATCGCCCATTACCGCTGTGAGCCCGCCAGCGAGACGACCGTGCGCGCCGCGCTGCTGAAGCTGCGCGAGCACACCCGGGATGAGCCCGGGAACCTGGCGTACGTGGTGCACGCCGAGGCCGACCGGCCGGGCGGTTTCGTGCTGTACGAGCAGTACACCGACCGCGCCGCCTTCGACGCGCACACGGTGACGGACCACTTCGTCGAGCTCAATGTGGAGTGCGTGCGGCCACTGCTGACGGAGCGCACGGTGACCTTCGCCGAGGTGCTCTGAGGCCCCGGCCGGGAAAGCGCGGGTGTGCTTCCCGGCCCCGGCTGCCGTGCGTCAGAACTCGTTGCCCCAGCAGTAGCGGGCGAGGGTCTCCACTAGGACCAGCTTGAGGCGCTGGTCCTCGGCGCTCAGCAGCGGGCGGGTGGCCGAGTCGGCGAAGCCGCGGGAGGGCGCGAGGGCCATGTCCTCGATGTCCTTGACCTCGGCGGCGGCGTCGATGCGGGCCATCACCGTGTCGATGTCCTCCAGTTCGGGCACGCCCGGGTCCACGACCCCCAGGCACGCGTCCCGGTCCTCGGGCAGTGCCTTGAGAAGGTCGAGTTCGGCCTCGGTGCCCTTGTCGTACGGCAGGATCCACCGGTCCGCGGGGACCTCGCCGTACAGACGCTCGGCCCTGGCCCGGTCCACGGCGGCGGGGGCCTCCCAGCCCGGACAGACGCCTATCCGGACGCCCTCGGGGCGCTCGTCGAGCCGTACCGCCAATGCCTCCACGGCCAGTGCGTCCTCGAAGGAGAGCGCGCCGGGGGCGGCCGGTTCTGCGGCGACGTGGCCGAAGAGGAGCGGGTTGTTCAGCTGGATCAGGCGGACGCCCCGGGAGACCAGCATCTCGATCTCGGCGTGGATGATCTCCGCCAGGGCCTCGCCGAGTTCGCGGGCCGATGCGGGGCCGCCCGATGCGGCCGACCCGGGCTCGAAGGTGGTGGCGGCCAGGTAGGCCGGGGAGGGCAGGGACGCCTTCGGCGCGATCACTGTCAGCTCCGCGAGCCGGCCGGCCCGGTCCGCGAGCAGCGGGCCGTTGGCCTTCGGCAGGGACTCCGCCACCCACCGGGACAGGCCGTCCGCCTGCTCCTCGGTTCGCCGGAAGCCGGAGACCGCGTCGAGGACGGCGCTGCGGAAGTCCTCACGGGGGAAGTCCCCGTCGGTGACCACCGTGGAGCGCAGCTTGCGCTGGAAGGCCACCGCCTCCTTGACCGCCGCGGCTTCCGCCTCGTGCAGGGCCTCGGCGTCGATCTCTCCGCCGGCGGCCTTCTCGCGGGCGGCGAGGAGGGCGGCGGGGCGGACCAGGCTGCCGTGGTGGTCGATGCGGTAGTTGAACGTGTCCGCCATGGTTCAGTCGTCCTTTCCTGCCGGCTTGCCCGCGACGCCCCAGGCCGCGAACTCCAGCTCGTAGCCAAGGGATTCGAGGACCTCGTCGGCGACCTGCTGGTCCTCGTCGGCGGTGCCGCCGGCGATGCCGAGGCCGCCGATGATCTCGCCGTCCTTCTTGATCGTGACGCTGCCCTCGGTGGCGAGGATCGGCATGGCCGCGCCGGGCAGCTGGGAGAGCTGGGAGAAGAAGACCGGCTGGCTCTCCTGCCACTTCTTGAGCATCTTTCCGGGCCGCTGCATCACGGCGGCGGTGTACGCCTTGGCGCGGGCGATGTCCGGGGTGAGGGGGCGTGCCCCGTCCGAACGGCGGACGCTGACCACGAAGCCGCCCGCATCCACCACGGCGACGCTGACCGCCTTCCCGATCGAGTGGGCGCGCTTCAGGGCCGCGTCGATGATCTCATCGGCGGCATCGAGGGAGAGGCTGCTCATGCGGGTTCCTTCTGTGCGGTGAGGGTGCGGCGCAGGTGGGCGATGGCCTGGTTGTACTTCTCGGGGGCCTCCCAGTACATGGAGTGCGGGGCGTCCGGGACGATCTCCAGGTGGGAACCGGGCAGCAGTTCGTGGGCGCGGGTCACCGTCTTCACGCTGAGCACGGCGTCCTTCTCGCCGGCCAGGAAGGCGACCTTGACGCCTGCTTCCTGGATGGCCCGGATGTCCTGAAGCGTCGGGCCGTTGGTGTCGAGGTTGCGCAGGTCGGCCATCTTCGCGACGTTGAAGGTGCCCATCTGCCGGAAGAGGAAGGTGAGGTCGGCCCGTTCCTGCTGGAAGCGCTTGGTGAGCAGGCGGTCGATGACAGGGAGCCTGACGGCCTCGGCGCGGTCGGCGGCGGCCAGCTCGGTCAGCTCGGGGTGGCTGACGCCACCGAGGGAGTGGCCGAGGACGACGGAGCTGACCCGCGCGGGTCGCTGGAGGGCGGCGCGCAGCGCGGCGACGGAGCCGATGGACTGGCCGACGAGCATGACGTCGGTCAGGTCCTCCTGGTCAAGTACGGCGATCAGATCGCCGGGAAAGTCCTGCCCGTCGAACTCGGGCATCGACGAGTCGGACTTGCCGAAGCCGCGCAGGTCCACGGTGACGACGGTGAACTCTTCGCGCAGTGCGGCCACTTGCTGCCACCAGGCGGCGTGGTGCCCGCCGCTGCCGTGCACGAACAGGATCGCCGGACCGCTGCCGTGGCGTTCGTAGTAGATGGAGGTGCCGTCGGAGTCGGCGATGGGCATGGAGGTCAACTCCTAGCTGCGTGCTGTCAGTTGGGGCGCTTGCCGTGGAAGACCAGCTCGATCATGGTGTGGTCGGGGTCGTGGATGTAGCAGAACTTGGACTGGTTCTCGGGGCGCTCGATCGGGCGGGTGTGGCGGACGCCCAGCTCCTTGAGGTGGCCGAGGAAGTCCTCCCAGTCGTCGACCTCGACGGCGAAGTGATAGGGCGCCATCCGGTCCATCTCCTCGACCGGGGTGAAGTGGAGGTCGAAGTTGCCGCGGGTCATCAGCACCACGCGGGTGTTGGACTTGGGCATGATCCTCTTCATCCCGAAGACCTTGGTGTACCAATCGGCGGTCCGGTCCGGATCAGTGGTCGGGAAGTTGACGTGGTGGATGTAGCGGGGTTCCCTGCTCATGGCTGCTGCCTTTCCATGCTTTCCGTGGTTTTCCGTGGACGGGGTTGGAAAGGACGCCGATACCGCTGATCTCGACGTCCACGGTGTCCCCGGGATCGATCTGGCACGTGGACTCGGCGCCCATCCACAGGACATCGCCCGGCTGCATGGTGTTGTGCTTGGTGATCTCGACGATGTAGTCGAAGGGGTCGAAGACCATGTCGCCGGTCGGGAACGAGGCGCGGACCTCACCGTTGACGCGGAGCGTGGTCGTCTGCGCCAGGGCATCCACCTCGGTCTCGATCCAGGGGCCCATGGGCTTGAACGTGTCGCTGTTCTTGCTGCGCCAGAAGGTGCGGTCCTGGTGCTGCCAGGTGCGTGCACTGATGTCGTTGCCGATCGTCCAGCCGAAGACGGCGTCCTGCGCTTCCTTGTACGTGGCATGCCGCAAGGTGCGGCCGATGACCGCGACGAGCTCCGGCTCGGCCTCGAACCGGCCCTCGACGCCTGCTGGTTTCACGATGGGCGCGCCGTGGCCGGTCAGCGCGTTGTTGGCCCGGTAGCCCACCTCGGGACGGGTGGGGACCACGGCGGCGCCGTCACCGAGGCCCCGGGCGTGCTCGATGTGCCGCTGGTAGTTCATCCCGACGGCGTAGAACACGGGCGGGACGACGACGGGCAGCCAGGTCGCCGTGGCGCGCGGCACCGTGCCGATGACGGTGGGGCGGCCGTCCAGGGGAGAGCCGGACAGCAGCCGCACGTTGTCGTCCTCCACGCGGCCCCACACGGCCCGTCCGTCGATCGAAACCCGGGTGTACCTCATGGCGGCTCAGCCCGCCAGCAGGTGGGAGACGCGCTTGGTGACCAGGTAGGCGTCCAGGGCCTCGGGCCCGCCCTCCCTGCCGTAGCCGCTCTCCTTGACACCGCCGGAGGGGGCCTCGTGGACGGAGCCACCGCAGTGGTTGACGGAGAGGATCCCGGCCTCGAGCTCGCGTACGAGGTGCTCGGCGGTGGCGGCGGACTGGGTGAAGCCGTACGCGGCGAGGCCGTACGGCAGCGCGTTCGCCGTCCGAAGCGCCTCGTCGAGGTCGCGGAAGGGGACGATGGGTGCGATCGGGCCGAACGGCTCCTCGTGCATGAGTTCCGCGTCCGCCGGTGCGTCGGTCAGGACGGTCGGGGCGAAGAAGTAGCCCGCGCGGTCCAGGCGTTCGCCGCCCGTGCGCACCGTGGCACCGCGGCTGACGGCATCGGCGGTCAGGCGCTGCATCGACGCGAGCCGGCGCTCATTGGCGAGCGGCCCCATGGTCGTGCCCTCCTGCAGGCCGTCGCCGACGACGACCGCCTCGGCGGCCTTCACGAACTCGGCGGTGAAGTCCTCGACGAGGCTCTCGTGGACTAGGAACCGGCTCGGCGAAGTGCACACCTGTCCGGCGTTGGCGAACTTCGCCTGTGCGGCACGGCGCGCGGCCGTGGCCGGGTCGGCGTCCGCGCACACGATCACCGGGGCGTGGCCGCCCAGCTCCATCAGGGCGGGCTTCATGACCTCCCCGGCCGCGGCGGCGAGCAGCTTGCCCACGGGGACCGAGCCGGTGAAGGCGACAAGCCGGGTGACCGGCGAGGCGATCAGGTGGGAGGAGACCTCGGCAGGTTCACCGAAGACGAGGTTGAGCACCCCGGCCGGGAGGCCGGCGTCGACGAAGCAGCGCACCAGGGCGCCGGCGGTGGCGGGGGTCTCCTCCGATGCCTTGATGACGATGGAGCAGCCGGAGGAGAGCGCGGAGGAGATCTTCCGCATCGGCCCACCCGCCGGGAAGTTCCACGGGGTGAAGGCGGCGACCGGTCCGACGGGCTCGCGGCGCACGGACAGCAGGGTGCCGGGGGCGGAGGGGATGATGCGGCCGTAGGCGCGGCGGGCGTCGTCGGCGTGCCAGCGCAGGGTGTCCGCGACACGGCGGGCCTCTCCGGCCGCCTCCGCCAGCGGTTTGCCCTGCTCCAGGGTCATGATCCGGCCGACCTCCGAGCTGCGCTCCGTGAGCAGGTCCGCGGCGGCGTGCAGGATCGCGGTGCGCTTGACGATGGGTTCCCCACGCCACGTCCTGAAGCCCTCGGCAGCGGCGCCAAGGGCGCGGTCCAGGTCGGCGGCGGTGGCGAGGGGTACTTCTCCGATCACCTCCCCGGTGGCCGGGTTCACCACCGGAGCGGTCTGTCCGGTGCCGCCCGCGCACCACTCGCCTGCGATGTACATGTGGATGGCGGGGTAGCCATGGTCGGTCGTCATAGGTGCGTGTGGCCTCTCACGCTCGGCGGATGGGGTGTCAGGAGGTGGAGGAGTCCGGCGTGCCGCGGGAGCCGCGCAGGGTCCAGATGTGGTGGGGCGGCGTGGTCTCGTGGACGCGGGTCTCGTAGGAGGCGTCGACGCGGTCCATGTCCGCCGCGTATTCGACGCGGCCTCCGCAGGGGGCGTGGATGAAGCGGAAGACGTTGGAGCCGACCGTGTGTCGGCCGAGCCGGCGCGCTTCCTGCCATCCCTGGGCGACCATGTGGTTGCCGCCCTCGATGACGTCGTCGAAGCCGGGGACCTCGAACGACACGTGGTTGTGACCGGCGCGGTCGGGCCGGTGGCACAGCAGGAAGTTGTGCTGGTCGTCGTCGCCCTCGCACTGCATGAAGGTGCCCATGGGTTTGACGATGTCGGTCGGCCGGAAGCCGAGGCGTTCGGTGTAGAAGGCCACGGCCTGTTCCTGGTCCGCCTTGGGAATGTTGAGCGCGACATGGCACATGCGCAGTGGCCGCACCCGGCCGACGGGAAGGAGCGGCTCGTTCCAGCGGTGCACCCTGCCCGTCGTGTTCGACGTGCGCACGTCGCGGTCGGGAAGCTTCCGGGGCTGCGCCAGCGTGAGTCCGAGCCCGAAGCCCGTCTCGTCGACGGTGTGGTGGATCCCGTGGCCGGTCTCGGTGACGGACCGGTCCGCGGCCACGTTCCGTACCAGAGTTCGCAGTTCCTCCGGGGTGTCGACGCCCCAGACCACCTCCCGGAGGGTGGGGGAGGGCTCGACGGGTGCCGGCAGGGACGGGTCCGGGGAAGTGTCGAGATGGAGCCTCTGCCCGGCGAGCGTCTCGAAGGCGGCGCGGACGGTGCTCCGCTCCACGAGCGTCAGCCCGAAGTCCTCAAAAAAGCGCACGCACTCGTCCAGATCGTCAACGCTGTAGGTGACCGACTCTATTCTCTGGATTCCCATGCCTCCTCCTTCCCTGCGATTCTGGCATTCTGGCATTCTGCGATTCCGGCCTCAACGGCCCGAGCCCCGTGGATGATGCAATCGTTGGTTGCGCCTCCGGTCGCCTGGTGCTGCTCACTTTTTGAGGGTCGGAATAGGGTTCTGCGAGAACCATGCGGTGAGAAATTCGAGGAATACGCTGACTTTGCGGGGGGTGTCCTGGCCCGGCCCGTAGATCGCGAAGAGCGGCCGGTCGGGTACCGCCAGCTCGGGGAGCAGGACCTGGAGCGCACCGGAGACGAGGTCGTCATAGGCCGGGCGCTGGGGCAGCAGGCCGATGCCGCGCCCGTGGACGGCGGCCTTCTGCAGGGCGATGTAGGAGTTGGACGAGAAGGCGATGTTGCGGATCTTGTGGAGGGTGCTGGCGTGTCCGTGGCCGATGCGCCAGACCGGGTCGTTGACGTGCACGAGACAGTCGTGGGCCGCGAGGTCGTTGGGGTGGCCCAGCGGCCCGTGCTTGTCGACGTATTCCTTCGATGCGCACAGGACGAAGGGGAGGGAGGCGATTTTCTTGAGGCGGACGCTGGAATCTCGCAGGTCCCGCGTGTGGAATGCAATGTCGAATCCGCTGTCGAGGAATTCATACGTTCGGTCGGACATTCCTCCCAGCTCGAATCGGACGAGGATTTTGGGGTGGGTGACCGAGAAGGCGGCGATGGCATCACCGAGATCCAGGCTCCCGATCCATTTGGGGCAGATGATGTTGAGCGATCCCTCGGGCCGGTCGTGGCGCTGTGCGATGTTCGAGTCCTCCGCTTCGATCTCCTCCAGGATGCGCGCGGCGAATTCGGCATAGCGCAGGCCAGGTTCTGTGAGGCTCACCGAGCGGGCCGTGCGGTTGACCAGACGGACGCCGATCTGGCGCTCCAGTTCCGCTACGTGCCGGGAGACGAGCGAGCCCGATGAGTTCAGCACCTTGGCCGCTCCGCTGAAACTGCCGTTGCCGGCGACGGTGACGAAGCTGCGCATCAAGAGCAGACGGTCCATGGTTCCTCCGGCCGTCCACGGCGACGGGCGAGTTGCTCCACGCCGTGTGGAACGTGGGTGTGCGGGTGGGTGCGGGTGAGGGCGGGCGGGTGCACCGGGGTGCGGCTCAGGGGCAGTATTGAGGCGCCTTTTCCAGGTTGTCCTTGGTGACCAGGAGGATCGGGATGTGGGATACCTTGGCGATCTTCTTCTTGTCGAGCAGGCCGAGGGCGTTCTTCACCGCCGTTTGGCCGATGGCCATCGCCGAGTTGGCGACCGTCGCGGAGAAACGCCCGTCCTTGACCGCCGCCAGGCCCTCATCCGTGCCGTTGACCGTCACGATCTTCACGTCCTTGGCGCCGGCCGCGTCGAAGGCCTTCCGGGCGGCGAGGGCCATGTCCTCGTCGGCGACGAACGCGTACTGCAGGTTCGGATGTGCCTGGATCATGTTTTCGGCGACGTCCTGTGCCTTGGCGGCGTTGAACATGCCCGGCTGGTTGGCCACCACCTTGGCGTTGCTCGGGAGGGCTTTGGTGAAGCCGGAGACGAGCAGGTCGGACGCGGCTCCGGGCGCCCCGGCGATGACGCCCACCTGGGCCGCCTTTCCGCCGGTGTCCTGGGCGATCCAGCCGGCGTCCAGGGCCCCCACCTTCTTCAGGTCCACCACCGCTGCCCCGAGGATTCCCGAGGTGTCGCTGGTGGTAACGGACGTCAGGAAGATCGGTATGTTCGCGGCCTTGGCCTTGGCGATGTCGTTCTTGAGCGCGTCGACGTTCACCGTCTGGACGATCAGGGCGTCCACATTGCGTGAGGTCATGTCCTCGATGTTGGACAACTCGGTTCCCGGGTCCTGGTGGGAGTTGGCGGTCAAGAGGGCGGCGCCCTCCTTCTTGGCCTCCTGCTGGACTGCCTTTTGCAGACAGGTGTGGAACGGGGTGGTGGAGCCGTTGACGAACCCGATCGTCACGGAGCCCGAGCTTCCGGCCTGGCTGCTGCCGCAGCCGCTCAGCAGCAACGTGGTGCCGGCGGCCAGCGCGGTGAGTGCTCTGCGGGGACGAACCGGTACGGACATGGGGCGGCCTTTCGTAGGTGCGGGAGGAGTCAGTGCTGTGATGACCGGTGGAGCTGGTTGGCGATGGCCGCGAGGAGGAGCACGGCGCCGACCGAGATCTGCTGGTAGTAGCTGGAAACCTGAAGCAGGTTCAGCGCGTTGGCGACGACCCCGAGCAGCAGGACACCCAGGGCGGTGCCGATGACGGTGCCGTGGCCGCCGGCGAGCGATGTGCCACCGATCACGACTGCCGCGACGGCGGTGAGTTGGAGGGTGAGTCCGCCCGTTCCGGGGCTGCTGGCGCCCAGCCGCGCCAGCAGCATCAATCCGGCGAGCCCCGAAAGGGCCCCGGTGAGGCTGTAGACGATCAGCTTGCGCCAGACGACGTTGATACCGCTGAGGCGGGCCACGTCCTCGTTGCCGCCGATGGCGAAGGCGTCGCGGCCGAAGACGGTGAACCTCATGACCAGAGCGATCGCGGCCAGAACGAGGATGGCGGCGATCAGCAGAACCGGCAGGCCCAGAAGGGAGGAGTCGCCCAGCCCGGACAGCTTGGTCCCGATGGAGACGCTGAGACCGTTGATCACCAGCAGCGCGACGCCGTCGAGCAGCGTTGCCATCGCGAGCGTGGCCACGAAGGGCGCCACCTTGGTGAACGTCACGACGAGACCGTTCACGAGTCCGACGGCCGTGGCCAGCAGGAGCGACACGATCACCGCGACCCCGGTACCGTGCCCGTGCGCGAGTAGCTGGGCCGCGGCGGCGGCGGTGACGCCCGCGTTGCTGCCCATGGAGAAGTCCATGCCACCGGCCGTCATGAGCAAGGTCAGCCCGCCGGCTATCACCGCGACGACGCTGACCTGCCGCAGGATGTTCAGCACGTTGTTGGATGTGAAGAACGAGTCCGCCTGCACGCTGGTGAAGGCCACAGCGAGGATCAGGACGGCGACGAGGCCCGCGTGCGGGATTCCGCCCAGCGCCCGGATCGCACGCCCGACGTGCGGCGCTCCTGTGCGCTGTGCGAGGGCCGGGGCTTCCGGCGGTGCCTTGAGACTCACTGCGGTTGTCCTCCGATCGCGGTGGCGACGAGTTCGTCGCGGGTGATGGCCGTGATGTCGTACTCGGCGACGACGCGTCCTGCGGAGACGACGACGACGCGGTCGGCCAGCCGCATGACCTCCTCGGCGGATGAGGAGGCGAGAAGTACGCCCACGCCCCGGGAGGCGAGATCGTCGACAAGCGCGTGGATGTCCGCCATGGACGCGATGTCGACGCCGTTGGTGGGATCTTCGAGGAAGCACGCGACGGGCGAGGTCTCCAGCCACTTGGCCAGCAGCACCTTCTGCTGGTTGCCGCCCGACAGCCGGCTGACCGCCGGGTTGTCGGTGAGCGAGACAACTCCGTAGCTCGCGCGGAGCGGAGCGGCCCGGCGGGTGAGCGCGGCCCGCCATTGAAGCCGCCGTCCGGCGAGCCGGTCGCCGGCGAGCGTGATGTTCTCGTCCAGGGACAGTTCCGGAATCAGTCCGAGGGCCCGTCGGTCGCCGGTGACGCACCGCAGGCCGCTCGCCAGCGAGTGCGAGACGCGTCCGAACGGAACGGCGGCACCGTCGACGGACAGTTCGCCGGCGTCGGGCCGGCGTCGCCCGGAGAGCAGGTCGAACAGGCGTGACTGCGCGTCCCCGGCGGGACCCAGAACAGCGACGATCTCGCCCTTGCGGACCTGTACGTTGAAGTCGTCGATGGCTCGGCCATGGCACAGTCCGCGGACCGTCAGGGCGACCTCGTCCTTCGGGGCGGGCCTGTGGGGCCGGTGCGACACGACATCGCGGCCCACCATGCTGCGGACGAGACCCGCCTGGTCCATCTCGCCGGCAGGTGAGCTGTGGACGACGGCGCCGTCGCGCAGGACGGTGATCCGGTCCGCGACAGCGAGCACCTCGTCGATGTAGTGGGAGATGTAGACGACGGCGACGCCGTCACCGCGCAGGGTCCGCACGAGCGTCCTGACCTGGTCCGCCGCCTCCGCTCCCAGACACGCCGTCGGCTCGTCCAGGATCAGGACCCTGCCGCCGCGGCGGACTTCACGGGCGATCTCGACCATGGTCTGTTCGGCCACGGTCAGTTCACCCGCGGTCCGCGACACATCGATCTCGATGCCCAGGTCCGCAAGGGCCCTTGCCGCCTGGCTCCTGACCGACCGCCACCGTACGAATTTCCCACGGGTCGGCAGATCTCCGAGCAGCACGTTCTCGGCGACGCTCAAAGTCATGGCCAGTTCGCGCCGCTGGGGCACCGTCGCGATGCCAAGCCGGCGGGCGCGACGCGCCGTCAGCGCGTCCTGGACGCTGCCACCGATCTCGATGGTGCCGCGATCGGCCTGGTGCACTCCGCACAGCATCTGGACGAGGGTGGACTTCCCGGCCCCGTTCATGCCCATGAGGGCGTGGACTTCACCGGGGTGGATGTCCAGGGAAACGTTTCTGAGGGCCGCCGCTCCGCCGAAGGACTTGGTGAGGTCGCGTACCCGGATCACGGGGGCGGGTGCCGTCATGTCGATGTCCTTCTGAGCGCGGCGCACGGGGTGCGTGGTCACGGCTGTCACGCGTTGCCGTCGGCAGCCACGCGTGCGTAGCCGCGGATGTCGGGGAAGGGGGGCTTGCGCCCGGGCTGCAGGTCGACTTGGAAGGCGTTGAGGCACATGGCGAGCATGCTGAAGTTGCCGAGAGAACCGACGGCGTCGACGAGGCCCTGGGCGGCGAAGTACTTGTGGGCGCGGGCGAAGGTTTCGTCCGTCACGAAGTGCTGTTCGAGCAGCTCATGGCAGAACGCGTAGAACGCCCTGTCCGCGGCATCGGCGAAAACCGGCTCGAGGCGCTCGGCGATGGCCTGGACGACGGCCTCGGGCACGCCCGCCTCGATCGCCGTGCCCACGTGGGCGTTCCACGAGTACTGCGCATCCCAGTGGCGCGCGGCCATCAGCAGCGTCAGCTCGCGCAGATGCTTCGGGAGACTCGACTCGAAGCGGACGTACGCACCCAGCGACTCCACCCGCTCGCACAGCTCCGGGCTCTGCAGCCACACCCGGAAGGGACCTCGGACGCCGCCACGGCGTTCGGTTATACGGGCGCTGAGTTCCTGCTGACGCTGGTTCATTTCGTCAACGCTGAGTACGGGAAGCCTCATGGCGGGTGCCTGCCTATCTGTCGGGAACACGGGCACGGGAAGCCGTGCGACGGGAGCCGACGCTACATCCGGGCGGAAGAAGCTCACCCTTCCCGGAACGCAAGGTAAAGGTGCACGCCGGAGGACGCTCATTCGGCTGCAAGGCATCTAACGTCGGACGACGCGTCCTCGCCGAAAGGGATTCCGCATGACCGCCATCATCAAGGCCGCCTCGGTGCCACTGCTGGACCGAGGGGGTTCGATCGTCACCACGCCCCTGGTCACGACGTTGTCCGCCGGAGGAGAGAACCTGATCACGAGCGGGATGAGTGTTTACCCCGTGGAGTCCGGGGCGCCGATGCACTCGCACAACTGCGACGAGCACGTGACGATTCTCGAAGGTGAGGCCGAGGTACTGGTCGACGGCACGGTCACGAGATTGGAGCGATTCGACACCACGTACATTCCGTCACCCGTCCCGCATTTGTTCCGGAATATCGGTGGCGTGCCTCTGCGTATCCTGTGGGTTTATTCCTCGGAGACGGTGACCCGGACTTTCACCGAGACCGGAATCACCGTGGAGCATCTCTCAGCGCAGGATCAGATGGGCTGAGACGGCGCGGGGAGCCCGTTGCCACCCGGCGGGCACGGGGCGGAACCCTCTTGCGGAGACATGCGCCGCGAAGTCGCGCATGCAGGTGAGGCAGCGGGTTGTCCATGTCCTGCTCCTCGAATCTCTTCGATGTCGTACACGGCGCGGGGCAGCCGTCGTTCGATCCTCCACGCCGCTCGTTGCGGCCGGCCCTGGCGGCGGAGTGGATCAGGCCCCCATGGGGGCGACCGTAGTCGGGCCCACGCTATGCAGGCAAGATGTCGTACATAATTGTCAACGATTTATCGCTCCCATTCCTCGCGGGACCGGCGGTCCCGCCCGCGTCGCGCCGAGTGCGCCCGGTGTCGCGCTGCTGTGCGCGGCGCGCTGACCGACACCGCCGTGTCCAGCGCCGCCGTCCGCCGACCGCACCTGCTGCTGGTCGTTGACAGGGCCACGGCGTTCACGCCGAGCCGCGTACGATGACCCGCCCCGGCACGGCGGCCACGTGTGCGGTGTCCAGCCCGAGGGCCGTACGGGCGGCGAGGCGGCCGTGGGCCTCGGCGTCGATGTGGACGGTGGTGAGGGCAGGTGTGACCAGCGCCCCGTACTCGGTGTCGTCGAAGCCCATCACCGCGATGTCGCCGGGCACCGCCAGCCCGAGGTCCCCCAGGGCGGTCAGGGTACGCAGGGCCGCGTCGTCGTCGTAGCCGGCGATTGCCGTCACACGGCGGTGCGCGGCGAGGAAGGCGTTGACCGCTTCGGTGCCGGCCGTCCTCGGCCCGGGCACCACGAACGGCGTCAGCGACGCGATGCCCAGCGTGGCAGCAGCCTCGCGGGCGAAGCGCAGGCGAACCTCGGCCAGCGGGGAATCACGGTCCGGCAGGGCCACGGCGAGGTGGGTGTGGCCGCGGCCTGCGAGGTAGCCGAGCTGCAGGGCGGCGTGCGCGGCGAGCCCGTCCCGCCATCCGCCGCCCTGGTCGTCGAGCTCATGGCCGGTCAGGTAGGCGTCGCCGAACCGCAATACGGCACGCGGAGCGATCGCGTCCAGCACCTGCTGCGTGGAGCCGGGCGCAGAGTGGCCGGGGCGGACGAGCAGGACATGGTCGTGGGCGGCGAGCTCATCGTCCAGGCCGCGGATGTAGCTGCGCGAGTAGTTGCCCTCCAGACTCCATTCGACGTTGAGCACGACGACCCGGGAGGTCCCTTCGCGCAGGGCCTTCGCGATGCCGTGGGGGACGTAGCCGAGATCACGGGCGGCCTGACGCACCCTCTCGCGGGTGGCCGGCGAAATCGTCTGGTGGGGGTCGTCGTTGAGGACGAAGCTCACGGTGGACCGCGACACCCCGCACGCCGCGGCGACGTCCCTGAGCGTCACCCGCTTCGCAGCACCCATTTCCCCTGACTCTCCGGATTCCCTCGCCACGCTCCTGGTCGCAGCCCGACGCAGCGGACCGGTGCCCTGCACGGCGGCCAGTGTAGGTCGGCCGGCCTGGCAGGCCGCCACGCTTACGTGTTCGCGCAGGCCGGTGTCCACGCTCCGGCTGCATCCTCAGTTCTCGCTTCCGACCCTCGAGCCTGCGGAACGCGTCTGTTAACGTCCGGCTAGATCGGTTTAGTTGAGCCGCCGCCGCCCCGCTGGAACGATTGAGCAAGCTTCGGTCACGCGGGCGGCGACCAGCCAGAGGAGCACTCTCTATGGCAGCCCCCAGCCTTCAGGACGGCATCGAGCAGGCGGGTTCGCCGGTGCGGTTGCTGTGGAAGCCGAATGCCGAGCCGTGGACCCCGGAGGTCGTCGAGCGCGAGTACGCGGGCTGGCGCCAGGAGCAGAACGCATGGCACTCGGCGGTGTCCATCTCGGACCTGTCCCACCACATGTTCGACACGTTCCTCCAGGGACCGGACGCCACGCGCTTGCTCGCGGCGGTCAGCGCCAACAACTACCAGTCGTTCGCGATAGGCCAGGCCAAGCAGTTCATCCCCGTCACCCACGAAGGATGATCGTCACGGACGGTATCCTGATGCGCGAGGGCGAGCAGAAGTACACCCTCAGCGGGGTCCCCGCCGCGCAGAACTGGGTCAAGTACCACGCGGAGAAAGGCGGCTACGACGTCGCGTTCACCACCGACCCCTCCTCCGCCTTCCGTCGCGGCGCCGACCCGAGGATCTTCCGCTACCAGATACAGGGCCCGTACGCGATCGACCTCGTCGAGCGCGCGTTCGGCGGCCCGCTGCCGGCCACCAGGTTCTTCCACTCCACCCCTGTCTCGCTGGGCGGCCGCACCTTCCGCGCCCTGCGCCACGGCATGGCCGGACAGGCCGGTTACGAGTTCATCGGCGAGTGGGAGCACGCCCACGCGGTGAAGGAGGCGCTGCTGCGGGCCGGAGAGCCGTTCGGCCTGCTCCACGTCGGCGCTCTCGCCTACACCACGGCCAGTGTGGAGAGCGGCTGGATTCCCTCACCGGTGCCCGGCATCTACACCGGCCCGGAGCTGTTCGACTACCGCACGTACCTCAACCTCCACGGCGTCGAGGGCCAGCGGCCCCTGCACGGCAGCTTCTTCTCCGAGGACATCGAGGACTACTACTGCTCGCCCTACGAGCTCGGCTACGGCCGCATGATCTCGTTCAACCACGACTTCATCGGCCGCGACGCCCTCGAGAAGGCGAAGGGCAGTGTGCGCCGTACGAAGGTCACGCTCGTCCTCGACCCCGAGGACGTACGCACGGCGCTCGGCGAGGACACCGGATTCCGGCTCACCTACGCCCGGCACCGCGTGGAGGCGGACAACGAGCTGGTCGGCCTGACCTTCCAGACCGCCTCCGTCGACCCGGCGGCGACGATCCTCTCGCTGACGCTCATCGACCATGCCTACGCCAAGCCCGGCACGCAGGTGAGCGTGGTGTGGGGCGAACACCCGGGTCCGGGCGCCGCGGCGGATGCGGACCTCAGCTTCCCGCGCATCCGCGCCACCGTCGCCCCCGCGCCGTACGACGCCCACGCCCGCACCCTGTACCGGCGCAACGCCTGAGCAACCCACATCATCTGACGCCCCGCCCACCGCCGCCGCGCGGGCGGGCGCCTGCCCGCGCCCGCCCCGGCACCCGGGTCTGCGCGCACGAACCCGAAGCGGCGGAAACGGCGGATACAGCGCCGGACAAGGAGCACGATGAACCACGCCCAGACACCCCCGGCCACAGCCGTCACCGACCTCCTGGACGACTTCTCCCTGGAGATAACGGGCAAGGACGTTGCCGAGCTTCAGAAGGCCCGGGCCACCATCCCTCCCGGCACCCGGATCAACGTGACGTTCCTCGGCAACGAGGACCTGCGGCTGCGACTGGAGGCCGCACGAGAGGTCAAGCGCCTGGGATTCGTACCGGTACCGCACATCGCGGCCCGCCGCCTGCCCTCCCTGGCCGCGCTGGAGGAGTTCCTCGCCGCGCTCCAAGCCGACGGCACCGCCGACAGCGTGTTCGTGGTCGGCGGTGACCCGGCAACACCGCACGGGCCCTACCAGGACTCCCTCGGCGTGATCCGCTCCGGTCTGCTCGAGCAGTACGGCGTACGCCACGTCGGCATCAGCGGCTACCCGGAGGGGCACCCAGCCATCGGCGAGACCCGGCTGTGGACGGCGCTGGAGGAGAAACACGCTGCCCTGGCCCGAAGGCACCTGTCCGCCGGTGTCATCACGCAGTTCGGCTTCGACACCGGCCCGGTCCTCGACTGGCTCGCCCAAGCACGGAAACGCGGCATCGGCCTACCGGTCCGCATCGGGGTGCCCGGGCCCGCCGGAGTGCGGCGGCTGCTGGGCTACGCCACGCGCTTCGGCATCGGCACGAGTGCGTCGATCGCGAAGAAGTACGGACTGTCGCTGACCAACCTCGTGGGCACGGCCGGACCCGACCGCTTCATCCGCGCCCTGGCACACGGCTACGACCCGCAGCGCCACGGCCCCATCAAGCTGCACTTCTACACGTTCGGCGGACTCAAGACCACCTCGCAGTGGGTCACCGAGTTCCAAAAGGAGTACTGACGTGACGCTTGTCGAAGAAGCAGCCACGCACCTCACCCCGCGCGCGCTCGACCACCACCATGCCTCCCTGATCGTCCAGGGAAAGGACCGAACCGGCATCGTCGCAGCCATCGGCGCCGTACTCAGCCGCCACGGTGCGAACATCCTCTCGCTCGACCAGTACTCCGACAACCCGCAAGGCGGTGCCTTCTTCCAACGCACCGTCTTCGGCCTCGACAACCTGCAGGCCGCCCTGCCTGCCGTCGAAGAGGACCTCAAAGAGCGGCTGGCGAGCACATTCCAGCTGGAGTTCACACTCCGGGACCTCTCCGTGCCCAGACGCGTCGCCATCTTCGCCTCGAAATCCGACCACTGCCTCCTCGACCTGCTGTGGCGGTACCGGCGCGGCCAACTGCCCGTCACCGTCTCCATGGTGATCTCCAACCACCCGGACACGGCGGACGAGGTACGCCGCTTCGGGATCCCGTTCTTCCACGTACCGTCGATGGGCCCGGACAAGTCCGCCGCCGAGGCCGAGCACCTGCGCCTGCTTGAGGGCAACGCCGACTTCATCGTCCTGGCGCGCTACATGCAGATCCTCTCCGGCGACTTCATCGAGAAGGTCGGCGTGCCGATCATCAACATCCACCACTCGTTCCTTCCGGCCTTCCTCGGCGCAGGCCCCCACGCCAAGGCGAAGGAACGCGGCGTCAAACTCGTCGGCGCCACGGCCCACTACGTCACCGAGGACCTCGACGAGGGCCCGATCATCGAGCAGGACGTCGTACGGGTCACCCACGCCGACACCGTCACCGACCTGATGCGCCGCGGCGCGGACGTGGAACGCGCGGTCCTGTCCCGCGCGGTGCTGTGGCACAGCCAGGACCGCGTGATCCGAAACGGCAACCACACCATCGTCTTCGCGTGACCGTGAAAGACACCAAGGCGGAATCACCCAGCGACCACGACCATCGACGGCAAGAAGATCGCCCAGGAGATCCGGTCGAGGGCACGCGGCCGCGACCGCCGGCCCCGGCCGCTCAGCTGCGCTCGCCGTGCGTCAGCGACCCCCGTTTCCGTCAGGGTGTCGCTGCAGTTCGGCGAGTTTGAGGAGGTTGACCTCGGTGCCGATGACGGAGATGACCCGGTCCCGGAACTCCTCGCACGAGCGGGGGTTCTCGTCCGGTCTCCGGTGGTGAGGGTGGTCTTCCATCGGTCGATGAGGGCGAGGATTGCTTCTTCGTCGGCTCGGCGGATGCGGACCCGTGGGTCGGCGTCCTGGGGGCGGCGGCCGTGCGGGCGACGGTGACCGGGATGAGCAGGGGGCGGGGAAGCAGCGCCAGGGCCAATGCCGATCAAGGGGAGGTCAAGCGCTCTGCCAAAACCGAGAGGCTCCCTTCGCCTCCTGGCGGTCGCTCCGGCTCGACCGCCAGGAGACGACGGAGGCCCTGACCGGTGCGGGACGCGCAAGCTTAAGTTGTTGCCGATGCGCTTCCGCGTAACTGCCGATGTCCCCAGACTTCCCGCAATTGACGCGAGATCGGCCCGCGGTCCTTCGTGAGCCACGACCGGCACGTCGTGGACGTGGACGGGCCCGAACTCGCCCATGCGAACCCACCCCGCCCGAGCGGCGACGGTGGGCGGCCCCCCAGAAAAGATCCAGCGTCCGCTCGAGGCAGCGCGGGCTTTCGGCCATGGAGGCATAAGCAATGGCGCTTATCAGGAAACGGCGGCTGGCCCTGTGCGCGGCGCTGCTCGCCGCGTCGGCGGTGCTGGCGGGGTGCGGCTCCGGCGGCAGCTCCAGCTCGTCGGTCAAGGCCGGCTCCCCAACGGGTCTCGCCAGGGCCGAGAAGGAGGTGGCGAGCCTGGAGGCCACCACCACGAGCTACCGCGTCCCGACTGCGAGCGTGTCGGACGTCGCACAGCTCAAGGGCCGCAAGGTGTACTACGTCCCGCTCGTCCAACAGATCCCCGGCTTCGTCGTCACCGCCCAGACGATGCGTCAGGCGCTCGCCAAAGCCGGCCTGTCACAGCAGGTGTGTGACGGCAAAGGCCAGCCGAGCGCGATCGCCTCGTGTGTCCAGCAGGCGATCGCGGCGGGCGCGGCCGGGATCATCCTGGACGCGATCCCTTACGGCATGGTTCAAAACGCCCTCGACGCCGCCAAGGCCAAGGGCATCCCGATCATCATCGCGGACCAGTTCCCCCCGTCCGGCTCCACGAACAGCGACCAGGTGACCTACGTGCCGGGGGCGACCACTCAGCCGAGCGCGATCGCCTGGTGGATCATCGCGGACTCCAAGGGCAAGGCCAATCTGATCATCGCGGCCGAGGGCGACTCGCCCTCGGCGAAGAAGTACGTGACCGACTCGCTGCCGATCTACAGGAAGTACTGCCCCGGCTGCACCGTCAAGGTCAAGATGATCACCGCCGCGACGGACGCGCTGCTGGCCTCGGGTACGAGCTCCAACATCCTGGGCAATCCTGGCGCCGACTACTACTACACGGAGTTCGAGGACAGCCTCCAGCCCACCGTCCAGGGCATCCAGCAGTCGGGGCGCTCTTCGAGCATCTCCCTGTCCGTGGCGGGCGGTTCGGTGAACGGCCTCGGCCTGCTCAAGAGCAACTCGGTCGTCAAGGCGGTCGTGGCCGTGGACCAGGCCTACGCCGGGTACGCCCTGACCGACGAGATCCTGCGCATGATGACCAAGTCCGCGCCCGTCGCCGAGCCGTTCCCCACCCGGTTGTTCACCCAGCAGAACATCGGCAGCGTCCAGGTGACGTCCGCGGCCCAGGCCTCGGGCGAGTGGTTCGGCGACAGCTCCTTCGAGGAGCAGTTCGCCAAGCTCTGGGGCATGGGATGAGGAAAGGTCGCGCATCGTGAACGCCGGCTCGCAGACCGGCCCACCGGAGCCAACCCGGCACCAGCGTCTGGAAGTGGCCAAGCTCTCCAAGGCGTTCGGCTCGACGAGGGCACTTCGCGAGGTTCATCTGCGGGTCGCCCCGGGAGAGCTGCACGGGCTGGTCGGCCAGAACGGGTGCGGGAAATCCACTCTGGTCAAGGTCCTCACGGGCGTGTACGCGCCCGACACGGGAGCCTCCGTCGTGGTGGACGGCCGGCATCTGGCCCTGCCGATCCGCCCGATGCAGCAGCGCGAAGCGGGACTCTCGGTCGTCCACCAGAACATCGGCCTGGTGGACGATCTGACGGTGTGGGAGAACGTACGGTTGGGGCACTATCGGGCGGGCCGGCTCTCGCGGCGGATCAGCCGCCGCGGGGAGCAGCAGGCGGCCGAGCAGGTCCTGGCCCGGCTGGGTCACCGCCTGGACGTCGGACAGAAGCCCGGTTCGCTCTCAGCGCAGGATCGCGCCGTGGTCGCCATCGCCCGGGCGGTGCAGGACCACCGGGCAGGCGGTGGTCTGATCATCTTCGACGAGTCGACACGAGCCCTGGGCGGGTCGGCGCGGGCCCGTTTCTTCGAACTGGTCCGGTCGCTCATCCAGGAGGGCACGTCGGTCCTGCTGATCTCACACCAGTTGGAGGAAATCGTCGAAGTGACCGACCGGGTCACCGTCCTGCGCGACGGCGCCGTGGTCGAGGCAGGCCTCCCCACACGCGAGGTGGACGAGGCGTCGCTCACGCGCATCATGCTCGGACGCCACCTCGTCACGCATCGCCGGGTCGAGAGCCAGGCTCGGGACCAGGTCGTCGCCTCTGTGCGCGGCCTTGCGGTCGGCGCGGTGTCCGGCCTCGACCTCGACGTCCGGCGCGGCGAGATCCTCGGGTTGACCGGACTGATCGGCTCGGGCTTCGCCGAGGCGGCCGAGGCGATGGCGGGAGCACGTACGGCCCGTGCCGGGACGCTGTCGCTCCACGGCCGTGACATCGCACTGGACCGCAGACGCGGCTGCACCGAGGAGTTCGTGGACGCGGGGGCGGCGTTCGTGCCCGAGCGCCGCCTGGACGCGGGCGTGGCCGGCGAACTCTCGGTATCCGACAACCTGACCCTGCCCCGCGTGCGCCGCCGCGGCAGCCGGCTGCGGATCGGCGCCGCGTGGCAGGCCGAGGAGACCGCCGCGATGATCGCGAAACTCGATATCCGCCCGCCTGACCCGCACGCGCCGATCCACACGCTCAGCGGCGGCAACCAGCAGAAGGTCCTGCTGGCCAAGTGGCTGGCCGGCGCACCGAGGCTGCTCGTGCTGCACGAACCGACGCAGGCCGTCGACGTCGGCGCCCGCCACGACCTCATCGACGCGATCCGGGCGGCCGCCCGCGACGGCTGCGGAATCGTCATCGCCTCGATCGACCCGGCCGATCTTGCGGTGCTGTGCGACCGGGTGCTGGTGTTCCGCGACGGCCGGGTCGCCAAGGAGCTGAGCGGCGAACTGGAACAGGACACCATCGTGCACGCGGTGTTCGGCGACGACACACGACCTCACAGAAGGGGGTGGGTCGACTGATGGACGTCACCCGCCAGGAGGACCTCGACGCGCCCCCGACCGCGCCGAAGGCGGCGCACACGGGGAAGCTGGTATCGGCCTCCGCCCGGGCCGGGCACTTCGCGTCGCGTTACGCGGTGATCGGTGTCTGGGTGGCGATGATCGCGGTGTACGCCGTCGCGGAGCCGGGGCTGTTCCTGACCAAGGCGACCTTCCAGACCGTCTTCAGCTCCCAGCAGTCGCTGGTGTTCCTCACCATGGCCCTGCTGTGCACCGTCTGCGTCGGAGAGTTCGTGGACCTGTCCGTCCCAGCGGTCTTCGCCTTCTCCGCCACGATCCTGCCCGTCCTGGTCGTGGACCACGGGTGGCCTTTGTGGCAGGCTGCGGCCGTCGCCGTCCTGGGCGCGCTCGCGGTCGGCGTCGTCAACGGCGTGCTCGTCGTCGTGGTCGGGGTGAACACCATTGTCGTCACCTTGGGAATGAGCACCTTCCTCGAAGGCATCAGCCTCTGGATGTCGCACCTCAACACGGTCAGCGGCCTGCCGACCGGATTCGGCAAGATCGCGCTGTACTCCGTGGCCGGCCTGCCGATCTCGTTCTACTACGGCGCGGCGCTGGTAGCCGGCTTCGCCTACGTGCTGGCATTCACGCCACTGGGCCGCCACATCCGCTTCGTCGGAGCCAATAGAGAGGTCAGCCGACTCTCCGGCATCCGCGTCAACCGGATCCGCTTCGGCTCCTTCGTCGCCTCCGGCGCCCTGTGCGGTCTCGGCGCGGTGGTCGCCGTCGCGGCCCTGGGCGGCTACAACCCCACCACGGCCGACACCTTGCTGCTGCCGACCTTCGCCTCGGTCTTCCTCGGCACCGCGGTCATCGAGCCAGGACGCTTCAACCCGATCGGCACCTTCGTCGGCATCTACTTCCTGGAGACCGGGATCCTCGGACTCCAGCTGCTGGGTCTCCAGGCGTGGGTCTCCTCGGTCTTCTACGGCGGCGTCCTGGTGGCAGCGGTCACCATCGCGACGCTGCTACGTCGCCGAAGTCCATGACCGTTGGCGGCGGTTCGGGGTGGGCAGGGCCGTGCGGCGGGCGAACGCGGTGGCCAGGTCATGGCGCCAGGGCCCCCAACCCCCGTCTGGAGGCGGCTGGTACTCCAGCCGTAGATCGTTATGTGCCCTGGTCTTGGGGCTGTCTGCCGCTGGCCGAGACTCAGGTGGCCTCAGCGCACCATCTGGGTAGAGTTGGGCGGTGCCCGAGCTGAAGCGGCTGCATGTCGGCCATGCCTCCGCGGTCCTGGCCTTCGAGCTGGCGAACCGCGCCTACTTCGCTGCCTCGGTCTCCGACCGCGGCGACGAGTTCTACGACCAGTTCACCGACCGGCACAGCGCCTTGCTGGCTGAGCAAGAGGCCGGCATCGGCGCCTTCTACGTGCTCCTCGCCGAGGATGGCCCGGTTCTGGGCCGGTTCAACCTGTACGCCTTCAAGGACGGTACTGCCGAACTCGGCTACCGGGTCGCGCAGCACGTCGCCGGCCGCGGCGTGGCGACCGCGACCGTCCGGGAGCTGTGCCGGCTGGCGGCCGCGCGGCACGGGCTGCGCACACTGCGGGCGGCCACCGCCCGCGACAATGCCGCGTCCCAGAAGGTGCTGACCAAGGCCGGGTTCGTCCCGGTTGGCCCGGCCGACCCGGCCGCCCTCGGTGGTAAGCCAGGCACCTGGTATCAGCGCGAGCTGGGGCCTGTTGGGAGTTCTGATCACGTGGCGGGGTCGGGGGATGGGGAGCATCCGTGAGAAATCCGACGCAAAGGGTGCGAGGTGGATCACCCTGTCCAGCTGGCGATTTCATTGTCGGCGTTCACTGACGCTTCGGGTGACCCGTCTACCTCGACCGCGCGCTGAACGCGCTGCGGGAGCAGGGGTACCCCACATCGGCATCGACGGGCACTGCAGCTTCCACCTGCCCGACTTCGGGGGTACGCATCGCGCGCTGCGTGTACCCGGACGACGACGAGTGATGGCTCGTACCACTGATATGAGGCTGTTCATCGACCGCGACCATGGCGCGTGTATCGGAGACTGTCGCTCACGCTAGGACATGGCCGGAACCACCGTTGGTCGGCAGGAAAAGGGGTCGGGCGGGATGACGTTCGGTTGGTAGCGTGCGGCAGACCGTGACGTCCCGCGAGGAGGTGAGACCCATGAACGCTGTATCTGTGTGGGTGCTCCCCCTCTTCGTTACGGTCGGGCGATTGACATAGGTTTCGCCGGGAGCGCCTCGACAACAAGACACTCCCGAAAGACAACAACCCATGCACTCTCTGCAGTTCACCGCCGAGTCGTCGTTGAACGGCATGGTCGAACGCAACTTCACCGTGGGCGAGATCCCCGGCGTGCTCTGGTCGTCGGCCTCTGGCGCCGATCGCGCACCCCTGGTGCCGATGGGGCAGGGTGGGGGCACACACAAGAAGGCACCGGCCATGGCGGGCCGGGCACACCGCCTCGTGACCCGCTGCGGCTTCCACGTCGCCGTCATCGACGCGCCCGGTCACGGCGACCGGCCGCGCACGGCGCACGACGAGCAGGAGATCGCCGCGCTGTACCGGGCGAGGGCGGCAGGCGAGCCGGACGGCCCGATCGTCGTCCGCTACAACGCGCACCTGGCGGAACTCGCCGTGCCCGAGTGGCGGGCGACCCTGGACGCCCTTCAGGAACTTCCGGAGATCGGCGCCAATGGGCCGGTCGGCTACTTCGGCATCAACATGGGAACCGCAATCGGAGTGCCGCTTGTGGCGATCGAACCCAGGGTCACGGCCGCGGTCTTCGGTCAGCACTGGCCCGACGTCTTGGCCGAGAAGGCGAAGCAGATCACCATCCCGATCGAGTTCGACATGCAGTGGGACGACGAGCACATCCCGCGCCAATCCGGTCTCGCGTTGTTCGACGCCTTCGCCTCGAAGGAAAAGACGTTGCACGCCAACGCGGGCACGCACAAGGAGCTGCCCAGGTTCGAGGCCGACAGAGCGGTCCGGTTCTTCGCCCGGCACCTCGGCCGGGCCGTCACGTCACCGGCCTGACCTGACGGGTATCGGCGTCCGGCCGCCAGTCGGGCGCCGATACCGCGGTGGCACTTCGGCAGCTGGGCTCTTGCGTTGCGTCCTGTGCGGCGGCAGTCTCGGGGGATGCGCTTCGCGAAGTGGCTTGGCGGTGCGGTGTGGATCGGTACCTGGTATCTGATGTACCTGGAGATCACGCGATGGCAACACGTGAAGCCGTCGTTGGCGTTCAACGCAGGACCCCCGATTCCCGGGACGGACGTCCGGCCGCGTCCCGGGAATCCCCTGATTCTGCTCTACATCGCATGCATAGCGGCCCCGCTGGTCGTCGTGGCCGTCTTGGTGATGCAGATCCGCGCGCGTCGAGCCAACGGCTCCAGCGGTAGACCGTGATCTTGCTGGTGGACCCGCTGCGGGAAGGCTGCGGCCACCGCTGATCACCGGTGTGTGAAGACTGAAGATCATGGGATGGCCGCAGGTCACGGCGTAGACCCTGCCCGCTGGCAGGTGCCGCTCGAGGGCTTGATGTCCCAGACAGCGGGCCGGTGCGCACGGGTCGAACCCCGGCGCCGGGTACGGGACCTGGTACGAGGGCTGCTCTCGGACCTGCCGCGCAAGAACGGCCGGACCATCGCCGAGTGGGCGCGGGAGGTCGCACCGGACGGCATGCAAGCATCGTCAGCGTGAGACGCGAAGGCCTCCTGGTTGGCGGAGCGGTTCCTCGACAGCTCCGCTCCGCAACCGGAGGCCCTCGCCATCAGCCAGATTCAGACCGTGTCGTCACACAAACTCAACCAACCTGCCCGGGTAGTACAACTAGGCGCCCATGGGTGTGGAGTCTTCCTTCGGGACGGGGACGCCCGGGGATCTCTTTCTCATCCCTGGACCTGGTGCGATCTCTCCCGGCCACGATGCCGTCGTCCACTCGCCGCTACGAGGGGCCCGCCCCCGAAACCGTGGTGCAGCCCGCTATGCCACGCACGGGACCGTCCGCGGACTGCCCGGCAGAGACCTACCGGTCCGAATGGCATGCGGCACGCCGACAGCCTTGCTTGCGGATCACTTTCAGCCGTCCAACCTCGCGTCGTCCGTGCCCGGTGGTGCGGGGCCGAAGGCCGCCGGCGGTCTGCTCGGAGCGGGTCCGCCGGGGCCTGTGCCGTACGGACGCTTTGGGGGATGGGCCGGGGGGGGTCAGGGGCCGCCGGGCGGCTGCAGTCCCACGCGGAGCTGCTCGACCGGGACCAAGTAGCCGAATGGCGCTTTCAGCCCCGTCGCCCACCTGTGACTACACGTCTGCTCCGTTCAAATCTTCGTCAAAGCCTCGGGGAAGTCGGCCGGGCGAGTGGACCCGTACGCCGACCGCCGGGGTGCGGCCGGGCCGGGGCTTCCGTGCGGGTAAACGCGTACATGGCCCCCATATCGTCCGTGATCAGGGACATTTTCTTCGGAAGAGGATGTCACCTGGGCCGAAGTTTGTGGAAAACGTGTTCGAGGCGGCGTCGTGGGAGCGCTCGCGAGGCATTGTGGCTGGTGGGACGCGAGTTGACAGACGCCTGACAGGAATTGATGATTGGGCCGCCTCGGCCGGTTTTTTCGGGTCTCTCAACACCTTCGCCAGTGTTCCTTTCCGTGCGGAGCAGGGGGACTCCCGGGGCCGACGGGCGCCTGGTCGCCCTCATTGACTCTTCTGTGGAGGATCATTGTGATATCCAAGCGCGGGATGGTCGCGGCCGCCGCGACCGGCGCTGGTGTGGTGCTGCTGGCCACCGGTACGGCCTTCGCCTGCAACATCAACGACTTCACCGCGGACGCGACGGCTCGGTGCGACACCAGCACGGGCGCCGCGAAGGCCGCCATCACGGTCACGGACAAGGACGCCTCCGGCACGCCCGCCGACATCACCGTGCGGCTGCGGTTCGCCGACAACGCCCCGGGCCCGGTCGCCGGCACGGCGCACATCGCCCACCCGACCGCCGAGGGCGTCAGCACGACGATCCTGGTGGACTGGATGCAGGGCTACAGCTGGTACGTCTCCGTCACGGCCAGCGGGTACATCGACGACCAGCAGCTGAGCGTGCTGCCCACCTCCGCCGACACCCCGTGCGAGGTCCCCGGCCAGTCCACCCCGTCCGGCACGCCGACGGACAGCGCCAGCCCCACCCCATCGGGCACCCCGAGAGCAACCCCCTCCACCCCGGCGGCCGCCGCGGCGTCCCCCTCCTCGTCCGTCTCCCCGGCCGGCGGCACCACCACCGCCCTCGCCGAGACCGGCGGCGGCAGTAATACCGGCCTGATCGCCGGCTCCGCCGCCGCCCTCATCGCCGTCGGCGCCGGCGCCCTCTTCGCCTTGCGCCGCCGCACCGCGACCGGTCGGCGCTGACCCGTAAACCCCAAGCCCGAGGGGCCCGCGACGTCCGACGTCGTGGGCCCCTCGGGCGTTGGCCGCGAAGACGTGACGTCCCACGACCGCTCGGCGTGGAGCTCCACCTGTTGCCGGTCGGCCGACACCAACTCACCCCATGGCGCTGTCAACTTGGTTGACGGCTTGAGATGATCTCCTGGTTGTCGGTCGTCGGGGGTGGGGGCCCAGGAGAGGCGTCGCCGCGGTGGCCGGCCTTCATCAACCAGCGGCGGACGCGTCGGTGCTGTCGTGCTGGTTGCGGGCTTCCTTGACGACGCGCTCCCAGCCGGAATCGTCATCGTTCCGTCCGAGACCCCGTGAAGTTCTGTTCGCATCCCCGCGTCGGGATCGCCCCCTTCAGTCCGGCGCCGCCCGCGCACTCGACAGTCCTCGCCGCAGGTATGTATGGCTATCTGCGCATGGGGGAACATGTTCGGCCTTATCGCCTACCTCACGTTGGGTCGAGCCAAGAACGGTGACGGCGGTGACAGCGGTCGTCAGCGCAACGGTTTGAGGAGGCGGGGTCTCCCGGACTGTCTTCGCCTGCGCGGGGGAGTAGCTCGGCCCCCACGCTCGCTGGCTCGACGAGGGACCGTGGGGAACACACTTGGCGGAAGCGGCGCTCGGCACCTGGGAGTGCGACCTGCATCCGAGCGGGGCGTTGCTGTACGCGTTCACAGTTTCAAGCGACATCAGCCGGTCGATTTCGTAGAATCGCGATGAGAAACGCGGGGCTCGGTCGGCCACGCCGCCAGCGGCAGTTCAGGATTCGGTACGAGCGCTGCCAGCGACATCGCTCATCTCCCGTTCGTCGGGTACCGGATGCCGGGATCCACGCGACTGGGAGGCGTGTGACGTCGCAGAGCGTGGAAAAGAATCAACGCTCACCTATCAATGGGCTGTGTATTGCCTGCATTGTTCGCCAGGAGACAACAAAAAGCTCAATCCCCGGCGCGCCGAGTTACTCACTCTGAGTAACTGAACCGGCTAATGAGATGGCGAGGCGCAGCGCGGGCGGCCCGCACTCACTCGCTTACGCACGCACGGCGATAGGCCGCGGCCTGCATCCTTTGCTTGCATACGTGGTCATTGACGCGATGTAACCGTCTTGAAATCCTCTGGAGCGTGATTCGCAGAGATAAATATCTAGGCGCGTCGCAATCCTGTCGTCGGGTCGCACGCGGAGAAGCTGTCTGGAAATGCCATGAGCGCAGCTTCTTGGAATACCGAGGAATTATTGCGCCACTCGCGGCGTCCCGGCTGCCTCGACAACTACAAAGGAGAACCCATGAAATCACCGAGGTCCCAATTGTGGAGGTCATGCGGTGAGTTCTGAGAACGAGAACGAGAACGAGACGCCTGACGCGACGCTTATCAGCCGTCGTACTCTGTTGGGTGCTGGAGCAGCAGCAGCGCTGAGCACGGCGGCCCTTGCGGCGATGGCAACGCCGGCCCTGGCTGCCGCTTCTGGAAAGGGAACCTTGAAGGTCGGCGCCGGCAAGTCGGCCATCTCCATCCCCGACTCGCTCCTGCCCCTGGACAACTTCACGACCGTCCACGACGACCTTTACGTGCGGGTTCTGCTCCTGCAGAACGGCGACACCACGTTGGCCCTGGTCATCGTCGACCTGACCTCGATCAGCTCCGAGGCGATAGCCGACATGCGGCAGGTCATCAACCAGACGGCCGGCGTCCCGAGCAGCAACATCATGGTGACCGTCACCCACACCTTCTCGGCCCCACACGTCTTCTCCTCGACGCAGTCCACCCAGATGGCCACGTGGGTCCAGAACATCGTCGCGGCCTGCCAGACCGCGGTCACCGCGGCCGTAGGTCGCTTGCAGGCGGCCAAGGTCGGCTACGGATACGGGACGTGCGACGTCAACGTCAACCGTAACGTCGAGACCACAGACGGATGGTGGCTCGGGACCGGCGAGGCGTTGCCCTCGAACAAGACGGTCGCCGTGGCCCGGTTCGACGACCTGAGCGGCAATCCCATCGCGGTCTTGGCCAATTACAACGTCCAGTCATGCGTGATGATGGAATCGGTCATGGCCAATGGCGATCTGCCGATCAGCGCCGATCTGGCCGGCGCCGCGGTGGCCCACGTGGAGTCGCAGTACGGCGGCGACACGGTGGGGTTCTTCCTTGTCGGCGCGTGCGGTGACCAGTTTCCGGCGTTCAGATCCAAACGCTACGTCATCGACAAGGACAAGCGTTGGTCCCAGATCGACGCTCAGGACAATGGCTGGCTGCTGCTGACTGCCCAGGGCGAGCGGCTCGGAACCGAGGTCGTCCGCGTCGCCCAGACCATCAGGGCCAGCCAGGGCGCCGGCACGGCCTTGAAGTTCACGCAGACCTCCGCAACCGTGCAGACGATCGCTCAGGGCCACCCGACTGGGCCGGTGACGAGCTACGACTTCACCCCGACCGGGACGGCCACGGCACCCCTGTGGATCTTCCGGCTCGGCAGCGCCGTGTTCATCGGCGCATCGCCGGAGCTGTCGACGGACACAGCCGCGGACATCCGGGAGGCCTGTGGATTCAAGTACGCCTTCGTCGCCTCGATGTTCGAGGGCGGTGCGAAGAACATGGCCGACCGGTGGAACTACGCCCACGTCACCTACTCGGCGGTGGACTCGGGCTACGCTCCCGGCTCGGCCGAGAAGCTGGCCAAGCAAGCCGAGCGCGTCGCCAAGTCGCTGGCCTGAGGAAGGAACTACCATGACCATCAACAGGCGATCCCTTCTGGCCGGCGGCGCCGCAGGCGCACTGGCGGCCCTCGGCTCCGCGGCCCTCCTCCAGGAGCCGGCCCTGGCCGCTGCGACCATCGACCGCACGAGCCCGCTCGACGCGGGAACCGATCACCTCCGCAGCGTCGCCGCGGTAACTCAGGTCTACGGTGCCGGCCAAAAGCTGACCCATCTCGTGCTGCGATACGACGCGGAGGTGAGCGGCAACCGGCTCTCGACGTCGACATACCAGGTCGCCGACCGAACCATCACGAAGGTGTGGACCGCCGCCAAGGCCGACATCAACCCGGAGCACCAGGCCGACACGGGTCGGCACGTCGTCCTTGAGCTGTCCCTCGACGACGCCGCCGCCCTGCTGTGGGTGCAGTTGCCCAGCACCGGCGACGGACCTGGCGCGGGCGGGCCCGTCGTGGGAGACACGACCGCCAGCCACAAGGTCGTGCCCGCTTCAGCCAGCGTCACCCAGGTCGAGGCCGTCTATACCGCCCGCGGCGTCCGGTACGCGCCGAGCGCTACGCCCGTCATGAACACGGCCACCAGGAACCTGATCGTCGACGACTTCCGGCAGTACACCTACACCGACGATGCGACCGGGCGAGTGTTGCCCTACAACCTGTACCTGCCGAAGGGTTACGACCGGCGCAGGTCATACCCGCTCGTTCTCTTCATGCACGACGCGAGCGTCATCAACGCGGGACCGCTCGCCCCGCTGGTCCAAGGCGTCGGTGCCACGGTATGGGCCAGTCCGCAGGATCAGGCAAGGCATGAGTGCGTCGTGGTGGCACCGGCCTACCCGGCCATCGTCATCGACGATGACTACCAGCCCTCGACCTATTTCGACGCGACGGTGAACTTCGTCAAGTGGCTGACCACTCGATACAGCATCGACCCGACCAAGCTGCACGCCACCGGCCAGTCGATGGGCGCGATGATGTCGCTGGGCATGAACATCCGCCACCCCGACATGTTCGCCTCCTCGTACATCGTCGCCGGCCAATGGCCTGCTGACCAGGCCGACCCGTTGGCCGAGAAGAAGATGTGGGTGTGCGTCTCCCAGGGCGACACCAAGGCCTACCCAGGTATCAATGCCATCGTGGACGAGATCGAGCCCCTCGGTGCCGAGGTCACCACCGCCACCTGGGACGGACAGGCGACCCAATCGCAGTTCCGCGCCGACGTCACGGCGATGGAGTCGGCCCACGCCAACTTCAACTTCGCCTCTTTCACGCCCGGCACGCTCCCGGGAACAGGCTCCGGCGGCAACGGCGGGAGCGAGCACATGGGCACCTGGCAGGTGGCCTACAACATCCCGGGCGTCCGTGACTGGATCCTCAACCACGCCCGCTAGTCCCTCTACTGTGGGTCGGGCACGGTCATGCATCCGGCCGTGTCCGACCACTGTCGGCCGGTGCTGCCCGTACCGTGCCGAAGAAGGAGTACCGGCCGGCGGACCACCCCAACGGCTTGTGAGTCCGCGAAGCCAGCCTGCTGGACGGCCGGGATCGTGCTGGCCGGAGAGTCGGGTGGTCGCTGTGCTGGCACACGTGCACGATCACCGACTCGGGATAGCGGGGAGGGAGCTGTCGCCAGCGCAAACGATCTGATCGGCCCGACGAGTCACCACCTGTCGCGCCAGGGGCACAACCGGTCACAGGTCCAGGCGATTCATTGCTTCCTGGAGGTCATGGCGCGGATGCCAGATCGGTGGCCTGAGGAAGCGGCGGAAAGCGCCGTATGCCGAGAACGCTGGTCCGGGGACGATACGGACGCCGCGCCGACGAGCGTGCTCGACGAGGGCGACCGCATCTGCGCCGGTGTCGATCCACAGCCCCGTTCCGCCGGTGGGACGAGTCCACTTCCAGGGTGGCCGCCTCTGCACACAACGTGCCCGGTTGTACGCAGCTGGAGCTGCAGACTCGAGGCTCGCTGTTCACGGGCCTCGTCCGCTCGCGTGATCAAGTCCGCGGCGATGAGCTGTTCGAGGACCGCGGTGGCCAGGTCGATGGCCTTCTTGGCCTCGGTGAGGCGAGTGATGATCCGCGCATCCCCGCGAATCCAGCCGATCCGCATACCGCCGAGGAGACCACTGGGTGCAGATCCTCCAGTGGTACGACGAGCTCGCGCGCCTGACCGACAGTCCCATCGTCCGGCTCAACCGCGCGGTGGCCGTCGGCCAGGCCGACGGACCGCGCGCCGGCCTGGCGGCACTCGCGGCGCTGGACGACTCACTGCCCCGCCACGCCGCGGTTGCGGCGTACCTCCACGAGCGCGAAGGCGACCTGGCGACGGCTGCACGGCTGTACGCCGAGGCGGCCCACAAGGCACCCAACCTCGCCGAACGCGACCACCTGACGCGCCAGCTCGCCCGGCTCAACGCCCACCGGTGACGCTGACGGGTCGGGCTCGGAATTGCCCGCAGCACTCGGCGCGGCCCCGTGGCCACAGCGGTCGCCTCATGTGAGCAGGCGGGTCGAGACCAGCTGCACGACGCGCTGCCGGCTGGGAAGCTCAGCGACGATGACAGGCGCGCCGGAGACGTGGTGCCTCAACAGACCCGCCCGCTGAAGTCCCCGGTGAAGGCGACCCATCCGCGACGCTTCGGCTGCCCGAAAGCGGCTCGCCCAGGCTGATCCACGAAGACCCGCTGAACCCCTGATCTCGGATGTCCGCCAAAGCGGATCAAGCCCACCTTCCCAGGTGTCCGGACGGAGGAGGCCACACCACAGTCAGCGGTGCCCTACCTCCAAGGGCCGGTCCTCGAAGATCTCGGCGCCGCGCGCTATCGGACGGCTCCGGCCCTGGCCGCGCAGATCGCGACTGTGCCACCGACGCGCGGATCGGACTTCTGTCGTTGCGATGCCCGGCGCTGGGGGAGACGCTGAAGGCATGAGGTGGTGAGTCTCATGACGGCCGAGATCAGTGGGTTCGCCGGACCGGTGCTAACGCCTGGCGATGAGGGGTATGACGAGGCGCGCCGGATCTGGAACGGCGCCATCGACCGCCGGCCCGGCCTGATCGCCCGGTGCACAGGGGCCGCCGATGTGCTGGCGGCCATCCGGTTCGCCCGCGAGCGCGGGCTGCTCGTGGCGATCCGGGGCGGCGGCCACAACGTGGCCGGAACCGCTCTGTGCGACGCAGGACTGGTCCTGGACCTGTCGCTGATGCGTGCCGTCCACGTCGACCCGACGCGCCGGGTCGCCCAGGCCCAGCCCGGCGCGCTGTGGGGCGACTTCGATCACGAGACACTGGCCTTCCAGCTGGCCACGACCGGTGGGATCGTCACCCACACGGGCATCGCGGGGCTGACCCTGGGCGGTGGGATCGGCTGGCTGATGCGCAAGCACGGCCTGACGGCCGACAACCTGCTGACCGCGGACGTCATCACCGCCGACGCAGAGCTCCGCCGCGCCGGCGAGGAGGACGACCCGGAGCTGTTGTGGGCGTTGCGCGGCGGTGGCGGCAACTTCGGAGTGGTGACGTCCTTCCGTTACCGGCTGCACCCCATCCAGCGGCAGGTGCTGGCCGGGCCGGTGTTCTGGGACATGGCAGACACCCCCGACGTGCTGAGGATCTACCGCGATCTGATCAGCGCCGCCCCCGACGAGCTCACCACGATCGTCAGTCTGCGAAAAGTCGCGCCGCTGCCCGTCATTCCCGTCCAGCTGCACGGGCGGAAGGTCTGCGCCGTGATCGTGTGCTGGGCCGGGGACCTTGACGCCGGCGAACGATTGCTCCGACCGCTGCGCTCGTACGGCTCCCCCCTCCTCGACCTGATCGCGCCGCGGCCCTACGCCGCCCTCCAAGGCATGTTCGACCCGACCGTCCCGCACGGCTGGCACTACTACTGGAAGTCCACCGAGCTCGGCGGCCTGAAGGACGATGCCATCGACGTGATCGCCGAGCACGCGCTGCGGATCGACTCGCCACGGTCGTTTGCCCTGATCTTCCAGCTCGGCGGCGCGGTCAGCCGCGTCGCCGAGGACGCCACCGCGTACTCACACCGGCAGGCCGCCCACAACCTCAACATCAACGGCGCCTGGCTGCCGGACGAAGGCGAGGCGGTCGGAGAGCGTGAACGCGCCTGGACGAGAGGCTTCTTCGCCGCGATGGAGCCACATCAGTCAGGCGTTTACGTCAACTTCCTCGGAGACGAAGGGCTTGAGCGCGTACGCCATGCCTACGGTGAGCGCACGTTCCGCCGCCTGGTGGCGCTCAAGACCCGCTACGACCCGGACAACTTCTTCCGCCTCAACCAGAACATCCCACCCACAGCCGGCACTTCCCCGTAGCCGCTCAGCCGCCGCGTTTCATATGGGCCCGGGCGGTAGAGCCGCCCGGCACGTTGTCAGCCGGCCCCGGGAGTAGAACGGGGGCGCCGGAGGGGCGTCCGGAGGGTGACGGAAGGCGGTCATATACGGGAACCCACCGATGGCCGGACTGGGGCTGCTCTTGGCGTACCGCCCCTTGGCCGGGTCAGATTCCTGCGGCGGTGCGTACCGCGTGTGCGGCGGCTTCGGGGTTGGGGTCGGTGACGGCCAGGCGGGCGTGGGGGGAGGGGCGGCGCAGTTCGACGCATACGACAGGTCGGCGGGCGCGGACGGCGGTGAAGTCTTTTCCGCGGGGGTGTTGCCGGGTGCCGAGGGAGAGCATGCCGGGGATCCAGGTGCCCCGGACGCGTTCGCCGCGCAGGGCGCGCCACCAGTCGGGTTCGATGGTCACCTGGTGGACCGTGGACAGGGGCACGTGCACGTTGCGGCGCCGGGCCGCCGCCTTCTCCCACCACGACAGGCGGACGATGAGGTCCTCGCCCTTGACCACGAGCCGCGCCATCGCACCTCCGTGCTCCACCACCCTGGTCGCGTTACTTCGCCTCGCGGATGCCGCACACCGCCACTCCACTCCTTGCGGGTAGGCGGCGCCACCGGAGGGGGACCGCGGCGTGGGCGTGTCGCCGAACGAAGGCGCCCCGCCTGCGGCCGTGCCCCCCGGTACGGAGCCTGGGGGGCAGGTTTGCCGGACCGGGGTCCGGCCGTGCGCGCTGCGCGGGCCACCCTCCCCCCGGCTCGTGACGCTGCGCGAGGTCCGGGCGCTATGTCGTTTTTGCCCGTCTATGGTAGATAGAAAAGGGAGCGACTCGACGGCTGCGGGGTGAGCGAGATGGAGCATCGCGGCGATCCCGTTCTCGTCACGCCCCGTGATCCTTCCGACGCAGCCGAGACGGCCCTGGCCACCGTGAGCACGCGGGGCGTCGTGACGGGCTGGAGCGAAGGCGCCCGGCGCCTGCTGGGCTTTCCGGCCGCCGAGGTCGTGGGCCGCCCCATCACCGGACTTCTCGCCGCCGAGACCCCTGACGGCGTACGGGAAGCCCTGGTCAGCGCGCGGGCCTGGGGCGGGACCGTGGACGTACGCCATCGCGACGGCCGCCGGCTCGGGCTCGGGATGCGCGTCCAGCCGTCGCTGGACGCGCAGGGCAGGGCCACTGGGTTCGTCGTGACCTTCGCCCCGGACCCGCCCGGCGACGGGCCGGACCCGAGGCTGCTCGAGTGGGCCTTCGCCCAGGCCTCGGTCGCCATGTCCACGTACGGCACCGAGCTGCGGGACCAGCGGCTCAACCACGCTGCCCGTGACGTCATGGACGTCAACAGCCCGGCATTCGCGCAGCACCTGCGTCAGGTGACCGAGACCGGGATCCCGGCCCGCTACGAAAGCTACACCGCCGACCGCGCGTGGAACGTCGAGATGTGGCCGGTCAGGGACCCCTCCGGCCGGGTGCGCGGCGTCGGCACCGCCGCCTTCGACAGCAGCGAACAGCACTGGGCCCGGCAGCGGCTGGCGCTGCTCAACGAGGCCGGCGCATGCATCGGCACCACCCTGGACGTGGTGCGCACCGCGCGGGAGCTGGCCGAGCTGGTCGTGCCGCGGCTCGCCGACTTCATCAGCGTGGACCTGCTCGACTCGGTCCTGAACGGTGAGGAACCGACCGCCGAGCGGGTCGATGCCGACGTCGCACTGCGCCGGGTCGCCCACCGGTCGGCCGTCGAGGGCATGCCCGAGGTCGCCGTCGACCTGGGCGAGGTCGACACCTACCCGGGGTTCTCGCCGCCGGCCCGCGCGCTGGCCACCGGCCGGTCCGCGGTGAGCGGGGTGGCGGATCCCGACTTCGTCCGGTGGGTCGAGAGCGATCCGGTCAGGAACGCCAACGTCCACCACAAGGGCATTCACTCGATCATGGCGGTGCCTCTGCGGGCCCGCGGGCTGACCCTCGGCGTGGCCGTCTTCACCCGCCGGGTGCGCCCGGAGCCCTTCCAGCCCGACGACCTGCTCCTCGCCGAGGAACTCGCCGGCCGGGCCGCCGTCTGCGTGGACAACGCCCGCCGCTACACCCGCGAGCACACCACCGCCCTCACCCTCCAGCGCAGCCTGCTGCCACGCGGCCTGCCCGGCCAGGCGGCCGTCGAGGTCGCCTACCGCTACCTTCCGGCCGGCACCCAGGCCGGGGTGGGCGGCGACTGGTTCGACGTGGTCCCGCTGTCCGGCACCCGGGTCGCCCTGGTCGTCGGCGACGTGGCCGGCCACGGCATCCACGCCTCCGCCACCATGGGCAGCCTCCGTACGGCCGTACGGACCCTCGCCGACGTCGACCTGCCGCCCGACGAACTCCTCACCCACCTCGACGACCTCGTCAACCACCTCACCACCGACGAGGAACAGTTCACCGCAGACACCGACGCCGGCGAGATCAGCGCCACCTGCCTGTACGCCGTCTACGACCCCGTCTCCCGCCGCTGCACCCTCGCCAGCGCCGGGCACCCCCCGCCCAGCGTGCTGTACCCCGACGGCACGGTCGAGACCCTCCGGCTGTCCCCGGGCCCGCCGCTGGGCGTCGGCGGCCTGCCCTTCGAGGCCACCGAGCTGGAACTGCCCGAGAGCAGCCTGCTCGCCCTCTACACCGACGGCCTCATCGAGGCCCGCGACCGCGACATCGACGCCGGGCTCGCCGGGCTCCGCCGCGCCCTGGCCTCCCCGGCCCCGTCGCTGGAGCTCACCTGCGACACCCTGATCAAGTCGATGCTGCCCGAGCGGCCCGCCGACGACGTCGCCCTGCTCGTCGCCCGTACCCGTGCCCTGCACACCGACCAGGTCGCCACGTGGGCGCTGCCCGCCGATCCCGAGATCGTCGCCGATGCCCGGATCCAGGCATCCCGCCAGCTGTTGTTGTGGGGGCTGGAGGAAGCGGAGTTCATCACCGAACTGGTCGTCAGCGAACTGGTCACCAACGCCATCCGGTACGGGTCCGTCCCCATCCACCTGCGACTGATCCGGGACCGCACCCTGATCTGCGAGGTCTCCGACGGCAGCAGTACCGCCCCCCACCTGCGCCGCGCCCGCACCTATGACGAGGGCGGCCGCGGCCTCCTCCTGGTCTCCCAGCTCACCCAGAGCTGGGGCACCCGGCAGACCACCTCCGGTAAGACCATCTGGGCCGAACAACCGCTGCCGGCAACCTGTGAAGCGCGGTGAACGCCGACCAGCGTGAAGGGAGCGCGGGATCCGCCGCGCCGACCCGCACGCTCGGACTGGTCTACCCGCCCGGCGGGCGCCGTTACTCGGGGATGCAGCTGGACTTCATCGGCAGCGTGACCGAGGTGGCCCAGGCCCACGACTACGACGTGCTGCTCACCTCCGGCACCGAGGTCGCCGACCCCCCTTTCCAGCGACTGCTGGACGGGCTGCTGGAGGGACATCGTGTGGACGGCGTGATCGTGATGGAGATCCGGCTGGACGATCCCCGGGTCGACCATCTCACTGCGCTCGGCGTGCCCTTCGTGTGCATCGGACGTACCGGCGTGGAGAAGACCTGGTGGGTGGACCTGGACTTCGGAGTGCTGTCGCGTGCCTGCGTCCGGCACCTCGCGGACCTGGGCCATCGCCGGATCGCCTTCGTCAACCGGTCGGAAGCGCTCTTCCGGTCCGGGTACGGGCCCGCGCACCACGGACTTGAAGGATTCACCGAGGGCATGGCGGAACTGGGCCTCACCGGAATGGCGTACCTCTGCGACGACGACCCCGCCGCCGGTGAGGCGTGCCTGGAGCAGATCCTGGCGGACGACCCGGAGACCACCGCCGTGGTGACGATGAACGAGGCGGGCCTCGGCGGGCTGTACCGCGGGCTGACCCGTGCCGGCCGGGTCGTGCCGCGCGACTTCTCGGTCGCCGGCGTGGCGGCCGGGCCCTGGGCCGAACGGGTGACCCCGCAGCTCACCGCAGCCGATGTGCCGGCACAGGAGATGGGTCGGATCGGCGTCGAGCTGATGATGGAGCGCCTGGGCCGGCCCGACGCCCCGCCCCGGCACGTCCTGCTGAGACCGCTGATCTCCCTGCGGGCCAGCACCGGCCCCTGCCGCTCGGGACCGGACGCGGATCTTTGAGGAGTACGTAGCATCTCAAATGCGACATCTCGCATCTCGACATCGCATCTGGAGTGGACCGTGCCGCACACCATCGACCGCCGTGACTTCCTGCGCGCAGCCGGCGCGGGCGCAGGATCTCTGGCCCTCGGCGGGGCCCTGGCCGCCTGCGGCTCAGGCAAGAAAGCCGGCGCCGTCACCCTCACCTGGTGGGACTACTGGGACGCCCCCAACTTCCAGAAGGGGCTGACCGCCGTCATCAAGGACGTCGAGGCTCACCTGCCCGACATCACGATCCACCGGCGGTTCTTCCCGTTCGCCTCCCTTACCGACGCCATCACCCGGGGCGCCCTGACCGGGGACCTGCCCGACATCGCGATCATCGACAACGTCGACATGAACACCCTCGGCGGCAACGGGCTGCTGGCCGACCTCACCTCCCGCGTCAAGGCCTGGGGTCAGGCGGGCCAGTACTACGCGGGCCCCTGGGCGGACTGCCAGGTCGACGGGAAGACCCTCGGCATCCCCAACAACAGCAACTGCCTCGCCCTGTACTGCAACACCGAGATGCTGAAGTCCGCCGGTGTCAGCCCGCCCACGAACTGGGACGAGCTGGCCGCCGCCGCGCACACCCTGACCACCGGGAACAGGTACGGGCTGGCGCTCAGCGCGATCAAGACCGAGGAAGGGACCTTCCAATTCCTGCCCTTCCTCTGGCAGGCCGGCGGTGACCTGGACACCTTCGCCACCGACGGGGCCACCGCGCTGACCTTTCTCGACGAGCTGGTCAGCAAGGGCTCGCTGTCCAAGCAGTGCGTGGAATGGACCCAGCAGGACGTCAACGACCAGTTCCTGAGCGGCCGGGCCGCCATGCAGATCAACGGGCCCTGGCAGGTTCCCGTCCTCAGCAAACAGTCCAGGGTGAAGTGGAGCGTCGTCGCCCTGCCCCGCGACAAGGTCGCGGCCACCTGCCTCGGCGGCGAGAACTGGGTCGTCATGAAAAGCAGCAAACACCTGGACCAGGCCTGGCAGGTCATCGAGCGCACCCAGCAGCCCGGCTCCCTCATCCCGTACCTGGAGGCGCTCGGCGACCTGCCCGCCCGCAAGGATCTGGCCGACTCCGGCATCTGGGCCGGCAACCCGGCCCTGAAGCTGTTCCTCAGCCAGCTCCCCTTCGCCAGGCCCCGCCTGTACGGGCCGCACTACGCCGACATCTCGCTGACGGTCTCCGACGCCGAGCAGGCCGTCCTCACCGGGGCGAGCAGCCCGGACGCCGCAGCGAAGGCCGCCGCGGTCAAGATCGACCAGGCGCTGGGGAGCCAGACGGCGAGCCCGGCAGGGAGCCCGAGCCAGTGAGCCGCCCGGTCCCGCTCGCCACCCGCCGGCAGCGAGCCGGATACGTCCTCTCGCTCCCGGGCCTGGCCTTCCTGGCCCTGCTGATCGCGTATCCGCTGTTCTACAACGTATGGACCTCCGTCCACGACGTGGGCCTGGCCGGGCTGATCGGGAACGCGCCAACGCCGTTCGACGGCGCCGCCAACTACCGGGCCGTGCTGTCCGACCCTGCGTTCTGGCACGCGGTACAGGCGTCGGTGGCCTTCACCGCCGGGTCGCTGTTCTTCCAGTTCACCATCGGCTTCGCGCTGGCCCTGCTCTTCGCCCGGCCCTTCCCCCTCAACGGCCTCTTCCAGTCGCTGCTGCTGGTGGCCTGGCTGCTGCCCGCCGTGGTCAGCGGCACGCTCTTCCGCTGGATGCTCGACGCCGACTCGGGCGCGTACAACGCGCTGCTGCGGGCCGTTGGGCTCGGTGGGCTGTCCCACAACTGGCTCACCGATCCGTCCACTTCGCTGCCCGGCGTGGTCTTCGCCAATGTGTGGGTGGGGGTGCCCTTCAACATGGTGCTGCTCATGGCGGGGCTGCAGGGCATCGATCCGGTACTGCACGAAGCCGCCGCCATCGACGGTGCCAACGCCTGGCAGCGCTTCCGGCTGATCACCCTCCCGCTGATGCGGCCGGTGTCGCTGACGGTGCTGCTGCTCGGCCTCATCTACACCTTCAAGGTGTTCGACATCGTCTTCGTCATGACCGCCGGCGGCCCCGTCGACTCCACCACCGTCCTGCCGCTCTACGTCTACCAGGTCTTCTTCGAGCGCTTCCGGTTCGGGCAGGGCGCCGCCGCCGGGCTGCTGCTGCTCGTGGTGCCCCTGCTCGGCGCGATCCTGTACGTCATCCGGCTACGGCGTGAAGGACGACGGGAACGCCGGGGGGAAGGCCGGGGGCCAGACCCGGGCCAAGGCGCCGTCACATGAGGCCGGGCCGCCACCCCTGGCTGCTCACAGTCGCCGCCGCACTGATCACCGCTGCCTTCCTGCTCCCCGCCTACTGGATGGTCGCAACCAGCCTCAAAGAGCCCGACCGGATTCTCGCCGAACCTCCTCAGTGGATCCCGGCCCCGGCCACCGGCGCGAACTACTCGGCGGCCTTCTCCGGCGGTCTGCTGCTGCGGGCGTTGCTCAACAGCCTGGTGATCTCGTCCGGGGTGGTCGCGCTCACGTTGCCGCTCGCCGTGCCACTGAGCTACGCCATCGCGCGGATCCGGATGCGCGGAGCCGGGCCCATGGTGCTGGGGCTGCTCATCGCGCAGTTGCTGCCCAGCATCGTACTGGCGGCGCCGCTGTTCATCATCGAGCACCAAGCGGGGCTGACCAACACCTACGTGGGCCTGATCGCGGCCGACACCACGCTCACCCTGCCGTTCGCGGTGATCGTGCTCCGGCCGCTCCTGCGGGCGGTGCCCCCCGAGCTGGAGGAGGCCGCGCTGGTGGACGGCTGCGGGATCCCCGGTGTGCTGCTGCGGGTGGTCCTGCCGGTGATGGTGCCGGGTCTGGTCGCGGTGGTCGGGCTGTCGTTCCTGCTCGGCTGGGGCGAGTTCGTGTTCGGCTTGACGCTGGTCCAGAGCACGGACGTGCAGCCCGTCACCGTCTTCCTCAACAGCTTCGTCGGCCAGCACGGCGCCTCCTGGGGACCGCTGATGGCCACCGCGACCCTCATCAGCGTCCCCGTCGTATGCGTTTTCGCCGCCCTGCGGCGGTTCGTCGTCGTCGGCCTCGCCGCAGGCAGCGGCCGGGTCTGAGGAGCAGGAGCGCCCATGTCCGACCTTCATCCCCGCACCCACCGCCCATTCGTCGCCCCGTGCCCACCGCTGACCCCCGCCGGCCCCGACGCGCTCGATCCGCTGACCACGGCGTCCGTCACCCGATCCGGTCCGGACGGCGTCGAGATGGACGTACGTACCGCCGTCGGCCGCGCCGGCACACTGCGGCTGCGGCCCGCCGGTGAAGCGGTCGTAAGGGTCACGCTGCGGATGGCGGAGGTACCGGCCACGTCCCGGGTCCGGACGGCCGGTGCGCGGACGGAGGGCGCGGCCGGAACGTTCGCCGTCGCCCACGCCGAGGGGGCCGTCGTCCTCGAACTGCCCGGCGCACGGCTGCGGGTGACGCTGGAACCGCCGGTGCTGGAGCTGACGGACCGCCGGGGCCGGGTGCTGCGACAGGCCAGGGACGTGACCGACTCCAGCGGCGCCGTCACCGTGCTGCCGCTGGGCGTCACCGAACTCGCCGACGGCCGCCTCGCGTACCACGACAGCTGGTCGGTGGAGCCCGACGAGCACTTCTACGGCCTCGGTGAGCGTTTCACCGGCCTCGACCTGCGCGGACAGCGGGTCGACTGCTGGGTGCAGGACTCGATGGGCTCCACCGGTACGCGCTCGTACAAGGCCAGCCCTTTCCTCATCTCCAGCCAGGGCTACGCGGTCCTGGTCGACACGACCGCCGCCGCCTCCTTCGACCTCGCCCACAGCAACACCGCCGCCTGGTCGGTCACCGTCCCCGACGAGGTCCTCGACTACTACCTGATCACCGGCAGCCCGGCCGAATGCGTCACCGCCTACCGGGACCTCACCGGGCCGGCGCTGCTTCCGCCCAAGTGGGCTTTCGGGCCATGGATCTCCGGCGGATTCAGGCTCGAGACCGACAGTGGCGTACGCGAGCGCGCACGGCGGATCCGCGAGCACCGTTTCCCGTGCGACGTCCTGCACATCGACACCTACTGGCAGCCCCACGGCGGCTGGTCCGACATGCGCTGGGATACCGAGGCCTTCCCCGACCCGCGCGGGATGGTGGGCGAGCTGGCCGGGCAGGGCTTCCGCACCTCGCTGTGGATGAACTCCTACATCGGCGTCGGCAGCCCGTACTACGACGAGGTGGAGAAGAACGGCTGGTTTCTGCGAACCGGCGCGGGAGACACCTGGGTCGGCCAGCTGTGGGGCGGGCACCACCCCGACACCGCGCTCCTCGATCTCACCCACCCCGGCGCCGTCGCCTGGTTCAAGGAGCGAATTCGTGGGGCGATGGCCGGCAGCGGGGCGGCCGTGCTCAAAACCGACTTCGGAGAGGCCATCCCGGCTGATGCCGTCGCCCACAACGGCATGACCGGCGAACGCCTGCACAACCTCTATCCCCTCCTCTTCAACGACATCGCCGCCGAGGTCACCCGCGAGGTCACCGGCGGCCCCGGCCTGACCTGGGGGCGCTCCTCCTGGACCGGCGGCCAGCGACACGGCGCCAAATGGACCGGCGACCCCGACTCCACCTGGACCGACCTCGCCTCCACCCTGCGCGCCGGGCTCTCCCTCGGGCTGACCGGCCACCCCTTCTGGAGCCACGACATCGGCGGCTTCCACGGCACGCCACCCCCCGAACTCTTCGCCCGCTGGGCCCAGTTCGGACTGCTCTCACCGCTGAGCCGGTTCCACGGGATGACCTCCCGACTGCCCTGGGACTTCGGCGACGAGGCCCACGCCGCTGTCCTGCACGCTGCCCGGCTCCGGATGACCCTGCTCCCGTACCTGTACTCCGCCGCCGCCGAGGCCGTCCGCACCGGCGAGCCGCTGGCCCGCCCCATGTGCCTCGACTTCCCGGACCGCCCCGACGCCCACGGCGCCGACCTGCAGTATCTGCTCTGCCCCGACCTGCTGATCGCGCCCTTCTACGCCGAGGGCGGCCGCCGGCCCGTATGGTTCCCGCCGGGCGAGTGGCTGCCGTACGCGGGCGGCGCGGCCGTCACCGGGCCTGCTTGGCGTGACGTCCAACTGCCGCTGGCCACCGCCCCACTGTGGATCCGCGCCGGTGCCCTGCTGCTCACCACCGCCCCCGCCGACCGTGCCGGCGACGATCGCTTCGGGGCGGTGACCGCCCTTTGGGCGCGGCCCCGGGACACCGCCCGGACCGTCCTCCACGACGTGGGCGGTGCCCGCACGGTTGTCATGGCCACCCGGGACGGGGACCGGCTGAGGCTGCAGACGGAGCCGGAAGGGCCCGGGCCAGGACCCAGGATCGCGGTCCTGGACTTCCCCGGCGATCCGCTGTCAGCCCTGGACCAACTATGACCTGACGATCCCGCTAAACCGGGGGTGGGGCCAGCCGCTGTCGTGCCTCAGCCACCGCACGCTTTTACGGAAATCGGTAGAAAACAGCGGACGAGAAAATCTGTAGCAAACGCTTACTATCGGCTTCCCGTTGTGCAAAGATCCCGCCGGGGCTCCGCTGTGCGCGGCGATCGGTCGGCCGCCACCAGCGTCCGGCCCCCGGGTCGGTGGCACTGCAATCCAAAGGAGAGTTGCATGTGGCAGCACATAACGAAGAGGCTCAGACAAGCGCGATGGCGGGCGACCGCAACCACGATGTTTGTTCTGATTGCGGTCTTAGTCTCTGCACTCCCGGCAGAGGGAGCGACTGCCGGCCCGGTAGCCAGCACCTTCCCCACCGTCGCGCTGAACCAGGTCACCAGCAGCGCGGGGTTCGTCCACCCGGGAATCGCTGTGAGTGCGCCGAGCCTGCTTCTGGCTCGTGGGGAGGTGCTCGGCGGTGTGGAGCCGTGGGCCTCCTACTACGCGGCGATGCTCGACACCAAGTACGCGTCGGGGACCCTCGTCCCCGTCAACCGTGGGTCTGGGGTCGACACCCCGCAGACGGACGCATTCGACTCGCAGGGGGTCGAAGCGAAGTTCATCGAGGACGCCTTCGGCGCCTACACCCAGGCGATCCAGTACTACATCACGGGTGACCCCGCCTACCGCGAGAACGGTATGCACATCATCCGCACCTGGTCCCACATGGACCCCACCAAGTACAAGTCGTATGCGGACGACCACATCCACGCCGGCATCCCGCTGATGCGCATGCTCGCCGCGGCCGAGATCTTCCGCTACTCCAGCGTGAACCCCGGCTCCGACGGCTACGACACCACCTGGACCGACACGGACACCACGGACCTGACTGACAACCTTGTCACGCCCGTCATCCAGACCCTCCTGTACGGCAACACGTTCTTCATGAGCCAGCAGTCGTACCCACTCGTCGGTGAGCTGGCCGGCTACATCTTCACCGACGACCGGGCAGGCTACGACCAGGGCGTCGAGTGGTTCTCGGTCAACTCGACCAACCCGGACCCCGACACCAACGGGTCCCTGATCTCCCTGATCCGCCAGATCAGCGCGAACGATCCGCTGAACACTTACGGTCACGCGTTCGTGCAGGAGCAGGAGATCGGCCGCGACCAGGCTCATGCCTGGGACGGCATCAACGCCCTGACCGAGATCGCCCGCATCATCACGGTGCAGGGCACCAAGCTGGACCCGGTCACCGCTACCACGTCCACCAAGAAGAACGCCGTGTCCGCGTACGAGTTCGGCAAGGACCGGCTTCTCGCCGGAACGGACACGTTCTACGCGTACATGATGGGCAGGACCATCCCGTGGATCGACACGACCGGTGGTCCTGGCAAGCCGTCCGAGGCCTACCGGGGACGGCAGTTCGACCCGATCGACGAGCTGTACAACGTCTACAAGTACGACCTGGGCGTCGACGTCGAGAACAAGGCCCCCAACGTCGCCAAGATGCACGAGCAGGCCGACGGCCCCGAGTTCTTCTGGGGCACGGGCTCGTACAACTTCTGGAACAGCAACCCCGACTACAACCCGGACTACTGGCTCTCACTGCCCAAGCAGGTGGCCGGGCAGGACCGGCCCGCGCTGCCCGCCAACCCGCTGGTGCAGGTGGCGCACCGCAGCATCGCCCTCGACAACCGCTCCAAGGACCACTCGTACAACGGACATGACATCGTCCGGATGCAGGCCTCGAAGAAGGGCACCAGCATCGCGGTCCGCACGCTGATGTACGACAACCGCAACGGGTACAGCCCCGTCGGGGTCCTGGTTCGCACAAGCGGCCCGGCAACGCTTGAGATCCGCAAGAACATGTCGCTCGCGCCCTACCACACCGTGAGCCTGCCGGACACGCACGGCCAATGGCGCTACGTCACCTACGACATGGACTACGCCGTCCTGCCCGGGAGCACCGGGGGCGAGAACCTGGCGTACTACACGGTCGTCGGCTCGTCGGACGTGAACGTCGACGTCGACAGCGTCAACCTGCAGGCCAAGTCCCAGCTCACCCCGCCGACTTTCCCGCAGGGCCGGCAGACCACGCTCATCGGGGTGGCCGGCGAGACCCTCGACCGGTCGCTCGCCGCCACCGACTCCGGGGGCGAGGACCTCACGTACGAGGCGCCTGGGCTTCCGGAGGGAGCCACGGTCGACGGCACCACCGGGGAGTTCCTGTGGACGCCCACACGCGGTCAGGCCGGTACCTTCGACAGGACCGTTGTCGCCTCCGACGGCACGGTCGACACCGTGCTGAACGTCCGCCTGGTGGTCACGCCCGACAGGCCGAGCGCACTCACGGCGGCGCAGGCGGGCTTCGACTCCAAGGCGACGTACGTCATCAAGACCCTCGACGCGTTCAACGCCGCCGTGGCCGCCGTCAAGGGGACCATCGACAGCGACGATGACAGCACCTTCCTGGCCGGTCTGGTCACCGTGCAGAACGCGGTGAAGGGGCTGCAACTACTCAACCCCACCCTCACCGACGACGACTCGCTCGCCTACCCGGCGCTGGTGTCCTCATCGCTGTCCAGCACGGCCGTGGCAAACCTGGTCGACGGTGACATCAACACCTTCTCCGGCGACCTGACGGCTCCGTTCACACTCGACTTCGGGGCCGGGTTCCGGGTAAAGGCCTGCGCGTTCGGCCTGCAGGCCCGGTACAACTTCGCCAACCGGTCCCAGGGAGCAAACGTTTACGGCTCGAACGACGGCCAGACCTGGACCCTGCTGACCTCACAGGAGACCACGAACACGAGCCCGGGCTTCGCGATGGAGACGATCCCGGTTCGGGACCAGGTCAAGAATCAGTCGTTCCGGTTCTTCAAGGTCCAGGTAGACGACCCGGGGGTGCCCACCGACCCGAACTACCCCGGGCTCTCGTCCTTCGGCGAGTTCCGGATCCACGGTGTCCGGATCGAGACGGCGCAGGCGATCTCGTCCGCGACGATCTCGTCCGACGACCCCGTGGCGGGCCAGGCCGTCAACGGTGACACCGTGGCTCTCGACCTCGTGGCCACGCAACCGCTGGCCACGGTCAACGTCCGTATCGAAGGCGTCGAAGCGACGGTCACCAGCACCGACAACGAGCACTGGAAGGCTACGGCGGTGCTTCCGGAGAACGTGGACTTCGGCCGCACACTACGGTTCACAGCCGACTACACCACGGCTGACGGCCAACTCGGTTCGACGGTCTACCAGACCACCGATGGCTCCTCACTGCAACTGTGGAACACCCATGTGGTGGTCGCCGACGTCGCGCAGGCCTGGGTCGACGCGTCCACCCCGCTGTGGCCCGGCACCGGCACCACATCCGCCAACGGGTGGCGGATGTTCGACGGCGACCTCACCACCGCCACCGACACCACCACCGCGAACGGTTGGGTGACGGTCAAACCGACGGACGGGTCCTCGCTGGACTTCGACGGGGTGCGGATCCGTCCCCGCGCGTCGTACGCGAACCGGGCCAACGGGACGGTCCTGCAGAGCTCCACCGACGGTGGCGCCACCTGGCAGACCTTCCTCACCGTCTCGGGCGTGACGAGCGATCAGCAGTGGTATGTGTTCAAGCTGTCGGCGCACCAGTCACTTCCGATGCTGCGGGTTCTCGACGAACACGGCGGAAACACCGACATCGCCGAGGTTCAGCTCTTGCAGTTCAACTCGCTGCCGCAGTGACGGCCGGCTGAGATCGGGCGGCGACCCGCACCATGTCCGGGTCGCCGCCCCCGTCCGGAAGCCATCGCTGCTGGTCCGGATTCTTGTGCCCTGGTGGCCTGCCCTGCGTGCGGCTGCCTCGGTGATGCTCAGGCGTGAGGGGGAAGAGGCCAGGTCGCTGAGCGCGCGGTCGAGTCGCCCTGGCCGGCGAAGACGCGGTGGAGGGTGCGTACGGAGATGTTGAGCTCCCGGGCCAGGCTCTGCGGGCCGAGCGCACACCGCTCAGGGAGAGGTCGTCGAGGACGGCATCGAGGCTGTCCAGGTAGGCGGTGAGCAGCCGGAGCGCGGGGGCGTCGGCGGGGCCGTCGACGTGGCGGTCGCCGAGGAGGGGACGCAGTTCGCCGACGTGCAGGGACGGCGGCTGCTGTCGCTACCCGCGTCGGGAGGGCGTCAGCGGATGCTCAGCGCCAGGCAGAAGTCGACGCGGTCACGGAGCGTTGCCAGGCTGTGTCCGGTGAGCTGCTCGACCCGTTGAAGGCGGTAACGGAGTGTATTGACGTGGACGTGCAGTTGTTCGGCGCAGCGGTGCCAGGAGCCTGATGCGTCCAGGAAGGCGCTGAGGGTGCCGACGAGGTCGCTGCCGTGTTCGGTGTCATATCGCTCGAGGACACCGATCAGGCGCTCGCGGTAGAGCGTGCGCACGTCGTCGGGAACGGAGGCGAGCAGCAGCATGTACGAGGAGAGGTCGTCGCCGGTGGCGGTGCGGACCTTGCCGCTGCCCAGGCGGGCGATGCGCTGCGTGTGCCTGGCCTCGTCGAGTGATCTGCGGAGTCCGGCTGCTCCGGTGGCCGGGCTGCCTGTGCCGATGGCGGCCCAGCCGTGGGGGAGGAGCGGGACGAGGCGGTGTGCCGCCTCGGCGAGGAGGGCGGTCGCGTGGTGGTCCGTGTCCTGGTGCGCGGGTATGAGCATGAGGTAGCTGTCGTCCGCGGCGATGGGCGCTGAGCAGCCGGGGATCTGGCCGGCCACCTCGTCGAGGACGACGGCGGCGAGTTCACCGCCGTACGGGCTGCCGGTCGTGCTCACGTGGAGGGCGGTCAGCGGGGACGCCGGGTCGAGGCCGAGGCTGCGCAGCCGGCCCTCGGCCGCGTCCACCTGGCCTTCGCGTAGGAGGTCGATCGACTCGCGCAGGAAGCGTTCCTCGATACGGCGGCGTTCCTGGCGGCCGACGCGGTCCATGGCGAGCAGGGCGCACACCTGGGCGGCGGCGTCCGCGACTCCCGGTGCCCAGTCACGGAAGTCACCGGACGCGGCGAGATAGGCGGCGGGCGGGCGGCGGGAGACCGGCGCCTGCACGGGGAAGAAAGTGAGTTTCCCGCCGCCCGGCACGGGCTGCACGGAAGGGAAGGTTCTGGCTGCGAGCGCCTCGCGGTGGGCGCGATCGAGGTGGTGGTCCGTCACTTCGGGCACGCCGCCCGCGGTGGGGCGGCCCGTCGCGGAGAGCACCGCGCACCACACGCCGGTGGCCCGCGCGAACACCTCGACGAGCCCTTCGGGTCCGGCCCCGGAGGCCATGCCGGCGACCAGATCGCGGTGCAGATCGGCGCCCGGTGAGCGGCGGGCCGGCCCGGCGAGTGCGGCCAGGACCGTCTCGGTGACAGCCGCGAACGAGACCTCGTCGCCGACCGTGAACAGAGCAAGGCCGTGCCGTTCGCACGCCTGCGAGAGCGATGCGGGGAGCACGCCGACGCCCGCGGTGCCCGCGACCAGCGCGGCAACGCCCGCACCTGCGAGAGCGGCGACGAACACATCGGCGTCGCTCGGCTCCCGGTACCAGGTGGTGCTGGTGAGGACCAGTTCACCGCCGTCGAGATAGCGGCCGGGGTCCGGCAGATCGGTGGTGTAGACGCGGCGCACCTGCGGGTCCCGGGCGGAGGAGAGCACCAGGGGGACGAGGCCGAGACCGGGTAGGTCCAGCAGTTCCCTCAGGTGCACTGGTCGTCCTCCTCGTCGCCCGATCATCAGCGCGTGTTACGGACACACACACCGGCGTGCGCGGGGTTTGGACAATAGTACGGGGTCAGAGGCCCATTCCCGGCTGCCGTCTGTAGGGCGGTGCAGTCCCCTGTGGGGCGCGTCGGCGGTTCACTGTTCTCCACCGCGAAGCCCACGGATGCCGACCTGTGTGCGAGGCGAACGCGGTGCCACCCGCCCGAGCCGCATGCCCAGCGTCCTGGACACCCCTGTCCTCCCGCGGGCTGTCCCGTGAGTTCGTCCTGTGAGGAGACCGTCATGCGTACCGAGCCCGCCTCCGCCGCACCGCCGCCATCAGCCATCCCCGAGAGGGCATTCAGCGTCGAGCACGCGGGTGCCGAGCCAGTGCCCTCGAAGGACCGTCACGGCCGCCCCTGGTCTTTGTTCACGCTGTGGTTCGGCGCGAATGTGCAGTTCGCGACGCTCAGCGTGGGGGCCCTGTCCACATCGGTGTTCGGCCTGGACTTTCTACCGGCCGTCTTCGCCATCGCGCTCGGCACGCTGCTCAGTTCGGCGTTGGTGGGCCTGTTCTCCACCCGCGGTCCGCTGACCGGAGTGCTCCAGCTCATCCAGTCCCGCGGCCCCTTCGGCCGCCTGGGGAATCTGCCGTCGGCCGCGTTCACCGTGGTCAACGGCGTCGGCTGGTGTGTGGTCGACACCCTGCTCGGCATCTTCATTCTGCGCGATCTGACCGGGCTCGGCTTCGCCCCCGCGCTGCTGATCATGGCAGTGGGGCAGATCTCGATCGCCGTCATCGGATACCGGATGATCCACTACGTGGAGCGCGGTCTCGCCATCCTGCTGGTCGTCGTTTTCGCCGTCGTCTCCGTGTACGGCTTCGGCGAGGTCAGGGCGCAGGCGCCGAGCGAGCCGTTCGCGGGCAGCACCGCCGCGTTCCTGCTCGTCGTAGCGGTCACTGCGGCCCGCGTGCTCGGCTGGTCGGCGTACGCGTCCGACTACAGCCGCTATCTGCCCGCCTCGGCCAAGCCCGGGCGGGTCCTTCTCGCCGCGGGCGGCGGCAGCGCGGTCGCCGGTGTGTGGATCGGTGTCCTGGGCGCCGCGATGGGCACCGCCGGTGCGGTCGACAACCCCAGCGCCATGGTGAGTGGTCTGCTGCCCGACGTCCTGGGTACGATCGTGCTGCTGTCGCTGCTGCTGTCCACACTGGCCTCGACCGTCATCGACCTGTATTCGGGCGCGATGGCTGCGCTGGTCGCCGGGTTCACCATTCCCCGGTGGGTCTCGGTGCTGGTGGTCGGCGGGCTCGGCACGGCGCTGTCCTGGTACGCCGGGCACGGCGACTTCGCGCAGCAGCTCCAGGACTTCCTGTTGATGACCGGCTACTGGCTGGCCCCCTGGAGTGCTGTGATCATCACCGCCTACTGGTGGCGCAAGCGCGGTACGTACGGCGTCACACGGCTGTACGACCCGGGCCATCGCTTCGGCTGGGGGCTGCCGTCGGTGCTGCTGGCCCTGCTCGTCGAAATCCCTTTCATGAACCAGTCCCTGTACACCGGCCCCATCGCCGCCGCCCACCCGGCGCTCGGCCCGCTCGGCCTCTTCATAGGATTCGCGGTCTCCGGTCTCGCGTACGCCGGGCTGACCGCGTGGCGGCCGAGGCCGCGCACTGAGTCCGAGCCCCGGGTCCCGGTGGCCGCCGGCGCCGAATAACCCCTGCCCGTACAAAAAACCGAGGAGAGACCGTGTCCGCCATCCCCACCGCCGAGGACGAGAAGTTCCTGCTCGCGGCGATCGAACTCGCCGCACACGCCCGTCGGGGCGGCAACCACCCCTTCGGCTCACTGCTGGTGCTCGAGGGTGAGGCGACCCTGGAGGCAGGCAACACGGTGGTGACCGAGCAGGACGCCACCGGGCACGCCGAGACCAATCTCGTGCGGCTCGCATCACGAACGTACCGCCGCGAAGAACTCGCCAAAGCCACCCTCTACACGAGCGCCGAGCCCTGCGCGATGTGCGCGGGCGCCGTGTACTGGAGCGGCATCGGGCGGGTCGTCTATGCCCTCGGTGAGGACGAACTCCTTGCGCTGACCGGCACGAACGACGAGAACCCGACGATGGCGCTGCCCTGCCGCGAGGTGTTCGCCGCCGGGCAGCGGCCCATCGACGTCATCGGACCCTGCCTGTACGAACAGGCCACCGCCGTGCACGACGGCTTCTGGAACTGACCGTACCCAACGCCTGCAAGGAGCCGCACCATGACCCGGACCCGCACCCTGATCCAGGGCGGCATCGTCATCCCCTGCGAGGGCCGCAAGGCGGTCCTCGACCCCGGATCCGTCCTCATCGAGGACGGCAGGATCGCCGCCGTCGGCACCGTGGAGGAACTGGCCGCGGCAGCCGCCGACGCCGAGGTCGTCGACGCGACCGGCCACGCGGTCATCCCAGGACTGCACAACACCCATCTGCACTCCGGCCTGCTACGCGGCACAGCCGAGTCGAAGTCCCTGTGGGACTGGCTGCGCGACTACGTCGACCCCGCCCACAAGGCCCTCACGCCCGAGATCGCCGAGACGGCATCCCTGCTCTGCTACACCGAGTCGCTGCGGGCCGGCACCACGTCGGTGATGGACATGTGGCGTCACATGGAGGGTTCCGCTCACGCCGCCGAACGGGTCGGCATCCGCGCGACGCTCGTCCCGTACGTCGCGGACCTGCCCGGCTACGACTACTTCGAGACCCTCGACACCAACCGCCGTCTGCTGGAGCACTACCGGACGTACGCGAACGACCGCGTCCGTTCCTGGGTCGGGCTGGAACACCTCTTCTACTGCAGCGCCGAGGGCTTCAAGGCGGCGGCCGCGCTCGCCGCCGAGTTCGACACCGGCCTGCACACCCACTCCTCGGAGACGATCTGGGAAGTCGAGGAATCGCTGCGGCAGTTCGGGCGGCGCCCCATCGAGGAGTTCTACAAGCGGGGCATCCTCGGCCCTCGTACCGTCGTCGCGCACTGCGTCTGGCTCGACGACCGCGAGATCGAGCTCCTCGCGCAGACCGGCACGAGCGTGGCGCACTGCCCCTGCTCCAACATGAAGCTCTCCTCAGGTCCCGCGCGCGTGATCGACATGCGCCGCAAGGGCATCGCCGTCGGCCTCGGCAGTGACGGCGAGAAGGAGAACAACAACCTCGACCTGCTGGAGGAGATGAAGTTCGCCTCGTTGCTGCAGAAGGTCTCCACACTCGATCCGACGACAGGCGACCCGTGGGACATCCTCACCATGGCCACCCTGGAGGGCGCGCGAGCCCTCGGCCTGGACACCGAGACCGGCTCGCTGGAGCCCGGCAAGAAGGCCGACATCGTCACCGTGAACCTGCTGGGGCTGCACACCACCCCACTGCTGCACGGCGACGACTTCAACGCAACCGCCCATCTGGTGTTCTCCGCCGGCGCCAGCGACGTCGACCAGGTGTGGGTCGACGGCACGCTCCTCGTCGACGGCGGCCGGGTGCTCAGCGTCGACACGCAGCAGGTCCGCGAGCGCGCCCAGAGCGCCGCCGAGGACCTCTTCCGCCGCCGGGCGGCGCTCACTTCGCGGGGATAACGGCGAACGCCGGGGACGCGAACCCGTTCCTGCACGTAGAAAGTGCCCTGCCGGCGTGCGCCAGTTCCTTGATGCCGGGGATTCCGTGTATCGCGGGCGTATCGAAAATCGCATACGCCACCGCAACGGCCCTCCGTCTCCAATGGGGGCATGAACCACATCGCATCCCTGTCAGCACCGCCCCGCCGCGCGCGCAGGATCGTGCTCCTCGGCCTGGCGATCCTCGGCATGGCGAGCGCCGCGTTCGTCGTGCGGCGGCCGCTCATGATGTCCGCTCCGATGTGCATGGCCGGGCGGTGGCACGGCTGCTTCGATACGTTCAACGGTGTGGTGCTCATGACGTTGGTCGCGCTGCCGTTGGCCGCGCTGGTGGCGTGGGCTCTGGCGCGCCGTCGGCGTGCCGCCGGCGTCACAGGGGCGTGGCGGATGTCCCTGGCCGACGTGGGGATGGTCCACGGGACGGTGCCGTTCCTGTGGCTGACCTTGATGCCGGGCGCCGGGGCCGGCATCGTCCCCGAACGGGTGAGCCTGGTACCGCTGCGGGACCTGGTCACGATGGGGCCGCTCGGGATCGTCGGCAACCTGCTGGTCTTCGCGGCGCTGGGGTTCTTCGCCCCGATGCGGTTCGCCGCGCTGGCGTCCGTGCCGCGGATCCTGGCGCTCGGGGCGGGCTGCTCGGTCCTGGTCGAAACCGCACAGTACGTCCTGCGGCTGGACCGGGTGTCCTCCGTGGACGACGTACTGGTCAACGCCGCCGGCGCCGTGCTGGCCGCGCTGGCGTCGCGCCGCTGGTGGCGCACTACGGCGGAAGCGCCGTCGGACCAGCCTCGCCCCGCGCCGGCACCGGCAGGCTGAGTCGCGTGTCCGGTGTGCACACGTCCTTGCATACGTCGGCGATATGTTGTGCTGCTTACGCTTCAGACATGCGCGTACTGATCGTGGAGGACGAGCCCTACCTGGCCGAAGCCGTCCGTGACGGCCTGCGGCTGGAGGCGATCGCCGCCGACATCGCCGGCGACGGCGACTCCGCCCTGCAACTGCTCAGCGTCAACTCCTACGACCTCGCGGTCCTCGACCGCGACATCCCCGGCCCCTCCGGCGACGCGGTCGCCCGGCGCATCGTCGCCTCCGGCAGCGGCATCCCGATCCTCATGCTCACCGCTGCCGACCGGATCGACGACAAGGCTTCCGGGTTCGAGCTCGGCGCCGACGACTACCTCACCAAACCGTTCGAGCTGCGGGAGCTCGTCCTGCGGCTGAGGGCGCTCGACCGCAGACGCGCATACGCCCGGCCCCCGGTCCGCGAGATCGCGGGCCTGCGGCTCGACCCCTTCCGCCGGGAGGTCTTCCGCGACGGACGCTACGTCGCGCTCACCCGCAAACAGTTCGCCGTGCTGGAAGTTCTCGTCGCCGCCGAGGGCGGGGTCGTCAGCGCCGAAGAGCTGCTGGAACGGGCCTGGGACGAGAACGCCGACCCCCTCACCAACGCCGTGCGCATCACCGTCTCCGCACTGCGCAAACGGCTCGGCGAACCATGGATCATCGCCACGGTGCCCGGCGTCGGCTACCGGATCGAGACCGGCCCCGACACCACCCGCACCAGCAGTACGCATGCTTAGACGCCCAGGGCTCAGCGCCCGACTGAAACTCACCCTCAGCTACGCCGGGTTCCTCGCCGTCGCCGGCGCTCTCCTGCTGGCCGTGGTGTGGGGGTACCTGCTGCGCTACGTACCCGACAACTCCCAGGGCCTTCTCGGGATCTCGCCCAACCGCTACCTCCTTGTGCACACCTTCGCCCCCGCCGCGGCGGTGGCGATGGTCTTCCTGCTCGTGTTCGGCCTCGTCGGGGGATGGATCCTCGCCGGCCGGATGCTCGCACCACTCACACAGATCACGGATGCGGCACGGATGGCCGGGAACGGGTCGCTGTCCCACCGGATCCGCATGAAGGGCCGCCAGGACGAATTCCGTGAACTCTCCGACGCGTTCGACTCGATGCTCGAACAGCTCGAGTCCCACGTCGCCGAGCAGCAGAGGTTCGCCGCGAACGCCTCCCACGAACTGCGCACCCCGCTGGCGATCTCGCGGACACTCCTCGACGTCGCCCGCAAGGACCCCACGCGGGACCGGGGCGAACTCATCGACCGCCTGCACACTGTCAATACGCGGGCGATCGACCTCACCGAGGCCCTCCTGCTGCTCAGCCGCGGCGACCGCGGAAACGTCACCCGCGAGAGCGTCGACCTCTCCCTCATCGCCGAAGAAGCCGCCGAAACGCTGCTTCCCCTTGCCGAACAGCGCCGGATCACGCTCGACGTCACCGGCGGGGCGGCCCAGACCAGCGGCTCCGCGGAGCTCCTGCTGCGGATGGTGACGAACCTCGTCCAGAACGCCATCGTCCACAACCTCCCGTCCGGCGGCACCGTGACGGTCCACACCGAGGCGCACGGCGACACGAGCGTGCTGCGGGTCGAGAACACGGGCCGTCGGCTCCCACCGGAACTGGTACCGACCCTCACCGAACCCTTCCAGCGCGGAACGGAACGCGTACGCACCGACGAGCACGTCGGCGTCGGCCTCGGCCTGGCCATCGTGCACAGCATCGTCCGCGCCCACGACGGGACCCTCGACCTCGTCCCCCGCCCCGCCGGTGGTCTCCTCGTCACGGTCCGGCTTCCCGGCACGCCGTAGGCGCCGAGTCGTTGCCTTCTCCCCGACCCGGCCGCCGCGATCGGATTCGCCGACCGCTTGTCCTTCGTCTGATCCGGGGAGGTGGGGCCTACTGGACGAGCTCCCAGTCCTGCGAGCCGTCCGTGACCGCGTTCTGCAAGGTCAGCGCCGCCCCATTGGACGCACCGGTCACGTACAGGTTCGTGTTCTTGACCGCCTGCAACGTGTAGAACCCGTCGTCGGTCTTGAGGAGGTTCCAGCTGCCGGTGGCGCTGTTGTCGACCCACTGTCCGATCTTCTGGCCGACCGTCGCGTTGCCTGTCCAGATGGCGGCCGCGCGGCCGCCCGACTTGTTCAGCAGCGTCACGCCACCGTTGGACTCGGTCACCACGTGCCAGTACTGGGTATCGGGGTTCGCCGCCGAGCCGGGGTCCTCCAGAACGACGTCGGGAACGTCTCCATTGCCGATGTTCGCGTCGTTGGTCTTGTTGCCGGTGCCGATGACCTGGTCGGTCTTGCGGTTCACCAGCTGGTAGTAGGCGCCGTCCGAGTGGCCGAGGTCGACCTCGGCGTAGGCGAGCGTCGATGTGCCCTGGTTGTTGAGTATCGCGATGCGGCCGGTGCCCTCGACGTACTGCAGGTTGCGGCTGTACCCGGCCCGCGAGGTTGTCTGGTACTCCTTCCAGGCGCCGTCGCTGCGTCCGCTGTCGTTGACCCAGACGTTGCCGCTGCCGGCGGCGTTGTAGACCAGGCGCCCACCGGGAAGCCTGATGAGTACCGGACTTCCGCCGGTGGAGAGGGCATGGGAACCGGAGTCCACCGGCAGTGAGGTGACCCCCGTGCCGGTGGGTGAGCCGGTGTAGAACTTGAGCGGGTCATCGGCGATCCGGTACCTGGTGTTGGCTCCGCCGCCCCAGTACTCGTAGGTGAGGAGCCACTTGCCGTCCGCCGTGCGGACGACGTTCGCCATGCCCGGCCGGCCGCCTCCCAACTCCGACTTGCCGCCGCCCATGTCCTGGGTCAGGCCGGTGATGTCGACGACGGGGGCGCTCCATTGCGCACTGCGGCCGTCCCAGGTCTTGTGGACGAGGATCTGGCCGAGTGAATCCTTGGCGATGTCGTTCGCGGGGTCCAGGGTCGGGACGCCCGTGGCCGGATCGAAGCCGGTGTAGTCGTTCTCGTCGGAGTAGTAGCAGACGAGCGTGCCCTTGTAGACCATCAGGTACGGCTCCCAGAGGGGATCCGTCTGCTTGTTCGTGTTCGCGGCCGCGATGTTCTGCCCGAGCGCGCCCGCGCTGCCGCCCTGCCAGCCGCCTGTCGCGATGACGTTGACGACCTTCCACGTCACGCCTTCGTCGGTGCTGGAGTACAGGGCGATCGCCAGATCCTTGCGGTCTCCGTCGTTGGACGGCGTCCAGTTCGGGTCGGCTGCCTTGTGCTCGCGGTAGTAGTAGTCGTCGCCCGACACGACACTGGCGAGGAGCAGCGTGCCCTGCTTGAGGTTTCCGACGTCCTGCGGAAGCGTGTAGAGGTACGGGTTCGTCCAGTTGCTCGTGTACTTCGCGTACCGGGCATCGCTGGAGAGGTACGCCGGAGCCTTGACCTCGGAGAGCGGCTGCCACGTCGTTCCGTGGTCGTCGCTCTTGTAGACGGGGAGAGTCTGCTGGTCGGCGCTTCCCGTCTCCGGCACGACGGTGGATTTCTCGAACGACGCGACCAGACGCCCGCTCGGCAGCTGCGCCGACTTCGGGTAGATCGCGCAGTTGCCCCGCCCTTTGAGACACGGCTCGTTTCCGAGCTGGTAGAGGATTCCGCCCGTCGGGTTGTACGCCTGCGCACTGGCCATGGGTATGGCCAGCATCGCGGATGCCGCGACGAAGGTTCCCAGTGCCTGCCCCAGCCTTCTTCTCTGCATAGCCCCTCCTTGGGGGATGACCATGGTGATGTTCGGTTCTAGGAGCGGTGGCCTGCTTCAGCGGCCGGGGTGCCGTCCGTATCGGCGGAGACGAACACGCGTACGTCCCACGGGCCGAGGTCCAGCGCCGTGCCCGCGGAGAGGGTCGTGCCGTTCAGGGCGTCGGCGAGGTCCACCGGGGCGGGGACGCTCGCCGGCTCCCAGCTCCAGTTGTGGACGATGTGGACGCGGCGTCCGTCGGGTGAGGTGCCGGTCGTCGCGGTGACGGATTCCGGGAGGTCCCGCCACGCGCTGCGGGGGGCCGGTGCCATCCAGGCGGCCAGTGTCCGGGCGAGGTCGCGGCCGGGGACGGTGCCGACGGTGGTGACGCGGCCCTCACCGTGGCGGCGGGTGGTGACGGCGGGCCAGCGGCCGAAGTGCGGGTGGTCGTAGACGGCGAGCACGTTGGCGTCGGTGACGGTCAGGCCGTCGGCCCAGTGCGTCGCCGTCGCGTTGTGCGGCAGCTTCAGCGGGCTGTCGGGCGCGGTGCGCAGTGGGACGTCTTGGAGGAGGTTGCTGAACTCGTCGTAGTGGACACCGGCGGCTTCGACGAGGCGTCCGGGGGCCGGTTCTGTGCGGGCTCGGGCCTCGTGGTCGGCGTAGCCGGTGCGCGGGCCGAGGACCAGGTGGCCGCCGGCGTGGGCGTAGGCCGCGAGCCAGTCGAGGGTTGTGTCGGCGGCGAGGTACAGCGCCGGTACGACGAGGACGGGGTGGCGGCGGACGGCCTCCTCCGGGGTCAGGCCCTCCCGTTCCCCGCGGGGGTCGTGCAACTGGCGGGTGTGGACGATGCGCACCTGGCGGCCGGCGTCGAACGCGCCGCGGTAGAAGGGGTCGAAGATGCGGTGGTAGGCGGCCGGGTCGGGCTCGCCGTCCGGCGTGGCGAGCGGCGGGTACTTCTGCATGAGCCACTTGCTGGGCGTCGAGTAGACCATCGTGATGTCGGCGTCCGGTTCGAGCCCGGCGACCAGCGCCCCGACGGCGTCGAACTCGGCGCCCAGGCGGGCGAGTTCGGCGTAGGTGCGACCGGGCTGTCCGGTGTGGGGCAGGATGCCGCCCCAGTAGGTCTCGGCTCCGAAGTGCAGCGTGTGCCAGTGCCAGTACTCGATCATGCGGGCCCCGCGAGCGACGAGCGCCCAGGCGGCCTGCCGCCACTGGCCGTCGTAGGCGGGGCGGTTGTCCCACGGCAGGCCGATGGAACCGGCGTTGGTCTCGGTGACGAGGAAGGGCTCCTGGCGGGAGGAGAACATCCAGTCGGCGGTCTGGTACAGCGCCCACACTCCGGTGGTCTTCCAGATCTGCTGGTGGTCGTCGGGCGTCGGGTCCGGCAGCGCGAGGCCGTCCTGCATGTCGTAGTAGGCGTTGCCCGTGGCGATGTCGAGGCGGTCGGTCAGCTCGTCGTCCTCCACGGCGGGCCGCTTGTAGGAGATGCAGGTGGTGACGAACTGCTCGGGGCGGGCGTACTCGCGCACGAGGTCGGCCTGCCAGCCGATGAACTCGGTGACCTGGCGGGCCTGGAACGCGCGCCAGGCGACGTCGTATTGCGGCTGCGCGTTGCCGTCCGGGGTCCACAGGTCGGCCCAGGTGGAGAGGCGGTGGGACCAGTAGACCAGGCCCCATTCGCGGTTGAGGGTCTCGACGTCGCCGTACGTCTCGCGCAGGTGGTCCACGAAGCGTTGGAAGACGCCGTGGTTGTGCAAGAGTTCCAGACCCGGCTCGTTGTCCACCTGGAAGCCGATGACCGCCGGGTGGTCGGCGTAGCGGGCGACGATCTTCCGGATGACGCGCTCGGCGTGGAAGCGGAAGGCGGGGTGGGCGAAGTCGACCTCCTGGCGGGCGCCCCAGCCGATGCGCTCACCGGTGCGGCGCTCGCCGGTGATCTCCGGGTACTGGCGGGCCAGCCACGGCGGCACCGCGTAGGTCGGGGTGCCCAGGACGACGGAGATACCGCGTTCGTGGGCGCCGTCGAGGACGGGCTGGAGCCAGTCGAGGTCGAAGCGCCCGTTGTCGGGCTCCCAGGTCGACCAGACGGACTCGCCGACCCGGATGACGCTGAGGTGGGCGTCGGCCATCAGGTCGAGGTCGGTCTTGAGGCGTTCGTCGGGGCGTTCGGTGCCGTAGGGGGGCCGGTACTCGTGGTAGTACGCGGCGCCGAAGAGGACGCGGGCAGGCAGAGCCGCCATGAAGGAGACCTCCGAGGAAAAGGGGGGGAGTGGTACGAGGGCTGCGTGCCCTACTGCTTGACGCCGCCGGAGGCCAGGCCGCTCTGCCAGTACCGCTGCAGCAGGAGGAAGGCCACGACGAGCGGAAGGATCGAGATCAGGGAGCCGGTGACGACGAGCGCGAGCATGTCGCTGCTGGCGCCGGCCCCGCCGTTCTGGGCCTGAGCGGCCCAGGAGGAGAGTCCGACCGTGATGGGGTACAGCTTGGGGTCGTTGAGCATGATCAGCGGTAGGAAGTAGTTGTTCCAGGTCGCCACGAGTGTGAAGAGCAGGACCGTCACCAGGCCCGGCGCGAGAAGGCGCAGGGCGATCGTGAAGAAGATCCGGGCTTCCCCGGCGCCGTCGATGCGGGCGGCCTCAAGGATGCTGTCGGGGACGGCGTCCTGTGCGTAGACGCGCATGAGGTAGAGGCCGAACGGGTTGACGAGCGAGGGCAGGATGACCGCCCAAGGGGTGTTGACCAGGCCGGCCTTGGCGAAGAGCAGGTAGGTCGGGATCGCCAGGGCGGTGGCCGGGACCATGACGGCGCCGAGGACGAGGCTGAAGGCGGCCCGGTCGCCGCGGAAGCGGAACTTGGCGAACCCGTATCCGCCGGCGGCCGCGAGCAGCGCGGCGCCGAGGGCGCTGACGACGGCGTACATGACCGTGTTGAGCAGCCAGTGCACGAAGACCCCGTCGTCCTGGGTGAAGGTCTCCTTGACGTTCGTCAGCAGCTGGGGGGCGTGGGAGAACCACAGGCCGAAACTGTTGAACAGGGCCTGGGTGCTCTTGGTCGAGGCGATCAGCAGCCAGAACAGCGGCAGGAGGAAGTAGGCCAGGGCGGCCAGCATGGCAATCGTCAGCGGGGTGCTGCGGCGGCGGGAGGCGGGCCGACGCCGAGCCGGTGCGGCGGGACGCGGGTCCGTCACCGGGGTGGCCTTCGCTGTCGGGGTCGTGGTCGTCACGGGGTCCTCCTGCGGTTCGCGGTGAGCAGGACGGCGTACGAGGCGATCACGATGACGAGGCCGAGGAGGAAGGACACCGTGGCCGCGTAGTTGAGCTGCTGGCCGGTGAAGGCGAGGGAGTAGGAGTAGAGGTTCGCCGTGTAGGAGCTGCTGATCACGTCCGGGGCGATGCTCATCAACAGCTTCGGTTCGTTGAACAGCTGGAAGCTGCCGATCACCGAGAACAGCAGGGTGAGCAGGATCGCGGGCCGGAGCGCGGGAAGCTTCACCGACCAGGCGATCCGCCAGGCGCCGGCGCCGTCCATCGCGGCTGCCTCATACAGTTCCTGTGGGATGGTGCGCAGGGCGGCGTACAGGATGATCATGTTGTAGCCGACGAACTCCCAGGTCACGATGTTCGCCAGACTGCCGAGCATCCAGCCGTCGCTGAGGAAGTGCGGGGCCGGCAGGTCCAGCGTCCGGCTGAGCTGGGCGAAGGGGCCGAAGTCCGGCCCGTACAGGTAGCCCCACATGAGCGCGGCGACCACGCTCGGCACGGCGTACGGGACGAAGATGCCCAGCCGGATCACCCGGGCGAGCCGCAGCAGGCCGCTGTCGAGCGCGAGGGCGAACAGCAGGGCCAGTACCAGCATCACGGGGACCTGGATCACGAAGAACAGCGCGACGCGCGCGACCCCATGGATGAGGAGCGGGTCCTGGAGGGCCTTGAGGTAGTTGTCGAGGCCGACGAACGACGTTCCGCCGATGAGGCGTTCCTGGAACAGGCTCAGGTAGGCGGCGTAACCGAGAGGAGCGAGGAAGAGCAGGAGGAACAGCGTCAGGAACGGTGCGACGAACAGCGGCCCTGCCGCTCGGTGACGGCGCGCGCCCCCGAGCCGCAGGCGTGTCGGCCCGTCTCGGCGCCGGCCCTGGGGGGCCGCGGTTGTGGCAGTCATCATCGGGCCTTTCTGGGGGAGGGACGGTGCCAGTGGGTGGCGGGTCCCGTGCCGCCGCACGGGACCCGACGGACCGTCACGACGCCTTGACGGTGAAGCCCTGGTTCTTGGCGTACGTGGTGAGCCGGGTCTGCCAGGTGCCGAGCGCGCGGACGGTGTCGGTCCGGTCGGCGAGGGACTTGCCGACGGTCTCGGTCCAGTCGGTCGCCGCCTGGTCGAGGAACGGGGGCCACTGGAAGGAGGAGTTGACCGTGGAACTGATGTCGGCGAACACCTGGTTGACTTTCTGGCCGCCGTAGAAGGATGGCGCGGCGCCGACGAAGTCGGAGTCCGTGAGCAGGGCCTTGGTCGACGGGAAGAAGAACTGCTCGGTGGCGAACATCTTCGCGCTCGCCGGGTCGCTGTTGAGGAACTGCGCGAACATGGCCGCCGCGATGGGGTTCTTGGTCGAGCGGATGACCGCGGTGGTCGAGCCGCCCCAGTTGCCCGAGCTCGGCTTGGCGGCGTCCCACTGCGGCAGCGGGGCCGCGCGCCATTTGCCCGCGGTGGACTTGGCGGAGCCGGACAGGAAGGCCGGCCCCCAGGCCGCGGTGATCCAGGTGGCGTACTTGCCCTTGTTGAACCCGGCGTACCAGCCGTCGGTGAAGTCCGGATCGGTGCTGATGACCCCTTCCTTCGCCAGGCCGCCCCAGTACGCGCCGAGCTTCCTGGAGACCTCGTCGTCGACGCCGATGGTGATGTCGCTCTTGCCGGAGGTGGCGTACGGCTTGGCGCCCGCCTGCCACAGCAGGCCGTGCCAGGCCGCGGGCTCGTTCGCCGAGAGGTTGGTCAGACAGACGCCGGGGTCGGCCTTGTGGAGCTTGCGGGCCGCAGCGGCGAACTCGTCCCAGGTCGTGGGGACTTGGATGCCATGCGTGTCGAAGATGTCCTTGCGGTACAGCATGCCCAGCGGGCCGGTGTCCTGGGGGATCGCCCAGACCTCGCCGTTGCTGCCGCTGACCTGTCCCCAGGTCCAGTCGACGAACGCGTCCTTGAGTGCGGAGGCGCCGTAAGGGCGCAGGTCCAGCAGGCTGTTCGTGATCGTGAAGGTCGGGATGGCCTGGTACTCGATCTGCACCATGTCCGGGGCACCGCTGCCGGCCTTCAGCGCCGTACGCAGCTTCGTGTACTGGGGGGTGCCCTGGCCGGCGTTGACGACCTTGACCTTGATCGCCGGGTACTTCTTCTCGAACAGCGCGACCTCCTGCGCGATGTTCGGGACCCAGGTCCAGAACGTCAGCTCGGTCGGCGTCTTCATCGCCTTGTCGATGTCGGCCTGGCCGACCGGCTTGGCGGACCCGGAGGAACCGCCGGAGTCGCCGCCGCCGCACGCCGTGAGGGCGGCGCCGAGCGACAGGGCACCCGTCGCGGTGAGGAACAGCCGACGGCTCATCGAGGAAGGGCTGGATACGGACGTGGTTCTGGGCATGGTGAACTCCCGCCGGTGGCGAAGATGACGGCACGCCTGGCTGGGGCGTGCGGAGGCGTTTCGGAGGAAGGGCGCGACGCGATGACCGGGGCTCGAGCGCCGACGTGGTCGGGTGCGCGTCCTGGTGGAACGGGGCCGGCGAGCGTTCCGCGTGCGTGTGCTGCGCAGGTGGAGGTCGCGGCCTGAGACGAAGGGGTGGAGCAGCGACGGTGTGGAAACCTGGCTCAGCGCCTGCCGGGTTGAGGGCGGCCCTGCGTCGGATCGTGCGACGGGGCGTCCCGAGGGGCGGGGGCGTGACCGGTCAGGCGGCTTGTCCTGGGGTCACTCGCCGGCCGTGAGCTTTCGCTGTCCGGGCTGACCGGTGTCGTTCAGTGGCGGGTGGACGGGTCTCCGTTCGGGAGCGGCGGACCGTGCGTGGCCCCCCGGGAAAGGGAGGCGGTACGCCGCCCGCGAGCCGGGGTCGTCCGGCTCGGCGGAGGCGCGGTCGAGGTGCGGATGATGAGGTCGACCGGTGGGCCGCTCGCCGGCAGGGGGTCTGCGTTCGGGTTCTCTATGGCATGCACCAGGCGCTTGAGTCCTTCCTGTGCCACGGCGTCGAACGGCTGCCGCACCGTGGTGAGGGGAGGAGTCACATAGGCGGCGACCGGAATGTCGTCGAAGCCGACGACGCTGACGTCCTCCGGAACGCGCCGTCCGGCCTCCGCCAGCGCACGGATCAGGCCGATCGCCATGTCGTCGTTGGCGGCGAAGACCGCGGTGACCTCACCGTCTTCGGCCAGTTCGCGTCCCGCCCGGTACCCGGACGCGGCCGACCAGTCGCCCTCGACGACCGGAGGGACGTCCCTCCCCTGTGCGGTCAGCGTCGCCCGCCATCCATCGAGGCGGTCCCGGGCGGCGTACCACCGCTGAGGACCCGCCAGGTGATGAACCGTCGCATGGCCGAGGTCCAGCAGGTGCTCGGTGGCGGTGCGGGCCATCAGGTCTGCGCCGCCCCCTGCGGTCAGGACCGTGGGGGACGTGGCAGGTGGTGGCGCACCGAGGACGAGGACCGGCACGTCGACGCGGAGGGAAAAGTCTTCGTCGTCTCCCTCCTCGTCGATCGGTTCGGAGATCACGATGCCGTCCACGCCCTGGTCCAGGAGCGAGTCCACGGCGCCGGCGATGCCCGCCGGGTCGCCTTCCATCGTGTTGACCACGCGCAGCGCGTAGCCCGTGTCCCGGACGACTCGCTCGACACCCATGAGCAGCGAGGCGGGCCCGTACAGAGCGGTGCCCAACGTGACCACGCCGATGGAGCGGGTCCGCCCGGAAGCCAGTGCCCGGGCCGCGTTGTTGCGCCGGTAGCCGAGCTGTTCGGCGGCTTCGAGGACGCGTCGGCGCACCTCGGCGGAGACGTACGGCTCGTCGTTGAAGACCCTCGACACCGTCTTCTGCGAGACCTCGGCCAGACGGGCCACGTCCACGCTGCGCGCAGCCGCGGAACTCCCGCCCCGTCCTGTTCCTCGCGTCATGGTGCCTCCCGTTGACCGCACGATCGAGCCCAATAATGTCAGACGCCGCCTGACTGACTACGCAGTCATGTCTGCGCTGTCATGTCTACGCAGTCATAAGGCTGTCGTCAAGAGTTCGGAACGCATCCGTAACGCCAAGCCCGGGAGAATCTGACGGCACAGTGATCAGCCCCTGCCAGGACCGAGGACAGCTCGGGGCACCCAGGCCGGGGCGCCTTCAGGTGGCCGGGCCTGTGGTGGTACGGACGATCAGGCGGGGGGCGAGGACGGTTTCGTGGGGGGTGGTGCGGTCGTTGTCGAGGCGCTCGACAGCGGCGATGACTGCCTGCCGGGCCTGCTCTTCGGCGTTCTGGCTGACGGTGGTCAGATCGAAGCAGGTGAGTCGGGACAGCGCGTCGTCGTCATAGCCGACAACGGATACGGCGCCGGGGACCGCGACTCCGGCTCGGCTGAATGCGGTGAGGAGGCCGATGGCGCATTGGTCGTTGAACGCCACGACGGCGGTGGGCAGGTCACCGCTGGCGAGTAGCTGGCGGGCGGCGCGTTCGCCCGATTCCTCCGTGTGGTCTCCGGTGAGGATGCGGATGTGCTCGTCCAGATGGTGGCGCCGCATGGTGTTGCGGTAGCCGCGGCGCCGGTCGGTGGCGATGACGCCCTTGCCGCCGTCGACGTAGACGATCGCGCGGTGTCGCAGGCTCACCAGGTAGTCGACGATCTGGCCGACTCCGGCGTCGTCTGCGGTACGTACGACGTCCAGGTCGGCGGTGGCGATCCGGCGGCCCACGGCGATGACGGGGAGCTTCTGGTCGAGGGCGGTGAGGGTGGCGGCGGGTGCGGTCGGGCCGAGGAGGATCAGTGCCTCGCTGCGGAAGGCCAGGAGTGTCTCGACGGCGGTGTTCTCGTCGCGAGTGCGGGTCTGGGTGCTGAGTACGAGGTCGTAGCCGACTTCCTCGGCCGCCGTGTGGAGGTGCTCGACCAACTCGGCGTGGAAGGGGCTGTGGATGTCGACCATGACGCCGAGCAGCCGGCTGCGCCGGCGAGCCAGGAGGCTGGCGTTGCGGTCGGCTCGGTAGCCGAGTTCCGCGGCCGCCTGGAGGACACGCTTGCGGGTGCGCTCGCTGGGACCCGGCGCGTTGCGCAGGACCAGGGACACCGACGCCGTCGACAGGCCGACCCGTGCGGCGACGTCCTCAAGCCGGGGGCGAGTGGCCGCACTCGTGCCGTTCGGGCGGGGTGCGGAGCCTGCTTCGTGCACATGTCCTCCTGCCGGATTCTCCCGGTGCAACACCCTTGACACGCTCGTGAAACGAGACTCATAGTACCAGCAACTTAAAGCGCTTTAAAAAGACCTGTTGACCGGACAAACTTGAGTGACGCGCCTTGGCGCGCTGGAGAGGAACCACGATGAGTACCAAGCCGATCGGGGTGGCGGTCATCGGGGCCGGCATGGCCGGCCGCGCCCACCTCAACGGGTACCGCGCCGCCTCGACCCTGTACGACGCCGACCTGCCCGAGGTGCGCCTGGTGGCCGTCGCCGACGCCCACGAGCCCTTCGCCCGCGATGCGGCCCGTCGCTACGGCTTCGAGCGTGCCGAGACCGACTGGCGGGCGATCGCCAAGGCGCCCGACATCGACGCGGTCAGCGTCGTGGTGGCCAACCATCTGCACCGCGAGATCGTGGAGGGCCTGCTGGCTGCGGGCAAGCACGTACTGTGCGAGAAGCCGCTGGCACCGAGCGTGGCCGACGCCGCCGCCATGGTGGAGGCAGCGGAGAGCAGCGGCCTGGTGGCGGCCACCGGCTTCACCTTCCGCCGCTCACCCGCCATCAACGCCATTCGGCAGCAGGTGACCGACGGGCCGCTCGGTCAGGTCCAGCACTTCAACGGGCACTACTGGTGCGACTACGGGCACGACGCCGACGCCCCCATCAGCTGGCGCTACCGAGGCGGCCTCGGTTCCGGGGCGCTCTCCGACATCGGCAGTCACCTGATCGATCTCGGCGAGTACTTCTGCGGCCCGGTCCGGAGCGTGCAGGGCGCGGTGCTGTCGACCCAGGTGCCCGACCGCCCCGTGCCTGTGGGCGCCGCCGTGGGGCACTCGGCGAACGTACAGGTCGGTGAGGAGCGGCAGGCCGTCGAGAACGAGGACATCGCCACCTTCACCGCGATCTTCGAGTCCGGCGCCGTCGGCACTTTCTCGGTCTCCCGCGTCGCCTTCGGTCTGGCGAACTCGCTCGGCTTCGAGGTCTTCAGCCGGGGCGGGGCCGCGGCCTTCGACCTGTCCCGCCCAGCGGAGTTCACCCTCGCCGACCCCTCCCTGCCCGAGCGGGCAAACGGCTACCGCCGGGTCGTCATCGGCCCCCAGCACCCGTACATCGCCGGGGGTCTGCCGATGGACTTCCCCAGCGTCGGTCACGGGCAGCACGAGTTCTTCGTCTGGCAGGCACGGGCCTTCCTCGAACAGATCGCCGGACTGGACCGCCTCCCGCACTGCCCCTCGCTCGCGGACGGTCTGCACAACCTGCGCGTGATCGACGCGATCGTGGCCTCCGCCGATGCCGACGGCAAGGCAGTCAGCGTCCAGTGACGCCGGCCGCCCCGGCCTTCCGCCCGAACACCCGTCCCCGTAAAGGAACATGCCATGAAGCTCGGTGCCTACACCGCAGTGCTGCACGACAAGCCCCTCGCAGAGGCCCTCGAAGTACTCCGCAACCTGGGGCTGGACAGCGCGGAGATCAACTCGGGTGGTTTCCTGGCCGCCCCGCACCTGCCGATCGCCGACATCAGGGCGAGCCGGGACGCGCGTCACGCGTACCTCGCCCAGTTCGAGGCGGCAGGCGTGGCCCTCACCGCGCTGAACTGCAATGGCAATCCGCTCCACCCCGACCCCGAGGTGCGCGACAAGCACGCCCAGGATGTGCGGGACGCGATCGAACTGGCCGCTCTCCTCGGCGTCAAGCGCGTTGTGACGATGTCCGGGCTGCCCGCCTCCGACCCAGGCGGCCGGCTTCCCTCCTGGACGGTGCTGCCCTGGGACAGCGCCTACCTCGACGCCCTCGACTACCAGTGGGACGAGGTGGCGATCCCCTTCTGGAAGGACATCCAGGCACGGGCGGCGGCCGCCGACGTGAAGATCTGCATCGAGATGCACCCGCACAACCTGGTCTACAACGTCGGAACGATGGAGCGCCTCGCCACCGAGATCAACGCCACCCACGTCGGCGCGGAGATGGACCCAAGCCATCTGTTCTGGCAGGGCATCGACCCGGTCGTGGCCGTCAACCGCCTCGGCAGCCTCGTCTACAACGCCGCAGCCAAGGACACGCGCATCAACGAGGAGGCGAAGGTCAACGGCGTCCTCGACCACCGCCACGTGCGGGTCCGGCCCGACGAGCCGGACGTCCTCTCCCTCGGCGGCCGCTACACGCTCAGCCGCTGGCCCAAGAACGCCTCCTGGGACTTCGTCGCCGTCGGCCGCGGCCACGACGTCGCCTTCTGGACCGAGTTCCTCAAGGCCCTGCACGCCGTCGATCCGGACATGGCGATCAACATCGAGCACGAGGACCAGGAATTCGACCAGATCGAAGGCTTGCGCCTGGCCGCCGAAAACCTCAAGGCCGCCGCAGCCGCAATCTGACCCCGCTCCCTCACCAGCCATCCCCCCTCGTCTCCCCCTCCCCTCCATTGCACAGCGAGGTGCATGCACGATGAAGCACACGTCCCCTCCCCGCCGCCGCAGATTCGCCCCGGTCCTGGCCGCAGCCGCCGCGGCCACCCTCCTCGTTGCCGGCTGCTCCAGCAGCTCCGGCGGTAAGAAGGCCGACGGGACCGCCGACATCGGCTCGGCAGGCAAGGCCAACACGCCCCGGATGACGATCGCCATGGTCACCCACGCGCCCTCCGGCGACACCTTCTGGGACACCATCCGCAAGGGCGCCCAGGCCGCCGCCGCCAAGGACAACGTCAAGCTCATCTACTCCAACAACGAGAACGCCGCCACCCAGGCCAACCTGATCCAGAACGCGATCGACCAGAAGGTCGACGGCATCGCGGTCACCCTTGCCAAGCCCGACGCCATGAAGGCCGTCGTCGCCAAGGCCGAAGCTGCCGGCATCCCGGTCGTCGGCTTCAACGCCGGCCTGACCGACTGGAAGAAGCAGGGCCTGCTGTCGTTCTTCGGCCAGGACGAATCCGTCTCCGGCCAGGCACTCGGCACCAAGCTCAACACCACCGGCGCCAAGCACGTCCTCTGCGTCGTCCAAGCCCAAGGCGACGTCAACCTCGAAGACCGCTGCGCAGGCGTGAAGAAGACCTTCCAGGGCAAGACCGAGAACCTCTACGTCACCGGCACCGACATGCCGTCCGTGAAGTCCATGATCACCGCCAAGCTCACGCAGGACCCCTCCATCGACGAGGTCGTCACCCTCGGCGCCCCGTTCGCACTGACCTCGGTGCAGTCCGTCTCCGACGCCGGCAGCAAGGCCAAGGTCGCCACCTTCGACCTCAACAAGGACCTCGTCAGTGCCATCAAGGCCGGCGACATCCAGTTCGCCGTCGACCAGCAGCCCTTCCTGCAGGGCTACCTCGCGGTCGACTCCCTGTGGCTCTACAAGACCAACGGCAACTACAGCGGCGGCGGCGAAGCACCCGTCCTGACCGGACCCGCGTTCGTCGACAAGACCAACGTCGACACCATCGCCACCTTCGCCGCGAAGGGCACTCGGTAACCGCACCACCCCGCCTGCGGTGGGGGGGGGGCGTGGGGCGGGGGCCG